>MGUR01000061.1:0-5621 GCA_001800075.1 Elusimicrobia bacterium RIFCSPLOWO2_01_FULL_59_12
TTTTCAGGCGTGTTTTCAGTGTTTTCATCCGATGATCCGGGTGTTTTCACCCTGTTTTCAGGTTTGTTCCCATGGCTCAAAGATAACCGCCACATTTCTCTGCCGCTGAGCGCTTGCCCCGCGATTGAATCCTGAACGTCGGATGGCAGTTTGAGAAGAGCGAGAACTTGGCTTAAATAAGGACGCTTCTGGGGAACACCCAGCTTATCGGCTAAATCACTTTGTGTCTGAGGATAGGCGGCCAGGTGGGCCTGCAGGGCTCTGGCGAGGTCCAGCGTGGGGCGGTTCGGGTCATCGATTTTGGCTTTCAGCGTCTCCAGCGCGGCGACTTCCGGACCGGCAACGGTTGTTCCCATGATGTCCCCCTATAGAACATTATCCTACTGAACGGCGGGCGGAACGGCAAAATGATAGCTCCGAAAAAGGCACGGGGTCAAGCAGGGCAATAAAAATCCCCGCCATTGCTCCGGTGGCGGGGTTCCGGGAGTTCCCCCACCCCCTCGGCTTGGAGCGTGCAGGGGCCTTTATCGGGTGTTTCGCGATGGGTTTCGAGGCGGGGGGGCGCCCGGAGAGGTCATTTTTTGAGGGGCAGTTCGGCCTGCTTCTCGTCTTCGTCATCTTCCTTGGCCACCGGCGCGATCGCCGCCAGCTTGTCGTCCTGATCCTGGCGGAGCAGGCGCACGCCCTGGACGTTCCGACCGATCAGCGAGACCTCCTTGGCGGGCAGGCGGATGCTCATCCCCTTGGCGGTCATCAGCATGATGTCTTCCCCGTCATTGGCCTTTTTGATGCCGACGACGCGGCCGTTGCGGTCGGTGGTCTTGATGTTCCGAACGCCTTTGCCGCCCCGGGCCTGCAGGCGGTACTCTTCCACCTTGGTGCGTTTGCCGAATCCGTTCTCGGTGGCCGTCAGGAAGACGTCCTTGGCGCCGACGGCTTCCATTCCGACCACGGTGTCATCCTTCTGGAGCCGGATGCCGCGGACGCCCTTGCCGGCGCGGCCGATGGGCCGGACTTCCTCTTCCTTGAAGCGGATGGCGATCCCGTCTTTGGTCCCGATGATGATCTGCGCTTTGCCATCGGTGTGCTTGACGGCGATCAGGCTGTCGCCCTCGTCTAATTTGATCGCGATGATGCCGCCCCGGCGCGGGTTGGCGAATTCGGTGAGCGGCGTCGTTTTAATCGTTCCCTGCTGCGTGCACATCAAAAGGTTGGTTTCTTTGCCCTTGTCTTCTTCAAAGGTCCGCACGGGAATAGCGGCGGTGATCTGTTCGTCATGCGTGGAGAGCTGGACGAAATTCACGATCGCCTTGCCTTTGGCGGCCCGGCCGGCCTCGGGGATCTCAAACACCCGGGTCCAGTAGACGCGGCCCTTGCTGGTGAAGAGCAGCAGGTAAGAATGGGTGCTGGTGACGAAGAGTTCCTGGACGAAATCTTCGTCGCGGGTGGTCATCCCGGTGACGCCCTTGCCGCCGCGGCGCTGGGCGCGGTAGGCGGTGACCGGCAGACGCTTGATGTAGCCGGCGTGCGAGATCGTCACGGCGACGTCTTCTTCGGTGACCAGATCTTCGATTTCGAACTCCTGGGCGGCCGCGGTGATCTTGGTCCGGCGCTCGTCGCCGTATTTTTCCTTCAGCTCCTTGAGTTCGGTTTGGATGATCCCCAGGACCTTCTTGGGATCCGCCAGGATGCCTTTTAAGCGCGCGATCGTCTTGATGAGCTCTTCGTACTCCTCTTCAATCTTTTTGCGTTCCAGGCCCGTCAGCTGCTGCAGGCGCATGTCCAGGATGGCTTGGGCCTGAATCCGGCTCAGCTTGAAATGCTCCATCAAGCGGAGACGGGCGGTGTCGGTGTCTTTCGACTCCCGGATCGTTTTGATGACCTTGTCGAGGTGGTCGAGCGCGATCTTTAAGCCTTCCAGGATATGCGCGCGGGCCTCGGCGCGGGCGAGCTCAAAACGGGTCCGGCGGACGACGATTTCCTTGCGGTACTCCACGTAATGGTGAAGCACGTCGCGGACGGGCAGGACTTTCGGCCGGCCCCCCACCAGCGCCAGCATGATCACCCCGAAGGAGGTCTCCATCGTGGTGTGCTTGTACAGCTGGTTCAAAACGATCTGGGCGTTGCCTTCGCGTTTAAGTTCGATCACCATGCGCATGCCGTCGCGGTCGGATTCGTCGCGCAGGTCCGAGATATCGGCGATCTTTTTGTCGCGGACCAGATCGGCGATGGTTTCCAGCAGGCTGGCTTTATTGACCTGATACGGGAGCTCGTTAACGATGATCGCCTGACGCCCGCCTTTCATCTCTTCAATCTCGACCTTGGCCCGGATGGAGATCGAGCCGCGGCCGGTCTCAAAATAATCCTTGATGCCCTGCCGGCCCATGATGAACCCCGCCGTCGGGAAGTCGGGACCCTTGATGATTTTCAGGAGGTCCGCGGTGGGCATCTGGGGATTTTCAATATACGCGGCGATCCCGTCGCACACTTCGGTCAAATTGTGGGGCGGGATATTGGTGGCCATGCCCACGGCGATCCCGGAGGAGCCGTTCACCAGCAGGTTCGGCAGCTTCGCCGGCATGATCAGCGGTTCGGTCAGGGAGCCGTCGTAGTTCGGCCCAAAGTCGACCGTTTCTTTGTCGATGTCGCCGAGGATCTCATCGGCGATCCCGCCCATGCGGACCTCGGTATAGCGCATCGCGGCGGGCGGGTCGCCGTCGACCGAACCGAAGTTGCCCTGGCCGTCCACCAGCGGGTAGCGCAGGGAAAATTCCTGGACCATTCGCACCATCGCGTCATACACGGACAGATCGCCGTGGGGGTGATATTTACCGAGCACGTCTCCGACCACGCGGGCGCTCTTCTTATAGGCGGAGCGGTGCGTCAGCCCCATTTCGCGCATCGCGAAAAGGATGCGGCGATGCACCGGCTTCAGGCCGTCGCGGACGTCCGGCAGCGCCCGGCCGACGATGACCGACATCGAGTAGTCGATATACGACGTCTTCATCTCGTCTTCGATGTTGCGCGGGATGATCCGGTTGTTCGGTGGGTCAGGAAGCGTGGGTGTTTGATTATCGGCCATAAAACTCAGCGCGCTCTTCGCTTGCCCCTCTCCCTTTGGGAGAGGGTGCGGGTGAGGGTCTCCTTAAATATCCAGATTCTGCACTTCAAGGGCGTGGCTCTCGATAAAGAGCCGGCGCGGTTCGACCTTATCGCCCATGAGCGTGGTAAAAATTTGATCGGCCTGGACGGCGTCGTCCAGCTTCACTTGAAGGAGGCGCCGAACGGAAGGGTCCATCGTCGTTTCCCAGAGCTGGGACGGGTTCATCTCGCCCAGGCCCTTGTAGCGCTGGACCATCGCCCCCTTGCGGCCGGCATCCTTGATCGCGCCGAGGAGCTCCTGGACATCGGCGAGATCGTGGTCCTGCCCGTCGGCCTTCAGGCGATAGATCGCTATTTTCTCATCCTCTTTGCCTTTGCCGGCGTTGCTTCCGACCTCGAATCCGGCCTGGCTCAATTTTACGACGAGGGCATCGATCTTGGCGAGCTCCCAGAGATCTTTCACTTCCGGCCCGAATTCTTCCGCCGCTTCGCCCACTTCCGCCGCTTCTTCGCCGCCGGCCTTCATCTCCTGCTTGAGCTTCTCTTTTCGCCCGGCGAGGTATTCGGCTTTAAATTTCTTCCATTCCTTCTCGGTGTAGATAAAGCGGGGCCCCGCCTCTTCGTCGATGCGGAACAGCGGCAGTTTTTCCTTGGCCTTGCAGGCCAGATAATCCTGCAGGCTGAGTCCCTTGCGGGACAGCTTGCGAAGAAGATTTTCCAGTTCCGTCAGCCATTTCAACGCCTGCTTCAGCTGGACGATCTCGATTTTCTTGCCCAGCTTGCCCTTGCTCAGCGTGAACAGTTCGATCTCGTCGAGCCCTTCGGTGAGCAGCCACTGGTCCAGCGCTTCCACGGTGTCCAGGTACATTTCTTTCTTGTCCTTCTTCACTTTGAAAAGCGGCGGCTGGGCGATGTAGATGTAGCCCTCTTTGATCAGCGGCCCCATCTGGCGGTAGAAGAAAGTGAGCAAGAGCGTGCGGATGTGGGCGCCGTCCACATCGGCATCGGTCATGATGATGATTTTTTTGTAGCGGGCCTTCTCGAGGTTGAAATCCTCGTCCCCGACGCCAGATCCGATCGCGGTGATCATCGTGCGGATCTCTTCGTTCGAAAGCACCTTGGTGAGGCGCGATTTTTCCACGTTGATGATCTTCCCGCGGAGCGGCAGGATCGCCTGGAAGCTGCGGTCACGCCCTTGCTTGGCGCTGCCGCCGGCGGAGTCGCCTTCCACGATGTAGAGCTCGCAGCGGTCCGGGTCGCGGTCGGAGCAGTCCGCGAGCTTGCCCGGCAGGGACGCCGAGTCCAGCGCGCCCTTGCGCCGCGTGAGCTCCCGGGCTTTCCGGGCGGCTTCGCGCGCTTCCGCGGCCACGATGATTTTCTCGCAGATCTTGGCGGCGACCGCGGGCCGTTCTTCAAAAAATGTGGTCAGGGCGTCGCCCACCACGGATTTGGTGAGGCCTTCGACCTCGCCGTTGCCGAGCTTGGTCTTGGTCTGGCCTTCAAACTGGGGGTTGGGGACTTTCACCGAGATGACCGCGGACAGCCCCTCGCGCGCGTCATCGCCGGAGAGGGCCAGTTCCCGCCCCTTGAGCATCTCGTTTTTCTTGACGTAATCGTTCAGCACGCGGGTGAGCGCGCTGCGGAAGCCGGTGAGGTGCGTGCCGCCCTCGATGGTGTTGATGTTGTTCACGAACGAGAACACCTGTTCATTGTAGCTGTCGTTGTACTGCAGCGCGACCTCCACCACCACGTCTTCTTTTTCTTTTTTGAAAAAAATGGGTTCGGGATGAAGGGGGGCCTTGTTGGCGTTCAAATACTTCACGAAGGACACGATGCCGCCTTCGTAATGAAACGTGTGCTCTTTGTCTTCGCGCTCATCGACGATCGTGATGCGGGTGCCGGGGTTCAAGAACGCCAGCTCGCGCAGCCGGTTGGAGAGGGTGTCGAAAGAGTAGGTGGTTTTGTCCCCGAAAATATCTTCATCGGGCCTGAAGGTGATCTTGGTGCCCTGGTCGTCCGTCGCGCCCGAGGCCTTGACGGGCCCCTTCGGCTTTCCCCGCTCATAGCTCTGCTTGTAGATCTTGCCGTCGCGGTAGACTTCCACATCCAGCGATTCGGAAAGAAAATTGACCACCGTGACCCCGACGCCGTGCAGCCCGCCCGAGACCTTGTACGCTTTCTTTTCAAACTTGCCGCCGGCGTGCAGCGTCGTCAGGATGACTTCGAGCGCGGGTTTGCCCTTCAGCTTGGGGTCTTTCACGTCTTTCATCGGATCGATGGGGATGCCCCGCCCATCATCCAGGACGGTGACGGAATTGTCCGAATGGAGGGTGACGTCGATGTTCTTGGCGTGTCCGGCCAGCACTTCGTCGATCGAATTATCGACGACCTCGTAGACGAGATGATGCAGCCCCTGAATGCCGGTGGACCCGATGTACATCGCGGGCCGTTTTCGGACGGCCTCGACGCCCTCCAGGACTTGTATGGTTGAAGCGCCGTACGCTTCCGATGTTTTAGCC
>MGUR01000061.1:5628-9878 GCA_001800075.1 Elusimicrobia bacterium RIFCSPLOWO2_01_FULL_59_12
ACCAGCTCCTTGCGTCGAAGCGTCAGCTCCTGGACCGCCGGGGAGGAATCCGCCTCCACCACCAGCGACGCCCGGTCCAGCGCGACGATCCGCGCCAGCCGCGCCAGACCGCCGAGTTCGGCGTCCCAGGCCCGATCGAGCTGAGAGAGATTTTCGGAAAGACCCAGTCGCCTTGTGAGGGTTTGGGCCCCGCGCTGGATGTGCGTCAACATCCTTCTGCCATTAGGTGCGCATCGGCATGATGACGCAGATCATCTGGTCATCGCCTTGGGGCCGAATGACGCCCGGGTTGAGGGAAGACGTAAATTCCATGACCACTTGCGAGGTATCCATGTTTTTCAGAACATCCACCACAAAACCCGGGTTGAAGGAGATCTCTAGGGGCTTCCCGGAAAAATCGACCGGCATTTCATCTTCCCCTTCCACGCGCCCCTGGGCGGTCCCGATCGCCCGCAATCGGCCGTTATCCAGGGCGTAGCGCACCGCCCCGCCGCGGTCGCCCGACCCCAGCGCGGCGCGCTGCGTCATCATCAGGAGGTCTCGGGTGGCGATCTGGACCCTGATATCGCTGGTTTTGGGGATCACCTGCTCGTAGTTCGGGAAGTGCCCTTCGATCAACCGCGAGATGATCACGGTTTCTCCCAGCTTAAACGCCACCTGATTTTCAGTGACGCTGACTTTCACCATTTCGGGAAGGTTGCCGTCCGAGCCGAGGATCCGCTCGACTTCCCCCAGGGCCTTGGAAGGAATAATGGCCGAAATAGACACGGTTTTCTCTTTGACGGGGCGGGCGATATACGACAGGCGCCGGCCGTCGGTCGCCACCATCTTCGCGATCCCCTTATCCAAAATAAAATAGATCCCGTTGAGAATATACCGCGTTTCATCCGTGGAAACGGCGAAATGGGTCTTTCGGATCATCTCCTGGAGCGCTTTCACTTCAATCGAGATCGCGCGGTCATCTTGAAATTCCGGAAACACCGGGAATTCTTCCTTCGGCAGGCCCAGGAGCACGCAGCGCGTTTTTCCGCAGCGAATT
Source organism: Elusimicrobia bacterium RIFCSPLOWO2_01_FULL_59_12 (assembly GCA_001800075.1). Lineage (GTDB taxonomy): Bacteria > Elusimicrobiota > Elusimicrobia > 2-01-FULL-59-12 > 2-01-FULL-59-12 > 2-01-FULL-59-12. The sequence continues at coordinate 6,668 of MGUR01000061.1, forward strand.
TCCATGCGGGAAGATTCACTGGCGTTGATTTCGATCTCCTGGTCTTCCCGAAGCGTACGGACAAAGTCGCTGAAGGTTTTGGCGGGGACCGTTAACGCTCCCTCTTTGACGATTTCCGCGTTGATCAGACAGCGGACGCCCACCTGTAAATCTGTGGAGGCCAACTTAAGCTGGTTGGTTTGGGTTTCCAGAAGGATGTTGGATAGAACTGGAAGCGTGCTTTTAGTGGAAACCGCCGCCAGGACGGTTTGGATGCCTTTAAGGAGTTCGGTTTTAGAACAGACAATTTGCATGAATCACACTATCTACAGGTCCCTATTATAGACTCTTATTGTAATAAATAAGCAGTCGTAGCCGTAGTCGCTCTGAATATGGGGAAAGAGACAGCGGGGACGCTCAAAATCGACCTAGATCAAACACTTTTAACGGACGGCTCAATGAAACTATCGCCTGTATAACGCGCGCGGGTTATCCCCACAATTCGCAGGGGGCGGCGTTATCCACGGCCTAAGCGGGTTATCCCGCTTTTACCCCGGCCTGCCGGCAGGCCGGCCTGAACGGATTTCCTGGGAGATTTTGTTGATCAGCGCGGAAAAGAACGGGTCGGATTCCAACCGGGCTTTAATTTTATTGGTGGCGTGCATCACGGTCGTGTGGTCCTTCCCGCCGAACGCGTCGCCGATATGCGTGGTGGAAAGGTCGGTCAGTTCCCGGGCCAGGTACATCGCGATCTGGCGGGGGAAAGCGATCGCGTCTGTGCGCCGGCGCGATTTCATGTCCTGGACATCCATATGGTAATGCCGGGCCACGATATCCTGGATTTTTTCCAGCGAGACCGGGGTCGAGGCTTCTTCCTTGGCGATCAGGTCGCGGAGGGTTTCCCGGGCGGAATCCACCGTCAATGGGACGGCCGTCAGCGACGCGTGGGCGACCACCCGGATCAGCGACCCTTCGAGCTCCCGGATGTTCGACCGAACCTGGCTGGCCAAAAAGAGAATGACGTCATCGGGGACATAGAGGTGGTCCGCTTCGGCCTTGGCTCTTAAGATTGCGATGCGGGTTTCCAGGTCGGGGGCCTGGATGTCCGCCACCACCCCCCACTCGAACCGCGTGATCAGGCGTTCCTGCAGCGTGGGGATCTCTTTGGGCGGGCGGTCGCTGGAGATGATGATCTGCTTGCGCGAGTCATACAGGGTGTTGAAGGTGTAAAAGAACTCTTCCTGCGAGCTTTCCTTATCCACCAGGAACTGGATGTCATCGATCAGCAGGCAGTCCAGGCTGCGGTACTTGTGGCGGAACTGCGCCATCTTTTCAAAGCGCAGGGAATCGATAAATTCGTTGATGAACTTCTCGGAGGTTGTGTAGAGCACCCGGCATCGCGGGTTGGCTTTGCACATGTGGTGCCCGATGGCGTGCATCAGGTGGGTTTTGCCCAGCCCCACCCCGCCGTATAGGAACAGGGGGTTGTAGGTTTTCCCAGGGCCTTTGGCAACCGCCTGGGAGGCGGCCTGCGCGAAGCGGTTGGCGTGGCCTACAACAAAGGTGTCAAAGGTGTAGCGGGAATTCAGGTAGTTGTCAGGGGTGACGGGATCGGGGACGCTGGGGGCCGCCATGGGGGGAGCCGGATACCTCAGCGGGGCCGGCGGCTCGCTGGCGCTGTGAAGGGACTGATACGCGAGGGTCACCGGCTCCCCGAGGCGCTCCTGGAGCAATTTTTCGATCTGGGCCTGGTAATGGTCGCGCATCCAGTCCGAAAAGAACGGGTTGGGCACCTGGATGACGAACCGGCCGGTCTCAAAAGACGCCGGCTTCACAGGCCGGAGCCAGAGCTCGAAGGATTCGTCGTTCATCTGCGACTTGAGCGCAGACAAAACATCATCCCACAACGCTTCAAACGTGGCCTTCACGAAAATACGTCACTCCATTTGGGGAACGAGGGAAGGATTAAAGCCGCGACAGCGAAAAATCTTTTTTAACGCACGGTATTGTAAACGTTGCCACCGGTTATGTCAAATTTATTTCTCGACGGAAAATCGACCATGGGTTGGCCAAACGGACGTAGTCGGGCAGTCCCAAAGATTCCGCGCGCGCGCCCGCGCGGACGCCGCAGCGGTCCAGCCAGGCCGCGACATTTTTTTTTGGCGTTTCCGCGAAAAGCGAGAGGCTGTTGGCCAGGGTCTTGCGGCGGTGCGAGAAAGCGGCGTGCGCCAGGTCAAAAAAAGCCGGGATCTCGCGATCCGGCAGGGGGCGCGCGGGCTTGCGCCGCAGGCGGATGACCGCGGAGTGGACCCGGGGCGGCGGCGCGAAGGCGCCGGGTTTGACCGGGGCGATCAGGTCCACCTCCGCGAAGAGCTGAACCGCCAGGGAAAGCACCCCAAAGGTTTTGGACCCCGGGCCGCTGCGCATGCGGTCCGCCACTTCCCGCTGGATCAGGAAAACGCCGGTGTCCCAGCCGGGCCAGGCCAGAAGTTTTTCAAAAATGGGCGAGGTGATGGAATAAGGAAGGTTGCCGAGGACTTTAATGGGAGATTTGAACAGTTCATCAAGGTTTATTTTTAGGAAGTCGGCTTGGACAATCCGCACATGCGGAAAAGCGGCAAAGCGGGCCTGCAGTTTAGGCGCCAGCGTCCTGTCAAACTCCACAGCGACAAGCTCTTTGACGCGTGAGGCCAGCGGTTCCGTCAGCACCCCCTTGCCGGGGCCGATTTCGAGCGCCGTGTCGGCGGGTTGGATCTCCGCGGCCGCAAGAATTGTTTGTATGACGCGCGGATCGCGCAGGAAATGTTGGCCTAGCGGGGGGCGCACGAATACTCCGCAGCCAAGCGGATAGCTTCCTTCATCGGGCGGGCATCCGCCGCGCCCTTGCCGGCGATGTCATAGGCCGTTCCGTGACCGGGAGACGTCCGCACAAAAGGCAGGCCGAGCGTGATATTCACAAGCTTGTCGGCGGCGTAGAGTTTGAGCGGGATCATCCCCTGATCATGGTAGGCCGCCAGCGCTAGATCGTACCGGCCCCGGGCCATGTCCCGGAAGACCGTATCGGCCGGGAACGGGCCATGTATAAGGATGCCGCGCCTCCGGAGCGCCCGAAGCGCCGGCTTAAAAACAGTTTGCTCCTCGTTGCCAATAAGCCCATGATCCCCTGCATGCGGGTTAAGGCCGCAAATAACTAGGCGCGGAGCACCCCTCACCCTTACTCCCTCTCCCCTCT
>MGUR01000061.1:9894-11776 GCA_001800075.1 Elusimicrobia bacterium RIFCSPLOWO2_01_FULL_59_12
TTCCTACAGAACTCATAGCCTAGGCGGGCACATTGGATTACTGTTTCCGGTTTCAATTCTTTTGCGACCCGCCGCAGCGGCACATGGCGGGTCATCAGGAGCGCACGCATCCGGCCCGCGACCATCAACATCGCCGCGGCGCGCGCCCGGCATTCGCGGGCCAGCCATTCGGTGTGCCCCGGGACGCCGGCTCTTGCCAGATGGAGCGATTCCTTGGACACAGGCGCGGTCACCAGAGCCTGGGCTTGACGCGCCTGAATCAGGCCGACCGCCACCTGGAGGGCTTCGAGCGCCGAGCGGCCGGCTTCCAGCGAAGGGCGGCCGAGCGGCAGGTCTTTCCGCAGGCCCGGGGCTTGAACCATCTCCACTTTGGGGAGCGGCCGTTTGTGCAGGGCGAAAGCCACCGGGTCCCCTACCACGATCGGTTCGCAGCGGGCCAGGAGCTCGGGATCCCGCACGGCCGCGGCCACGATCTCCGGGCCGATACCCGCGGGATCCCCCACGGTGATGACGATTCGGGGCTTCATAGGTTAATGGTGCTACGGTGCTGCCGTGTTACGGTTTAAGAATTACCAGCGGTTACAGTAGCACTGTAGCACCGTAACACAGTAGCACGTAGTCGCTTATTCCAGATTGTTGATTTTAATGTCGGCTTTGCTGCGGAGGTCTTTGACGTACGCTTCAAATTTCTTGGCGGCGCGCTGCTGGAAGAGGTATTCCTTCAGATCGTCCTTGACGTCTTCGAGACTGAACTTGCTGGCGGCTTTCTTTTCCTCCACACGGATGAGGTGGTGGCCGAAATCGGTGGTGACGACGTCCGACGTCTGGCCCACGTTCAGCGCGAACGCCGCCTTGTCGAAGGCGGGGACCATATCGCCGCGGGAAAAGTAGCCGAGATCGCCCCCTCGCTCCCGGCTGCCGGGGTCTTCGGAGTATTTTTTGGCCAACTCGGCGAAATCCCCGCCCTTCAGCTGGCGCTGGACGTCCTTCGCGCGGTTCATGGCCGTTGACTTGTCTTCTTTGGAGGCGTTCGGGCCGACCCGGACCAGGATGTGCCGGGCGCGGACGCGTTCACCGAAGCGCTGATTCATCGCCCGGGCGAGCGATTTCAGTTCGTCCACCTCGGTCGCGGTATGGCTGCCGGGAATCGGTTTGTCCTGCAGGATGGCGGACAGGGTTTCAAAAAGGTTTTTGACGTCCGAATCGGAAGGGACGGGGGTTTTGGCTTTGACGTCCTGGTCGATCAGCTTGATCGTGGCGATCTGGTTCTGGATGTGCTTCCGGAACGCGTCGTAGGTCATCCCCTCTTTTTGCAGTTCCTTGTTGAATTCGTCTTCGGCGCCGAAACGGCCGCGCACTTTTTTCACGCCGTCATCGACTTCGAGCTGGCTGACGCGGATCCCTTTTTTCTTCGCCTCCTGGGCCAGCAGGCGGTCGTCCGTCATCTGGTCCAGCACCCGCTTTTTGATCTCGCCCACGCGTTCGGATGTCAGCTCCGAGGCCGGGGTGACTTTTTTAAACTGCTCGATAATCGGCGTGGAATTTTTTTCAAACTCGGACAGGAGGATAACGTCCCCGTTGACCGTGGCGAGCGTGCGGTCGAGCACCCGGGCGTGAAGCGGGAGGGCGAAAAACAGAGCCACCGACCACAAGAGCCCCTTCCCCCCTTGCGGGGGAAGGGTAGGATGGGGGGCGGCTCTCAATGAAATCCCCCCCGCCCTCGCCCTCCCGCCCAGTGGGGGAGGGTTTGTTTTCGAATCGCTCGGTTTTATCATCGGACCGGCCCTCCGCCGCCTTCAGGCGCCCCGGAAGCGGCCGCGACCGCCGCCAGCGCTTTCTCGTCGATTTTCACTCCCAGAGAGGCTTGTGTTCGGGTGATCCA
>MGUR01000061.1:11797-27368 GCA_001800075.1 Elusimicrobia bacterium RIFCSPLOWO2_01_FULL_59_12
TTCAAAGGCGCGCGCCGGCAATGTCCGCTGGCCCGTCTTTTTGATGACATGGTAGCCGAAACTGGATTTCACGGCGCCGGAGATCTGGCCCTCCTTGAGCGGTATGACCGCGTTCTCAAACTCCGGCATCAAACTGCCCCTGGTAAAAGGGGCGAGCTTGCCGCCGCGCGCCGCGGTGGCCGGGTCCATGGAAACGGCCCGCGCGACCGCTTCGAAGGATTCCCCGTTCTTCAACCGGGTCAGCGCGTTGTCCGCGTCCTGTGGAGAGGTCACTAAAATGTGGCTGGCCTGGACTTCCAGGGGGCGGCTGAAGTCCTCGGCGTGCGCATCGTAGTAGCGCCGGACTTCGGCGTCGGTGACCGTGATGTCTTTGGACCGCAGCCGCGCCAGGGTCATTTCAACGAGCAAGCCGTCCTGATAATCCCTCAGATCGGATTCCGACTTCTTTTTGTACAGGGACACCGCCGCGCGGTAGTTCTCATCCTTCTGCAAGCCCGCCTTCCGCGCTTCTTCGATGAGCACTTTCTCGCGGATCAAGAGGTTCAAGAACTGCCGCCGGCCCTCCGGGGTCGCGGTGTACTGCTGATAAGCCGGCGGGGTTCCCTGCAGGCGGCTTTTAAAGTCTTCGACCGTGATGGAAGCGCTGCCGACCTTGGCCACCTCCGGTCCCTGGGACCGCCGGCAACCGAACATCAAGAGTGCCCCGCCAACGGCCAAAAGAACACGCGAATAATAGCGTTTCACAGAGGCACCGACTATATCAAATTCAACTTGGGGGCGCCAACGGTGGAAAGGTATAATCCTCGCGTGATGCCTGCGGAGAGAAAAAAAATCGGGGCTTATTTTCAAAACAAACCAGAGGTCCAGGGGGTATTCCTTTTCGGCTCTCAGGCCCGCAAGCGGGCACGCCCTACCAGCGACATCGATCTGGCAGTTTATTTGGACGCGTCCGTTCCAGAAACCAGCTATTTGGAGAAGCGCCTGCAGTATCTGGCTGATCTGTCGCGTCTTATCGACCCAGAGCCCGATGTCATTATCCTGAATGAAGCGCCCCCCGTCCTGACCCACCAGGTCCTTCGCTACGGCAAACTCCTGCATGAAAAGAATCATCATGCCACAACCGCCTTCAAGGCCCGCGCCATGATTGACTACGTTGATTGGCTGCCCTACAAAGCCCGGCTGGACGCTTCCACCCTTAAGCATTTCCGCGCGCCTCATGGTCGATAGCGAGATTGTCCTGGAAAAGCTCCGCCACATCCGGGCAGCCCTGGACCGCATCCGGGAGAAAAACCCGCGTTCGCGGAAGCATCTCTTTGGGGACCCGGATACACAGGACGTTGTTTTGCGGAATATCCAAAATGCGCTGCAAGGGTGCATGGACATTGCCAGCCACATCGTGGCTGACGAAGGCTGGGGGCCGGCTCAGAAGGCAGGGGATTTCTTCCTGATCTTGGGAGAACGAAAGGTGTTGACGGCGGATTTAACGAAGAGCATGGCCCGGCTGATCAAATTTCGCAATATCCTGGTGCATGAATACACGCGGCTGGATGCCGGCAAAACCTGGAACATCGTCAACAAAGAGCTCCCCGGCATCGAAGCCTTCTGCAGGGCCATGACCCGCCTTATAGACGTTCCTTAGTACAGGGAGAAATAAAGAGAATATCAGGCGGCTCTGGCGGTGGCGGCGATGCTGCGGAGGCGGGCGAGCCGTTCTTTCCATCGATGGCCGAGCTCTTTATTCACCATCATGCCTACCGGGATGACAAAAAGGCCAGCCGCGAAGGTTTTCATCTTGAGGTCCGCGGCGCTGAGCGCGTTTTGGAGGTAATGAAGCAAGGCCCGCTGTTCCTGATGCTGTACGACGATTGCGTGCAGGTCCGCGGCGTATATGGCGGCGGACTGGAGGATATGGCTGAGGATCGCGAAGCCGGTCGCAAGTCCCACAGCCAGGACCACGGATTTAAGTGCGGAGGTCCGGAAACCCTGACCCGGCGTTTCGGACTTTTGGGCAGGCGCGGAGGGGGCTTGTGGATCATTCCTCCCGGTTGCGGAAGCCATTCGTTCCTCGATCCAAGCGGTCAACGTTTGTTCCAAAGCCCGGGTCCTGGCCACCACGATCCAGTTTTTGGCCGCCATGCCTGCGCCGGCGTTTTCGGCCGTCAGGACCAAGGGCCATGGGTGAACAGCATCGATCCAAGGGAAATCCCCCAGCCGGTGGAGCGCTAATCGGTCATGATGCCCGGGCGCCCGAGAGTCACCGATCCTCAGAATCCGGATGGCGCCGGTGCGATGCGGATCCAAGCCGCCTTTGTAGAGCACCACCCCGATCTGATTGCGGTCTCCGTGATCTGTCAGGAACCGGCGCAGCTCGCGGATCTGCCTGCGGCCGGCGACTTTCGTGGAGGGGCCCATCCAGCGGTAGATCAGGAGAAAAGTGGATACGCCGACGGCCAGCACGGCTGAGCCCGCCAAAGAATAATGGATCAAGGTCAGATCGCCCGTGGAGCCCAGGGCGAAGGCCGGCGTGCCGAGCCCTAAGAGGGTCGCCAGAACGGCACGCCGGATGGTAAGGGGGGCGCTTGGGATCTGACCGGCGCTTTCGGGGTTTTGGCTTGCGGGCACGCTTTGACTCCTGGACAACGCTCCTTGCGGCGCAGACCCGCCCTCGGATTTCACGACCTGCCCGAGCAGGGCGAACCCGGCCATCGTCATCGCCACGGCCTCTTTCAGCTTCGGCCGCCGGCCGCGGCGCGCGGCAAAATGTCCTGTCACACCATACCAGAGCCGGCCGGCGATTTGACCGACCTGGATCATCCGCATCGCGGCCCAGTCCTGGCCCGTCGCGGCTTGTTCCGGCGTCAGGTGGTGGCCCAGCAGGCGCTCTACATAAAGGGTTTCATCGACTTTGTCGTGGCGCTTGACGTTGGGGGTTATGACGGCGTAGCTCAGGCCTTTTTGTTTGCAGCGCTCGGCCAGGGCTTGGGTATGGAACCCGCCGGTGACCACGACGGTGGTCTTCTGATGCCCCAGTTCCCGGACAGCCAGGGCGTTCTTGAAGAGTTCTTCGTCCCGGAGAAGCGCCAGAGCGTAGAAGTTGATCGAAGCCGAGAGGGGTTCAATCAAACTTTGGACGTCATTCCCTGCGGTCGTTAGCGGGGAATCCAGCGTCTTTTTCTCAAACGCCTCTGGACCCCGGCTTACGACCTGCCGGGGTGACGACGGAGAAGGCAACACGAGTTTTAAATGGTCCACGGCGGCGCTCGCCGCGGCGAGGGTGGCGGGCAGTTCGTCCGGTATGACCTGGTTATTGATCAGCCGGCTGACGGCCTGGACGTCCTTGTCTAAGATCGCGGCGTTTTCCCGGCTGGCGGCGTCCTTTTTAAGTTTCGGAAGCACCGCCTGGATCTTCTCGATTTCCTTGCGCAGCACCGACCGCCCGTTGTAAGAGCGGCGGAACATCTCCAAGTTGGCCTGGTAGTACTCGTCGGTCTCGATGCCAAAGAGGCCCCCCTCCCCTTCGCTCACCGCGAAGTGCATCGCCCCCGGCATTTCCCCCTGTCGAACCAGATAATCCGCGGCTTCTTTCCTTATTGAGGGATCGGGATACCGCTGCATGGACTTGATTTCAATAGGACCGGTGTCGCCTTCCACCGCGATCTGACCGGGCATCAGGCCCTGTTCTTTGAGGCGTTTGAGGATTCCTGAAATGGCAAATTGGACGGAGCGGTTAACGTGGAGGTCCTGAATCAGGATGATGTCGGGTTTCGGGTTTCGTGTTTCCAGTTTCGGGTTGGCGGAATAAGTATCGGAAACATAGCCCAGGGACGCGGGCAGGGAGATCTGAAAGAGCGGCGAACCGGCCGGCGTTCCATAAGGAAGCGCCTGGACCGATTCCGCGGCCATTACTGCCGAGAGAGTTACCGCTAGGAAAGACTTAAGGGTTCGCATAAAAAAATAGGGTTGTGGTTTCCCCCAGCCCGGTCCAGTGTACAGGATGCCCCGAAGTGAAGCCATCCGCCCAACGGCTAAAAATAGCGGCCCATAAGGCCCAGGTTTTTCCTGGGCGGGGTCAGGCGGCTGCCAACGCGGCTCTTAAAAAGCGGGCCGGATTCCGCTTGCGCGTCAGAGATGTGAAGAAGTAACCCAGCGGCATGATCAAGAAGGCGCCCGCTGGCCCCAGCAGCAACCGGGCCACCTGGCTGAACGTAGGCAGGATAGAAAAGCCGGCCTGGGGGCCGCCCCGCAGGAAGTTCGCCAGCGCGGCGCGCCAGGGGTGAAGCGGGCGCTTGAAGTCGGCCCCTGTCGTCCCGGGGATTTGATAAGGCTGAACAAAGACCTTCAGATCGTTCGGGGGACCTGAGAGGACCTCCACGCTAAGGGTCACGCTCGTGGCGCCCCGCGCCTTGAGATCTTTGAGATTCAGCGTGTACGCGTTCGGGCCTGCCCCCCGCGAAGGCGAGAGATATCCTCCGGGCGTCAGCTTGAAAAACATGTGGGGGACCGGACCGTTTTTATCGCGGAGGGCGTGGACCACCAGGAAATCAGCCGTGGTAATGTCCACGTTTTTCAATTGATACGCGCGGCCGCTCCGGGCGGCGCGCAAAGCGGGGCCCGCAGGGATGACGCGCGAGCCAAGAAGCGAATTCGGCTGTTCAAGCTGCGGGGCTTCTTCCTGCGCGGAGGGAGCAGGCGCCGGCGGTCGCGCGGGGGGTTGTTCCGCCGCTGGCGCGGGGAGAGGTTGAGGCGCCGTAGATTCTTTTTGGGAAACGGGCGCCGCCGCCGGTTGTAGATCCGCGGCCTGGGTATTTTCCGCCTGAGCGACCGTGACGGCCGTTTTTGTTCCGTGTTTAGCCGGCGGCGGACGACTCGGTATGGGGCCCCATAGGATTGAAGTCAGCCCCAGCGCCAAGAGGCCGCCGCCTAGGGCGCTTGCGTAACTGACGGCACGCGGGAAAGGCGCCCGCGACATCGTATCCATCCGCATAGACAGGTAGATAATTGCCGCAAACACGAATCCGATCCCCAGCGCGACGGCCATGCCCAGGCCGCCCAATCCCAAAAAGGAGCCTATCATACGCCCCACCATCTGAACCGGATCCACCTCAGCCGTGATCGCGGCAACAGGTTTCCTCCAGAGATCCATCAGCGCCGCGCCGCCGAGGGCAAGCAGGGGCGGAAGAACGGACAGAGTTTCGCGGGCATCGGGCGGCCTCGGCTTGAGAGATTCTTTTAAATAACGCGCCCTTCGAGCCGCTCCGTCGCGGAAGGAGGGCCCGGAAGGGTTGAGGCGAGCCCGCTGCAATTTGAGATTCGCTTTCGAGATCTCAGGTGTCCATTGACCCGGCAGGCTGGCGCGCACAAGCACGGGATTTCGCAGCTCCTCCGCCGGTGTGGCACCTTTTCCTTCTTGGGTTCTATGGTGACCTATGCGTTCAGGCGGCCTTGCGGCGGCTTTTCCCGCGTCGGCCTTTCGACGGACTTCGGCCCGGTCCCAGGTGCGTGATCTGAACCGCCGTCCGACGAACGCCAAGGCCGGCAAGACGAAGCTCAGCGGCCATGGTGCGGATATGTCGGGGGATATCGAAGCTTCAGCCGGCGCCCCGGCCCGCGTGATTTCGTAAGCGGGTGCTGGAAGGGCCGGCTGAACATGGAGCGTCGTCGTCGAATCGCCGCGTGATGCGCGCGACACCCAAAAACCCGCCGTCAAAAGGACCAAGATAACGAAGGAAGAGCCGACCGCGAACATTTCTGCAGATCCATCGAACGCCAGCGTGTCAGGGACGGCCGGGAACTGCAAACCGGCAATAAACTTCCATGTCGCAGAGAGCGTGGGAAGAAGCACGGAAGCCAGCATCAAAACAACGGCTAACGTTATGTAGCTCAGCATGACCGCATGGATTGAACCCCGCTCGGAAGAGTTAAAGGCCTTTCTTCGGATAAAGCGGAGAGATTGCGCACCGGCAAAACTGACTACCATGCCCAGCGTGAGGAAGCCGAGCCCCAGAGCCCATCCCGCGAGATCCGGGTTGGGGGAGGAGTCCAGAGCCAGGCGTCCTTGCCCCGCGGCCTCCAGCGCGGCGGGCCGCAGGAGGTGGCTTAGGATGCGCGCCCATACGGCGGTTGCTCCACCCATCACGACAACCACGAAAAGTTTCCTCACCACAGCTCCCGCGATCAGAATCGCACTGGCCACGGTTCCGTGCGCATCCACCGGAGTCTTGAAGAGGGGCCCTGCGACCGCCTCGACATGTTCGACAGAGGGTGCTGCGATTCGATCACGAACTTCTTCAATCGATTTTTGGAGGGATATTTTCACGCCTGGCCATGCGGGATGGATGGTTTCGACCAAGGCCTCCAGACGGCTTAATTCCGTTTCCCACGCTTGGATATCCGCCCATGGGGCTGTTTCAGGATTTATCGATCTCCGTAGGCGAGCCAGAATGGGAACGACTTGAAGGGCGGTATGGATATCCCTATGGATCTTGCCCATGGGGTAAGGCAAAACTGGTTTCGGCGAGAAAGCCGTTTCCAAGACTGCAGGCGAATTGAGGGTTGGAATTTTGTCTTCGATTTCTTTGTTGATCAAAGCGTGCCAGGCCGCCGTCCATGCGGCCTGTTGATCGGGCGCATAAGCGGCCGGTTGAATTTGCATTAACAAAGACAGCGAAGCAAAGACGTACTGCATGATGGGTGCGCCCGGGATCTTGGCGGCCTCTAATGCGCTGACTTTGTATGTTCCCAAAGCTTGCACAAGCAAGCTGACTTCGTTGTTGTAGGGTCTGGGGAGCCCCAGTGCATTGAAGCGACTTTGATAGGCCACCCATTTTTCCAGCATGGCTGGACCGGTGTCCTTTTGAATATCACGGGCCAACTCTCCGGCTTTAGAAGCTAAAGCCGCCAGGGCGGCGGCATCCATAACCGGGGCTGCCGGTTTTGCCGGGGCGGCTGGCTTCGGAGTGAAGGGGCGCGCCATCGGAATGACAGGGGATGAACCGGCTGCGCTCATTTTGGCCGCCTCGGATTTGGGCAACAGGGCGGCGTGACGGTCGAGCGCTTGTTTCATTGCGGCTTCCGCCCGCGCTATTTCAGAAGGTGACAGGTAAGAGCGGAACCTTTTGAGCGCTTCCGAGAGCTTGTCATTGAAAACGGAATGCTGCACGGCCATGCGCGCTCGGATGTTATTAAGCTGCTCGATCAAGAAGTCAAACTCCTTCCAAAACTGCTCCTGTTCCGGCAAAAAAGGCAGGGACCGACTTGCGGTGTCTAAGGTCTGGTGCGGGGCCCTGACCGGGGGTTCAGCCTCGGGGAGCTGGAAGTCTTTTTCTTCCGGCGCTGTGAGAACGAGTTCGGGCGTTCTGGGCGGGGTGACGGGACGTTCTTTGAGGAAAAAGCCTTGTCCTTTTCTGCCTTCGATCTCACGGGCGCGCACGGCCTGGGACGACTTGATCCTTTGGTAAAACGCCGACCACGCCTTGGAGTCACCCAAGCGGCTTTTTTTGCGCGCCGCGCGCAGTTCGGCGATAAATTGCAGCTTGGCGTTGTCCGCCTTAGCGCGAGAAGCATAGGGTTGATGAGGCAGGCGAACGGCTTGCCACCGGGCTTCCGCCGCGGAGACGTCCACCACCCAGCGCCGCGATCGCGAAACGGCCGGTCTTTTGAACGATGCCGCAGCTTTGGCCTTGGGGGCGAGCGTGAATCCGGTTCCGATCGCAACCGGGACCACACGATACCCTTTCACATCTCGAACGAATTTTCTCCATAATTTTCTTTCCGCTACGGCTGTTTCGATGGGCTCCAGGCGGGTTTTTATAAACGTCGTTCGAGCGCGGCGGGCCTCCTCCTGAGTGGCGTAAATCTCAAAGCGGATTTTGTTCCACTCAAGCCGCAGTTGAGCGAGTTTCGGCAGTTTGACTTTGACGCCGAATGAGCGATCGAGTTTGGGAAGCGGGCGCGATGGGGCGGGGGCGGGTTTCGCGGCAGGCGCCGCCGGTGGTGAAGCGGGTGAAACCGAAGCGATGGCCGTCAGCGTTGGCAAAGCGTGGGTTGGCGGCGGACCCTCCGGTAGGAGGGAAGGATTTACCGGGACGTCCGCTTCCGGCAGAGTCGAGCTCAACCGGAAGACCTTACGGAGCCAGATTCGCAGCCACGCGGCGAAGGCTTTGAATGCGCGGATCGTGGTGGCAGGCGACAGGGACGGCCGGGTCAGGGCGACCGGGAGGACGAACGCCTGGCAGGCTATCTGGTCGGCGTAAGCGGGAGCCGCCAGAGGGGCCGGAGCCTGGCTACCCAGTGCGCGGAAGGCCTGCGCCGCCGCGGGGTCCGCGATCAGGCAAACCGTTAAAAACAGCGCGAGTCCTCGAATTAAACGTTTAAACATAGGTGCGCCGCCGGATTCGCAGGCAGAAACACGCATCCAAAAGGATACTTCCGCTGTGTTACATGACGATTAAAAAAAAGCTCATTTTCAGGCGGCAAAAGGCCTAATGTTTCCTAGGTCTAATGGGAAGGCGTTATAGCTCTTTAAAAAGGTTCGCGAGGTAGGCGACCGGGCCGGCGGATTCAAAGGCGACAGGCTGGGTTTGCAGGGTGAAAGGCGGCCCGGGGCGGAAGCGGAGGGCGGCGCGTTCCTGGCTGAGCCTCACGAAGGTCTCCGGCGGCACGGGGGTGTTGGGCAGAAACTGCACGTCCAGGGAGGAGGGCTTCTGGATGACCGCGGCGATCCCCAGGTCGCGCGCCCGCATGCGCAGTTTGGACACTTCCATCAGCGACCCGGCTTCCTGGGGCAGGGGGCCGAAGCGGTCTTCGAGTTCCTGCTGAACGGCGTCCAGCGCTTCCTGCGACTCGGCCGAGACGAGCTTCTTATAGAAAATGATGCGGAGCTCTTCGCTGGGCAGGTACTCCGCGGGCAGGAACGCGTGGATCGCCAGGTCGAAGCTGGGGAAGCGCGGCGCTTCCTTGACCGGTTCCCCCCGCAGTTTCGCGATTTCATCCTGCAGGAGCTGGGAGTAGAGGTCGAGCCCCACCGCGGAGATGAAGCCGCTCTGCTCCTGCCCCAGCAAATTACCCGCCCCGCGGATCTCCATGTCCCGCACCGCGAGGCGATAGCCGCTTCCGAGTTCCGTGAATTCCCGCAGGGCCTCCAGCCGGGCCCGGGCGTCGGCGGACAGGGGCGTTGAACCGGAGTAGAACAGGTGGCAGAACGCCTTTTGCCTTTCGCGGCCCACCCGCCCGCGCAGTTGGTAGAGCTGGGCCAGGCCGAACTCCTCCGCCTCTTCAACGATCAGCGTGTTGACCGTCGGGATGTCGATCCCGGACTCGATGATGCTGGTCGCCAGCAGGATCTGGTGTTTGCGGTGGATGAACTCCCACATCGTCTTTTCGATCGCCGGGCCGCTCATCTGGCCGTGGACCACCGCGATCGAGACCCCCGGCAGGAGCTGCTGCAAAAAGTGCAGGCGCGTGTTCATCGATTGGACCCGGTTGTGGACGTAGAACACCTGCCCGCCGCGCTCCAGTTCTTTTTGAACGGCGCCGCGCACCGCCGCGTCATCGTAAGGGCCGATCTGCGTGGCGATCGGCAGGCGCCCGGAGGGCGGGGATTCGATGATCGAAAGCTCGCGCAGGCCGGACAGCGCGAAGGAGAAGGTGCGCGGGATGGGCGTCGCCGTGAGCGTCAGCACATCCAGGCGCTCGCGGAATTTTTTCAACTGTTCCTTGTGCTTCACGCCGAAGCGGTGCTCTTCATCGATGATCAGGAGCCCCAATTCATGGAAGGCCACGTCTTTCTGGAGCAATCGGTGGGTCCCGATCACCACGTCGAGCGCCCCGCTGGCGGCCCCCGCGAGCGTTTCCTTTTCCTCCTTGGCCGTCTGGAAGCGGGACAACATGCCGATGCGCACCGGATAATCGGCGAAACGTTCAACGAAGGTGCGGTAATGCTGCTCGGCGAGAATGGTGGTGGGCACCAGCACCGCGACCTGCTTGGAGTCCGCGACGGCCTTGAAGGCGGCGCGCATGGCGACTTCGGTCTTGCCGTATCCGACGTCCCCCAGGACCACCCGGTCCATCGGCCGGGGGGACTCCATGTCTTTTTTCACCTCGGCGATCGCGCGGGACTGATCGGGCGTTTCTTCATAGATGAACGAGGCCGCGAACTCTTCCTCGAGATGGGAATCCGGCGGGAACGCGTGGCCCGGCAGGGCGGCTCGGGCGGCGTGGATGCGCAGAAGGTCTTTGGCCAGCTCCTGGATCCCTTCTTTGACGCGCGCCTTCACGCGTTCCCAGGTCGCGGTGTCGAGGGAATTCAACCGCGGCGACTTGCCCTCGGCCCCCGAGTACTTCTGCACCTGCCGGAAGTCCGCAAGCGGGACATACAAACGGTCCCCGCGGCTGTATTCCAGTTTGAGAAATTCCGCTTCCTGACCGCCGGCGGTCAGGAGCTCCAAGCCCTTGTAGCGCCCGATCCCGTAATGCTCGTGCACGACATACTCCCCGGTTTTCAGGTCGCGCGCTTCATGCAGGACTTGCCCGCCCTTGAATTTCGGCAGGCGGGGCCGGTGCCGGTAGCGGCCGAAGATCTCGGAGTTTGTGAGGACGAACAATTGATCGACAACAAATCCGCTCCGCAGCGGGCCGGTGATAAATTCCATTCCCTCCGCGCCGCGCGGGCCCAGCTGTTCTTCCAGAAGTTCACCCAGGCGCTCGCACTCCCCGGTGTTATGGCAAAACAGAAGAACCGACGACCCTTCGTCACGGTGTTTTTTGGCTTCCAGGGCCGCCATCTTTATGCCTGATGCCAGGCCGGTGGTGGATCGGGCGCCCGCGTCGATGGCATGGGCTGGAGGGAGAGCGCGGTAGAGGATCTCACCCTCACCCGGCCTCCGGCCACCCTCTCCCGAGAAGGGAGAGGGTTCCAATTCGTCCCAAAACCAGACTGTGTTTTTGGGTGCGTAATCCGCCAGGACCCCGCCCTGGCCGGATTCTTTGATGGGCAGCAATTTCTGCGGCTGAAGATAGGCTTCCGATCGCTGGGTCCCGGCGTTGAACTCCCGCAGCGATTCCAGCGTGTCTCCGTCGAACAGCATGCGCCAGGGTTTGGGAACGCCCGGCGGCCAGATATCGAGGACTTCACCGCGCACGGCCATCTCCCCTTCCATCTCCACCATCTCCACCCGCTCGTACCCACCCCCCGCCAGCTTTTCCAGCAGGGCCGCACGAGGATAGGGCCGGCCGGGGCGCAGTTCGAAAGCGAGCGCGGACAGTTCTTTGGCGGAAAACGTGGGCCGGCTGAGCGCGGCGGAGGACGCCGCGACGATCGCCCAGGGAGTCTGTTCCCACTGACCCAGCGAGGCGATGCGCGCCGCGGGATCGAGTTCAGGGAAAAGCAGCAGCGCGGGGCGGTTGTTCGACGGCAGGAAAGTCGACCAGGCCTCCAGGTCCGCGATCAGGCCGTCGGCTTCGACGTCCTCGGCGGCGATGACTAACAGAGGCGCTTTGGATTGGGCGGCGAGCGCAAGCAGGAAAGGCGCCTTGCTGCCGCCCGGCAGTCCGGTGAGAGGGACGGATGGATTTTGATGAAGGCGCTGGAGAAGCTCGCTAACGACAGGTGCAAAGGCCGGCCGCATTACTCTCCCAGTCTGAAAAGCCGCATGTCTCCCGCGCGCACGCGGTCCGGACTGTCGGTGCCGGCCGCGACGAAAAGGAACCGGTCGCCGGCTCTCGGAGGGACCGTGCAGGTGAGCGTGATGTCTCCCTGGGCGTTGGTGACCTGGACGCCCGAGGACTCCCGCCAGCCGGACGGAAAGTAGCATCCAAAAAAGACTTTGCGCCGGGCGATGGGTCGTTGGTGTCCGTCCGTGATTCGGACAGGGCAGCTCATCAGCCCCGTTTTTTTCGACATCTCCAGGAGCCCGATGGACACGCGCTCCGCCGGCACTTCCGCCACGAAAGAGACCTCTTTGCGCGCCAGCTCCATGTTTTTCCCATCCACGGCGCGCACCGTCACCCGCTGGCGGCGCTTGGCCGTTTTGGGCAGCTGGACGAAACCGTGCCACCCGCCGCGCCCGGAGCCTTCGAGCGAGCGCCATTCGCCTCCGTTCAACGTCCAGTCCACGCCGGCGACGACGCCCGGCGTGAAGACCCGCAGGGGGATGCGGTCGGCGACGGGATAGAGGTGATTGGACTTCGGTTCGACCACCACGGCCAGGTTGTGCTGCATGACATCGTAGTAGGCGCGGCGGGGGATGCCTTTCATGTCTTTTTGGCTGTCGGTGGGGATGCCCAGGAGCCCGTTCCAGGCCCAGGGTTCGTCCGCATGGACGTCCGAGACTTCCGGATAATGCCAGGCGTCCAGCCAGGACGCCAGCACCGAGCCGGACGCGTGGCCTTCGATCGCCCCGCGCAGGCTTTCGACGTTGCGGAGGCTCTGGTCGTATTCCGAAAGCCCCCCGCAGCCGCCGTACTTGCTCCAGCTCGATTTGGAGACGGCGTAGCCTCCGGTTTCTCCCACGATAAAAGGCCGCCCTTGGCGAGCCCCGCCTTCGGCGGGACGGTCCGCGGCGAAACGGTTCGCCAGCCAGCGGTTGTAGCCGGCGTATCCGAGGGCATGGTTGACGGCCTGCGGCGCGAAAGCGAAGGTGTTGAACGTCACGAAATCCCACAGGCTGTGATCGAGAAAAGCGAGCGGCAGCCAGCTGTCCATGGACACCGGCCGCGGGTCGATGTCTTGAATCGCGCGTTTGAGCCGGCGGAAAAAGCGCAGGGTCTCTTCTTCACCGGAAGACACCACGGCGTCCAGCGCGGGTTCGGTCATGACCAGGTAGCCGAGAACGTTGTCAGCGTCTTTCGTTTGCCGCGCGATCGTCGCGACTTGCGCGACGCAGGACTCCTGGTTATGGATATCGGAGAAATCCTGACGGGGATCCAGCCGGATGCCCTGGAGCACCATCAAGCCGTATTTTTTCGCCAGGGCCAGCTCGGTGGGATCGAGCGCGTCCCAGGTGCGGATCGTATTGAAATGCGCGGCCTTGATGCGGCGGAAGTCCATCTCCATCCAGTGCCGGTTGGTCTGGGCGTAGGACACGCCCGGTTTCTGGTGCGGGCGCAGGGAGCTGTAGCCCACCCCCACGACATAAAACGGCTCGCCGTCGACATAAAACTCACCGTTCCGGATCTCGGAGCGCGCCGCATGCGCTAGGGACGTCATTGCGAGGAGGATCGCTGCGATCCGACGAAGCAAACCTTCGGTTGCATTCAGGGGTTTGCTTCGTCTCCGAGCTCGCCTAGCGGCGGGGCATACCGCTCCTCGCAATGACGACAGGGAGGTCATTTCTTCTCCATCAGCATCGAATAGCTCCTAGGCTTGGCGGACCCTTCGAAGCGCCCTTCCCAAAACTCCAGGATTCGGAACTTGCCTTGGAAGGCATCATCCAGTTCTTTCCGGGTGAATCGGTGCGGGCCATCGCCGGGAGGCTCTTGATCGCTGAACACCCTGAGCAGAAAGATCCCCCCGCGGCGCAGCACGCGGCCAATCTCGCTGACCGCCAGGGGCCGGTCCAAGGGGGCCAGGACGTGGAAACATCCCCGGTCATTGACGAAGTCGACGAAACCGTCTTCCACGGGGATCTTACGAATATCACCTTGCTGGAAAAAACCGAAGAGCCCGGCCGCGCTGGCGTTCTCCCGGGCCAGTTTCACGGCCGTAGGACTGATGTCGATCGCGATGACATTGAAGCCCTGCTGGATCAGGAATACCGCGTCGTGCCCGGGCCCGGCCCCTAAATCCAGAGCCTGCCCCGGCCGGATCCGGCCGTTCCGGACAAGCCGCGATAAATCCGGGTCAGGGCCGCCGGCGTTCCAGGGCAGCTTTTCGGGGCGGGTGGTGCTGTATCGTTCTTCCCAAGCAAGGGCGTCGGCTTCCAACATGCGTCTATTTTAGCTCAAAACGCTTCGAAAAATAGGTCTGTTTGCTCATTGTTAATTTAACGTTGTTTTAACACGATTGTAATGACGGCGTAACCTCCCACTGTTATAAATTTTCCATGGCCCACAGGATCACCGAAGACGAAGAAACCCTCTCGGAAGTCAACGTCATTCCCCTCGCGGATTTGTCACTGGTCCTGCTCATCATTCTGATGGTCTTGAGCCCGATGATCACCCAGGCGATTTTTCAAGTCACCGCCGCCCAGGCGAAGAAGGCGCAGAGCCAGCAGGAACTGGCCACTCCTGAAACCCCGATCATCGTGAGCTTCGCTCCCGGCGCGTTGAAGCTGAACGGGGCGGTCATGGGATCCGAGCTGGAATTTGTGAAGCGGCTGTCCCAGGTCCTGGCGGGGAGGAAAGACCGTTCCGTGCTCCTCACGGCGTCGCCGGTGCTGGTCCATGGGAAAGTCGTTCGGGTGATGGATCTCATCAAGCGGCACGGCGCCGCAAACCTGGTCATGTTGAAGTGGAACACGGAGGCGTCATGAACCTGGCGCTTCGGGACATCGCGTCGGAGCCGCCGCGCATGCGAAACACCTACGGCCTGGCTCTGGGCGCCCACGTCATCCTGTTTATCTGGAATCCCGTCGTCCTGCCCGGCAGCGCGATGAATCCCGCGCAGATCCTCATGCAGATCGAGTACCGCGACAAGCCGCCCGAGCCCCCCAAGCCGCCCGTCGTGCAAAAGAAAGTGGAAAAGAAACCGGTCGTTAAAAAAGTCAAAAAGTCCGGGATTTTATTCACGCGCCCCCCGCGCGTCACGCGCGCCCCGGCCCCGCGCCCTCGGGTGTCCGCCATCAAGATCCCCAAGTTTGTGCCGCGCGCCAGCGACGACACCGCCTTGCTCACCGCCGCTCCCACGCCGACCGCGAAGACCCCCGCGCTTCGTCCCGCGGCCAACCCTTTTTCGCCCATGCCGAAGCTGACGTCCAGATCGCGCGGGATTCGCGCGAGCGATATTCCCTTCCAATTGAAAGACCGGGGCGGTATGTCCGGCGGCGGGGCGGTCGTGGCGATCCCGATCGGCGACGAGCGAAGCCAGACAGCCAGCATCGCCGCCGCGCCCGCCCTGCATAACGCGCCCAAAGGCAGGCGCCTCATTTCGAATTCCAGCTATCAGGCTCCGTTGGGGGACGGCGTCGGCGAACTGGCGGGGAAAAATCGATCGGGCTATGTGGCCAGCATCCAGGTGGGCGGGCCGTCCGATCAGGAGATTGTCGCCGCGGGCTCGTCGCACGGCGATGTCAGGGGGCAGGGATTTGAAGTCGGCGGGCCGGTGGGCGACCGTAAGATCTTACGGCGCCACCTGCCGGAGTACCCCACCTGGGCGGAAGAGAAAGGGATTTCCGCGATCGTTAAAATTTTCTTCACGGTCAAATCGGACGGCAGCATCCGCCAATCCCTCCGCGTGGTCCGCAGCTCCGGATACACCGAACTCGACAGCCTCGCCAAGGAAGCGATCCTCGCCTGGCGTTTCTCCCCCACGCGCGCCAGCTCCACGACGGAAGAATCCTGGGGCGTCGTCACCTTCCGTTTCACCCTGGCCTAACCTCCTGCCGTTGTCGGAAAGCCCGCCAGACATCAGGCGAGG
>MGUR01000061.1:27394-28830 GCA_001800075.1 Elusimicrobia bacterium RIFCSPLOWO2_01_FULL_59_12
GCGCCGGAAAGTCCCTGTCCTTCCTGGCCCAGGATGATCGCGCTGGCTTTTTTCCAATCCACTTCGGTGTAAGCGGCGCCCCCTGCGCTGTCGGCGGCATAGAGGGTATAACCGGCCTCGGCGAGGCGTTTTGAAATGGTTTCCGAGGTTTGATGTTCCAGGCTGGGGACCCGGAGGGCGGACCCCGCCGCGCCGCGCAAGGCTTTGGGAGACGTCAGCCGCGCGGTTCGGGGCGTCGTGACCACCCCGGCGGCCCCGGCGGCTTCCGCCGTGCGCAGGATCGCCGATACGTTCCCCGGGTTCTGCAGGCCGTCCAACACGATGATCGGCGCCGGCTTTTTGGCGGTCACATCCTGCCATGTCCACCGCGGACGCTCGCCGATGGCGAGGATCCCCTGAGGTTCCACGAGGTCGGACACGCTGCGGAAAATGGATTCCGACACCGAAAACGTAGTGCCGGCGCGGGCTTTCGCGCGATCCAGGAGTCCGGCGCGATCTTTGTGCGAGCTGGAAACGATCAGGGTTTTCAGAGGAATCGACGCCTGCAGGGCTTCTTCGACGAGTTTGGGGCCTTCCAGGAACAGCAGGGTGTCGTGCGGATGATCGCGCAGGTCTCGGAGTTCTTTAAGAAGCGGGTGTTGGCGGCGCGTGATGATCAGGGGAGTTCCGTGCTGCCCATCAGATGCCGGTCGCATTCCCGCGCGGCGCCGCGGCTCAAGGCCGGCGATGAGTTCATGCGGCAACCGGGAATACGGTCATTCCCTCCGACATGATCTGTTGAATCAACGGGCTTTGCTTTTGTCTTGTTTCCAACATTGAGGGGGAGTACGCCAGGACATCGGTGCGGACAAGACCCGGACGGCATGAGGCCAGCAGTTTTTGTCGCTGGAACAGGTTATATCGATCAAAGTCTTTTGCAATAAAAGCGAGATCGATATCAGACCTTTCGGTGGCTGTCCCGCGGCCGTAGGACCCGAACACGATGACCCTCTCCGCGCGAATTCCTTTTTCACGGAGTTTTTCCACGTACGCCTTGGCTATCTGTTCTAACTCAACTCTTGTTTTGACCATTCAAGGAATCCCTCCGCATCGTTGTTGATTCGTTTGACTTCGTCATAGGTGTAGGAGTCAGCATCAATTCGACGGCTTGCTGAAGGTGAAACACGGCGTCCAGGTGTTGACCCGATTCGTGCAGCACGTGAGCCGACGTCATGTGGTACTGCGCAAGTTTGGCCCACGGCTGAATCGGCTTGGTCACAGGCGCATTTTACTGCAAATAGCAGGGTTGAGAAAGGAGCCTGTGGGGTGTGGGGGTGAAAAGGAGGTGTCCCGCCGTTCCCCCTCGCCCGCCGAAGGTGGGAGAGGGCAAGGCCGACCGGAGGGAGAGCCGCGGGTGAGGGCTTGGTCTTGCCCCCGCGATTTGTTCCATTCTTTCG
>MGUR01000062.1:0-3239 GCA_001800075.1 Elusimicrobia bacterium RIFCSPLOWO2_01_FULL_59_12
CCACGTGCCCAATCGTCCCCACGTTCACGTGCGGCTTGGTCCGCTCAAATTTGGGTTTGGCCATATAAGTATCCTCCGCTATCCTGCGACCGTTGTCTTCGCTATGATTTCATCCGCCACGTTCCGGGGGACCTCTGCGTAGTGGCTCGGCTCCAGATTAAACGAAGCCCGCCCCTGGCTCAGCGACCGAACCGTCGTGGCATACCCGAACATCTCCGCCAAAGGCACAATGCCTCGGATCGCGCGCGCGTTCCCGCGCTGTTCGTTCTCATTGACTTGAGCGCGCCGAGAGTTGAGATCCCCGATGATGGTCCCCATGTAGTCATCCGGCGTCACCACCTCGAATTTCATCACAGGCTCCAAAAGAACGGGTCTTGCCCTCTTCGCGCCGTCTTTGAAGGCCATGGATCCGGCAATCTTGAACGCCATTTCCGAGGAGTCGACGTCGTGGTAGGAACCGTCGAAGACCGTACATTTTACATCCACGACGGGATATCCCGCAAGGACCCCGCCCTCCATCGCGTCGACGATGCCTTTTTGAACGGCGGGAATGTATTCTCGAGGGATCGAGCCGCCCTTGATCTTGTCCACAAATTCAAACCCTTTACCGGGCTCTTGCGGCTCCAAAATGATCCAGCAATGACCGTACTGCCCTCGGCCGCCGGTCTGACGAATGTACTTGCCTTCACTTTCCACCTTATTTCGAATGGTCTCGCGGTAGGCAACCTGAGGCCGGCCGACATTGGCTTGAACATTAAATTCACGTTTCATCCGGTCTACCAGAATTTCCAAATGAAGTTCGCCCATGCCGGCAATAATGGTTTGCGACGTTTCTTCGTCCGTCCGCACGCGGAAAGTGGGGTCTTCTTCCGACAGCCGGCTCAGGGCCTTCGCCAGCTGTTCTTCATCCACTTTCGACTTGGGCTCGATCGCCACCGCGATGACCGGCTCAGGGAAATGCATCGATTCCAGGAGGATTGGATTCTTTTCCTCGCACAACGTGTTCCCGGTGGTGGTGTTTTTCAAGCCGATAACGGCCGCGATGTCCCCGGCGTGCACTTCTTTGACTTCTTCGCTCTTATCCGCGTGCATGCGCAAAATCTGGCTGATACGTTCTTCCGTCCCTTTGGAGGTATTGAGCACATAACTGCCCGCCTGCAAGGTGCCGGAGTAGACTCGGAAATAAGTCAGTTTGCGGCCGCCGGCGCGTGGATCCACCTGGATCTTAAACGCCAGGGATGCAAAGGGCGCATCGTCTTGGGGCAGCCGGGTCATCGGTTCGTTTGTTTTTGGATGGGTGCCCGGTGTGGGAGGCATGTCGGTGGGGGCCGGCAAATAATCGCACACGGCGTCGAGGAGCGGCTGGACCCCTTTGTTCTTGTAGGCGGACCCGCACAAAACGGCGCAGAACTTCCCGGTGATCGTCGCTTTACGTATGGCGGCGATGATTTCTTTTTCGGAAATCTCTTTCCCCTCTAAAAACTTTTCCATAAGAGGGTCGTCAAAGTCCGCGACCTTCTCCACCAGGTACGCGTGCGCTTTCTTGGCTTTATCTTTTAGCTCCTCGGGAATCTCCTGGGTTTCATACTTAGTGCCCAACTTGTCGCTGTTCCAGACGTAGGCCTTCATCCGGATGATATCGACAAGACCGATAAAGCTGTCTTCAGCGCCGATCGGGAGCTGTATGGGCACCGCGTTGGCCGCGAGCTTTTCGTGCATTGAAGCCACGCACATATCAAAATCGGCGCCGACTTTGTCCATTTTGTTCATGAAGGCCATGCGCGGGACATGGTAGCGTTCGCACTGACGCCAAACGGTTTCAGACTGCGGCTCCACGCCGTTCCCTGCGTCGAACACAACGATCGCGCCGTCCAGCACGCGCAGGGAGCGCTCCACTTCCATCGTGAAATCCACATGGCCGGGCGTATCGATGATATTGATTTGCCGTTCGACGCCATCCAGGCCCTTCCACGTGCAGTACGTGGCGGCGGCCGTAATCGTGATGCCGCGCTCCCGTTCCTGGTCCATCCAGTCGGTCGTGGTGGTGCCCTCATGCACCTCGCCGATCTTGTAAATCCGGCCGGTGTAGAAGAGAATACGCTCGGTAGTCGTGGTTTTCCCCGCATCGATATGTGCGGCGATGCCAATATTACGAATACGCTCCAGAGGATATTGCCGTGCCATAAATTTTTAGAATTACCAGCGGTAGTGAGCGAACGCCTTATTTGCGTCTGCCATCCGGTGGGTGTCATCGCGTTTCTTGATCGCCGCGCCCTCGCGGCGGCTTGCGGCTAAAATCTCATCGGCCAAGCGCACATAGAAAGGCCGCCCCGCTTTTTCCCGGGCAAAGTGAATCAGCCAGCGCATCGCCAAGGCGGTCCCGCGCTCCGGCCGGACCTGGACCGGCACCTGGTAGGTGGCCCCTCCCACGCGCCGGGGTTTCACCTCCACCAGGGGCTTCACGTTATCGATGGCTCGATTAAAAATGACCACAGGGTCTTCCTTTGTCTTCTCTTTGACGAACGCAAAAGCCTGGTCCACCATGCGCTCAGACATGCTCTTTTTGCCCTCAAAATTGAGGCGATTTACCAAGCGGGAGACGAGCACGGAACCGTACCGGAAATGGGGGTCCGGGAGGCCTCTGCGTTCACGCGGTCTTAAGTCTTTTCTGGGCACTTTTTACGTCCTTCCTTATATAAGGGGGGATCAGCTCTTCGGCCGTTTTGCCCCGTATTTTGAACGTCCTTGTTTGCGGTCTGCCACACCGGTCGCATCCAGCGTCCCGCGAACGATGTGATAGCGAACCCCTGGCAAATCTTTCACGCGGCCGCCGCGTATCAAGACGATAGAGTGCTCCTGAAGGTTATGTCCCACGCCGGGGATGTACGAGGTGACTTCAAACCCCGACGTCAATTTGACGCGTGCCACTTTTCGCAGCGCCGAATTCGGCTTTTTCGGCGTGGTTGTGTAAACGCGGGTGCAAACGCCGCGTCGCTGTGGACACTCCATGAGGGCAGGCGCTTTGGTCTTGGCCGTCAGGGGTACCCGGCCAAATCGAACGAGTTGATTGACTGTCGGCATATCAGTTCTTCTCCCCGACGTTCCGCCGCGCCCGCATTCCTGTACCCGCAGGGATCAGGTGCCCGATAATCACGTTTTCCTTGAGGCCGCGCAGGTAGTCTATCGCGCCGGCGGAAGCCGCTTCCGTCAGCACCCGGGTGGTTTCCTGGAAGCTGGCC
>MGUR01000062.1:3257-6364 GCA_001800075.1 Elusimicrobia bacterium RIFCSPLOWO2_01_FULL_59_12
AATCAAAGATTCTGAAGACAGGGACGCCTTGGTGATGCCCAGGAGCACGGGTTGAGCCTCCGAGGGATCGCCGCTGGCCGCCATGGCCTGCTCGTTCATCCGTTTAAACCGGTTCTTGCTCACGATTTCCCCAATCAGCAGTTCCGTGTCACCGGATTTGCTGATGCGGACGTTGGACAGCATCTGGCGCACGATGATCTCAATGTGCTTGTCGTTGATCACCACGCCCTGCAGCCGGTAGACTTCCTGAATTTCATTCACCAGGTGCTCCTGCACGGCCTTGGCGTCTTTCACCTTCAAAATATCGTGAGGGTTGATCGACCCGTCCGTCAGCGCCTCGCCCACGCCGACCCGGTCCCCTTCATAAACGACCAAGTGTTTCCCGTGCGGAATCGCATACTCGCGAACGGTACCGGTCTCTTCATCCGTGACGATCACTTTTTGACCGCCTTTGGCGGAAATCCCCAACTTCACCACACCGGGAATTTCAGACACGATGGATGAATTTTTCGGCCGCCGAGCCTCAAACAGTTCCACAACGCGGGGCAGGCCGCCTGTGATGTCCTTTGTTTTTGTCACTTCCTGCGGAATTTTTGCGAGGACGGCGCCGGCTTCCACTTTATCGCCGTCTTCCACATTCAGGTACGTATCGACAGGAAGGGTATACGATGCGATCCGCTTGCCGCCTTTGAGAATGATGACCTGGGGATGCAGGCGTTCGGCGCGGTGCTCGATGATGACGCGTTCGGTCAGGCCCGTCACCTTGTTTTTTTCCTGGTGGACGGTTATTCCTTCGATCACGTCCTCCAGTTTCACCGTGCCTTCAAACTCTGTGATGATGGGAAGCGCGTGCGGATCCCAT
Organism: Elusimicrobia bacterium RIFCSPLOWO2_01_FULL_59_12; assembly: GCA_001800075.1. GTDB lineage: Bacteria > Elusimicrobiota > Elusimicrobia > 2-01-FULL-59-12 > 2-01-FULL-59-12 > 2-01-FULL-59-12. Next base: position 4,120 of record MGUR01000062.1, read on the forward strand.
TCCGCCAGGAGCGTTCCCTTCTCAACGTGCTTATTTTCCGTGACTTTGGCGCGCGCGCCGTAAGGAAGACGGAAATGATCCCGTTCTTTCCCGGATTCTTCCCGTATGGAAAGCTCAGCGTTGCGGCTGATGACGATATTCTGATTGTCTTTATTCTTCAGGACGCGGACGTTGAAAAACCGCACGGCGCCGTCGTGGGCGGCGATGATCTGCGAGCGTTTGACGACGCGGCTGGCCGTTCCTCCGATATGGAAGGTCCGCAGGGTGAGCTGGGTGCCTGGTTCTCCGATGGACTGGGCGGCGATAATGCCGACGGCCTCGCCATTGCCGACCATGCGTCCGGTCGCCAAGTTCAGCCCGTAGCATGTGGCGCAGATGCCCCAGGGCGCCTCGCAGGTCAAAATGGACCGGATCCGGATGCGATCAATCTCCGCTTCGTTGACCTTCTTGGCCGCGTCGGCAACGATCAATTCGCCGGCCTTGACGATGACCTCATCCGTCAACGGGTGCGTCACGGTGTCGAGCGCGATACGGCCGACGATGCGCTCTTCCAGCGGCTCGATGGTGTCATCGCCCGAAGAGAGCGTTCCGATGGAAACCCCCATGATCGTGCCGCAATCCTCCGTCGTAATAACGACGTCGTTGGCCACGTCTACCAGGCGCCGGGTGAGATAGCCGGCGTCCGCCGTTTTCAGAGCGGTGTCCGCCAATCCCTTACGGCCGCCGTGCGTCGAAATAAAGTACTCCAAGACGGACAAGCCCTCCCGGAAATTTGAAATGACCGGGGTCTCGATAATTTCACCGATGCCGCCGGTCAGTTTCTTTTGGGGCTTGGCCATCAAGCCGCGCATGCCCGCCAGCTGGCGGATCTGCGCCGCGCTGCCGCGGGCGCCGGAGTTGGCCATCATGTAGATGGAGTTAAACTTGGACTCGTCTTCCTTAAAAGCCGTCATTTCCTGCTTTTTCATCTCATCAAACATCATGTCTGAGATGCGGTCAGTCACGCGCGTCCAGAGGTCGATGATCTCGTTATACCGCTCGCTTTCCGTAAACAACCCCAGCTTGGCCTGCTTCTCGACTTCCAGCGTCTGCGCCTGCGCCTCTTTCACCAGGCGCTCCTTTTCCTTGGGAACGATCATGTCCTGGATCGAAATCGAAAGGCCCGCGCGCGTCGCGTAATGGAAACCCATGGATTTCAAATCATCCAGCAGCGTCACGGTCCGGGCATGGCCGAGGGTCCGGTAACACCGGTCAATCAGCGCACCCAGCTCCTTCTTGCCGGCAGAGATATTGGCGTGACCCAGCTCGGAGGGGACGATCGCGTTGAAAAGAACGCGGCCGACCGTGGTCCAATCTTTCCACTTGTTGGGATTGGCGTTGTCCTGGGGGGACAAATCTGATTCGACGATTCGATTAATGCCCCGAACCTTAATTCGTGCGTGGAGCGAAATTTCATCCCGCTGATAGGCGGCTTCCACTTCTTCCCGGGACGCAAAAACCTTTCCCTCTCCGCGGTCACCCGTTTTCACCTTGGTGAGATAGTTACAGCCCAGCACCATGTCCTGGGAGGGAGTCGCGACCGGACGGCCGGAGGCCGGGGACAGCAAATTGTTAGCGGAAAGCATCAAAAGACGCGCTTCGAGTTGGGATTCGAGCGAAAGCGGGATATGAACCGCCATCTGGTCACCGTCAAAATCAGCGTTAAATGCGGCGCAGGTCAGCGGATGCAACTGGATCGCTTTCCCTTCGATTAAGACCGGTTCAAACGCCTGTACGCCTAAACGGTGAAGGGTGGGGGCGCGGTTCAATATCACCGGATGGTGTCTGGTAACCTGGTCCAGAATATCCCAGATCTCCGGCTTCACGCGTTCCAGCATCCGTTTGGCCGCCTTGAGCATCAAATTTTCCTTCTTCATCAGCTCGCGGATGATAAACGGCTTGAAGAGTTCCAGCGCCATCTCCTTGGGCAATCCGCATTGATGCATCTTGAGATTAGGTCCCACCACGATGACACTGCGGCCGGAATAGTCCACGCGCTTACCCAGGAGATTTTGGCGGAAGCGGCCTTGCTTTCCCTTTAAGATGTCGGAAAGCGACTTCAAGGGACGGTTGCCTGCGCCGACGACGACTTTGCCGCGGGCGCCATTTTCAATCAGCGCGTCCACGGCTTCCTGCAGGAGCCGTTTTTCATTGTGGATCATGACTTCCGGGGCCCGCAGGGCTTCGATGTGCTTCAACCGGTTAT
>MGUR01000062.1:6375-26491 GCA_001800075.1 Elusimicrobia bacterium RIFCSPLOWO2_01_FULL_59_12
TTTGGAGCGCTGAATGGCCTCCACCACACGCAGGCGCTTCACCAACCGGCTGCGCTCCGCGTCCGAGTTGGATTTCTTCACTTTTTCATGCAGGTCAACGGCCTCCGCGGGAATATCGATCTTCGACAGGAGCTCGCGAACGGCGGACGCTCCGATTCCGACCTTCACCTTCGATCCGTACTCCTGGCGTATTTTTTGATATTCCTCTTCCGTCAAAAGCTGCTGGGCGTTAAAGAGGATCTTGTTGTCCACGTCTTTAAAATCTTCCAGGACGATATAGCGGGCGTAATACACCACGCGCTCAAGATCAGAAATTTTTATATTCAAAAGCGTGCCGATGCGGGAGGGGGTTTTGCGGAGAAACCAGACGTGGGCAATGGGGACCGCCAGCTCGATATGGCCCATGCGCTCGCGGCGCACCTTGGACTCGGTCACTTCCACGCCGCAGCGGTCGCAGATGACGCCTTTGTTCTTGACCCACTTATACTTTCCGCAGTTGCACTCCCAATCGCGGACAGGGCCAAAAATGCGCTCACAGAACAAGCCATCTCTCTCCGGCTTGAACGTGCGGTAGTTGATCGTCTCAGGTTTGCGGACTTCGCCATAGGACCACGAAAGGATCTGCTCCGGGCTGGCGAGACTCACCCGAATGGCGTCAAAATCCGAAAAATTAAGCTCTTTATCAGCCTTTTTCTTTTCTTTGCTGGGGCTGAGCGACTTACGTTCTAAGAGTTGTTGAAAGGACACGCTGTAGCCTCCTCGCCATTACTTCTTTGGCGAGTCCGCCAAAGACTCAGTGGCGGACTAGGATTTCGAACCGACTTGTTCAGAGACTCGCCCGGCCGATTTGGACCCGGCGCCGTTCTTACCGCGCTCCGCGGTGCGGATCAATTCGATATTGATGCCCAGGGCCCGAAGCTCCCGCGCCAGCACCTTAAACGACTCCGGTACGCCGGGTTCCGAGAACGTCTCACCCTTGATGATGGCTTCGTACATTTTGGCGCGGCCGGTCACGTCATCCGATTTGACCGTGAGAAATTCCTGGAGGCAATGCGCCGCGCCGTAGGCTTCGATCGCCCACACTTCCATCTCGCCGAAACGCTGGCCGCCGAATTGCGCCTTGCCGCCCAGCGGCTGACGGGTGATCAAGGAGTACGGGCCCGTTGATCGCGCGTGGATTTTGTCTTCCACCAGATGGGCCAGCTTGATAATGTACATGTAGCCGACCGTGATCTTTTCTTCAAACGGTTCGCCCGTGCGTCCGTCATAGAGCCGGTATTTACAATAATCGCTGGGAAGAAACTCCTCATCAATGCCTTCCTTCTTGAGTTTGGCTTTGGCTTCGCGCACCTTTTCGATGACCTGATCCTCTTTGGCGCCGTCAAAGACCGAGGAATTCATCTGCGTATCCAAATGATGCGCCGCCCAGCCCAGCATCGTCTCCAGCAGCTGCCCGACGTTCATACGGGAAGGGACACCGAGAGGCGAAAGCACCACGTCCACGGATGTTCCGTCCGGAAGGAACGGCATGTCTTCCTGAGCCACAATGCGCGACACAACGCCTTTGTTGCCGTGGCGGCCTGCGAGTTTGTCGCCGACTTGGATCTTGCGTTTGATCGCGATATACACTTTGACGATTTTGTTGACCGTCACGGGCAGTTCATCGCCCAGCTTGAGATTTTCCTTCTCACGCGCCATCTCCAGGCGCAGCTGCTGTTCCCTGGACTGACAGTAAAGCTTGATTTTCTCTTTTTCGTCGTCCGCTTCGCGCGCGGTCAGCTTCTTGTTATCTTTTTGCCGGTCGACTTCAGCGCCGCGCGCCTTGCGGTCCTCGCGGACGTCCTCCACCCAGGCCTCGTAGCGCGCTTCGATTTCACGGTTGCGGCGGTTTTCTTCCTTGGTCGCCATTTTCTCTCGCCGGACAAAGGTCCGTACGCCGATCACCTTGCCGGCGACCCCGGGCGGCACGCGCAAGGAAGCGTCCATGGTGTCTTCGGCCTTCTTGCCGAAGATCACTTTTAAAAGCCGTTCTTCGGGGGTGACCTGCTGTTCTCCCTTGGGGGCCACTTTTCCTACCAGGATGTCTCCGGGGACAACTTCGGCGCCGGGACGGATAATGCCGGTCTCATCCAGATTGACCAGCGCATCGGCTCCGACGTTGGGGATGTCTCGCGTGATTTCTTCCGCGCCCATCTTGGTATCGCGCGCTTCCATCTGGAACTCGTGAATGTGCACCGAGGTCAGCAAATCATCACGGACCACCCGCTCCGACAGGAGGATGGCGTCTTCAAAGTTGTAGCCCTCCCACGGCATGAAGGCCACCAGCAAATTTCGCCCAAGCGCCAGCTCCCCCCCGGACGTCGCGGGGCCGTCGGCAATAATGTCTCCCTTGCGGACTTTCTGACCCTTTTGAACGAGCGGCATCTGATTGACCGTGGTGTCTTGATTGGACCGCAGGTACTTCCGGAGGCGGTAGCTATCGATGTGATTGTCGGACTTCGCGGAGGAGGCGCGCAGTCCCGGGGTCTCGGGCATGGGATCTTCGCTCCAAACGGCGATTTCATCCGCGGACACCGCCACGACTTCGCCGCTGCGACGCGTGGTAATCGCGGCTCCGGAATCCCGGGCCACGCGTTCTTCGACACCGGTTCCGACTAGGGGCGGTTCCGCCCCCAGCAAGGGAACGGCTTGCCGCTGCATGTTGGAACCCATCAAAGCGCGGTTGGCGTCGTCATGCTCAAGAAACGGGATGAGCGCCGTGGAGACTGAGACGACCTGCATCGGCGAGATGTCCATATAATCCACATCATCCGGATCGAACTCGCGGAAATCGCCGCGGTATCGGCACAGCACGCGCGGAGTCAGGAACTTGCCGCTTTTATCAATTTGCGAGTTGGCCTGGGCAACGACCAGATCGTTTTCACGGTCGGCCGTCAAGTACTCGACTTCCTCGGTCGCCTTCCCGTGCGACACCTTGCGGTAGGGAGATTCGATCAGGCCATACTCGTTAACGCGCGCATAGCATGCCAAAGAGGAAATGAGTCCGATGTTCGGTCCTTCCGGCGTTTCAATGGGGCAAATGCGGCCATAGTGCGTGTGGTGCACATCGCGCACTTCAAACCCGGCGCGCTTCCGGTGCAGGCCTCCCGGTCCGAGAGCGGACAGACGCCGTTTGTGCGTGAGCTCCGCCAGCGGGTTGGTCTGATCCATAAACTGTGAGAGCTGAGAACTGCCAAAAAATTTACGGACGATCGCCACCACCGGCGCCGCATTCATGATGCCGCGTGGCGCCAGGGTCGCCTTATCCTGAACATTCATGCGTTCGCGCACGATCCGGGCCATTTGTGAGAGCCCGATGCGGATCTGATTCTCCAGAAGTTCGCCCACGCCGCGCACGCGTCGGTTCCCAAGGTGGTCGATGTCATCCATCTCAATGGGAAAGGTCTCTTTCCCGATAGTGATTTCGCTGACATCATTATTGAGGAGGATGACATACCGGATGGTGCAGATGATATCTTCAAGCGTGAGAGTGCGTTTGCGGTCGGAGGGGACTTCCAGCTTGACGGGGCGCTGAACGACCCACTGCGCGAGGGGGGCCAGCTTTTTGTTCAGCTTGTAGCGGCCCACCCGCGTGAGGTCGTATTTGCGGATGGACTTGAACAACAGATTGTCGAGGTAGCTCTCCGCTTGATCGGCCGCAATAAATTCCTGCGCTCGGAGAACGCGATAAATCATGTTGATCGCGTCCTTACGGGTCTTTAAATTATCTTTCTGGAGGGTGTTGCGGATGGTGACATCGTTCACAGCGGGATCGAGAATCAGGACGTTCACTTCAGGGACCTTCTTGGCCAGAAGCTGAGCGACATTCTCGCGGGATAGCTCGCGGTTGGCCTCAAACAAGACTTCGCCGGAAGATTTAAGGACGACATCGGCCCCCAGGACGCGGCCCGCCAGGACATCCGCTTTCGACGATTCCACTTTGACTATTTCGGTATCGTAAAACACCTGCAAAATCTGCTCATCGGACTCCAGGCCCACCGCACGCAGAAGCACTGTCGCCGGGAGTTTCTTGTGCTTGTCCAGGCGCACAAAAAGAGCGTTGTTTAAATCAAACTCAAACTCGACCCAGGCGCCGCGATAGGGAATAACGCGGGCGAAATACAGGCGCTTGCCATAGGAGGAAATCTTTTTCTCTTCATCTTCTTCGAAAATCACGCCGGGAGAGCGATGCAGCTGGCTGACAACCACGCGCTCGGCGCCGTTGATCACGAAGGTCGCGTTATCCGTCATCAAGGGGATATCGCAGATGTAGACATCCTGCTCGGCGATCTGCTTCACCTTCCCGCCCTCTTCACGCTGCAGGATGCGGAAGGTCGCCTTCAGCGGAGCGGAGTAAATGGCGTCTTTATTTAGCGCTTCCTCTACGGTATAGCGGGATTCGCCCAATTCATAGGAGACGAACTCCAGCGTCAAACTTTCGTCGTTGTTGCTGATGGGAAAAACATCCATGAAGGCGGCTTGCAACCCCTGGATCTTACGCTTCTCGGGAGGCAGGCTCCACTGCAGAAACTCCTCCATCGATGTTTTTTGCATCGCGAGGAGCTCCGGCAGCATGATGATAGAGGGAATGCGTGAAAAATTAAGCTTATCCAAGCTTAACCTCCTGGTTCCGGCTTATATAAGGATGCGGACGCTTACTTAACTTCAACCGTCGCGCCCACTTCGGTGAGTTTCTTTTTGATGTCTTCCGCCTGTTCCTTGGTGAGACCGCCTTTGACAGGCTTGGGAGCGCCTTCCACCAGATCCTTGGCTTCTTTCAAACCCAGGCCCGTGATTTCACGCACCACTTTAATGACAGGAATCTTATTCGCACCGGCGCTGACGAGCACGGCCGCGAATTCGGTTTTCTCTTCCGCCGCCGCGGCGCCGCCCGCCGCCGGCGCGTGTCCACCCGCGGGGGCAAAGGCCATCGGCGCAGCCGCTTTCACGCCAAATTTCTCTTCCAGAGCTTTTACAAGCTCCGACACTTCCAGAACCGACATCTTTGATATTTCTTCGATCAATACGGCTTTGTCTGCCATGACATCCTCCTCAGTCGTTTGGAGCGATCGCCAAGCGTCTGGCGATGCCTTGGTTCTAGGCTGCCGCCGGTGCTTTCTTTGCAATCTGGTCCAGAACGCCCACCAGATCGCGCATCGGGGCCTGCAGCACACTGACCAAATTAACCATGGGTGTTTGCAGTGTTCCTAAAAGCTGTGCAATGAGAACCTCGCGGGAGGGGAGGTTTGAAAGGATCTTGAGTTCCTTGTCAGATAAAACTTTACCATCCAAGTAGCCCGCACTAACCTTCATGTTTTCGTGGGATTTGGCAAATTCAAACACGGCCTTTAAGGTGGCTATCGGATCGCCGCGTTCAATGACGATCGCGGAAGGCCCTTTAAGCGCATCCGCCAAAGATTCAATCCCGGCATTCTTGAATGCGATGCGGGTCAAGCTATTCTTGACCACGCGGTATTCGCCCTTCAAAGCGCGAAGTTTCTGGCGGAACTCGTTGATCTCGGTGGTTTTGAGACCCTTGAAGGCCGTGACAATCAAGCCGGTGCTTTCCTTGGCCTGTTTTTCCAGCGTCTCGACCGTCTGTTTCTTAAGTTCTGTAGGCATTAAAATCCTTTAAAAAACGGCGATCGTAAGTCCCGCAGTAATCGCCGTTTGATTAACGAACATCGCTTCCACCTGGAATTGGACGGCCTCGCTGATCCGTACCGGCACGCCCAGCACCAGGGACGCGTTTCCATGAGCACTCCCGCCAACGTTCGCCGGATCGGTAGGGCCCGGCTGGTTGTCATGCCAGCCCACGGTGCGTTCGTAAATCCGCACGCCTACGTAGGGAGCGAACCGGCCCGATTTCATGGCCAAGAGGACGGCGCCGTGATAATCCAATCCCGTAATCCTCTGATCCACCAGCGTCACCGTCCCAGTGGAGCCGGTCATCTGACTCAAGGGTACAAGGAAACCTGTCACGCCTGCGCTCGCCTGCACGCCCGGCCAGTAGCCGGTGGCTGGAAACACTTCATGATAAAGATCAAATCCGTACAGATAGCCGGCCCGCCCTTGCCAGATCTTGCCCTGGGCTTTCTCTTCGGGGTCCACCAGGGCACCGCCTTTAAGACTCACCGCCATTTGATCCGTGAGCCCGTAGCTGAACTGAGAACCAACGACATGGCTTCTGAAATCAGCCTTCCCCCGGGCGTCGAAGTCGTCTCGGACTTTTAAATGTTCATAAAGGACAGACGACGTGAACTTTCCCTTATGGATGGAGGGGACGGAAACCCCGAAATCCCGGGCATAACCGAATACGGGGACAAATAACAGTCCAAGGAGTGCAGCCGTCCGGGGCAATCGTTTCAAGCAGTTCCTTTCAACTTAAAAAAAACCCCGGCAGCGACCTACTCTCCCGATCCCTTGCGAGATCAGTACCATCGGCCCTGGTGGGCTTAACTACCGAGTTCGGAATGGGATCGGGTGTGGCCCCACCGGAAAAACCACCGGGAAATCTATAACCTCATAAAGGAAGGGTCGTCAAACACCTTCAATGCAAAGGATCGAATAATACGGCCAAGCCGCACGACCAATTAGTACTGGTTCGCTCCACGTCTTGCAACGCTTCGACGTCCAGCCTATCAACGCAGTAGTCTTCTGCGGGTCTTTAGGCCCTCACACTTGCGTGTGAGGACGGGAATCCTCATCTTAGGGTCGGTTTCACGCTTAGATGCATTCAGCGTTTATCCGATCCGAACTTAGCTACCCAGCGATGCTCCTGGCGGAACAACTGGTACACCAGAGGTTCGTCCATCCCGGCCCTCTCGTACTAGGGACAGATCCCTTCAAGATTCCTTCGCCCACGGTAGATAGAGACCGTACTGTCTCACGACGTACTGAACCCAGCTCACGTACCGCTTTAATTGGCGAACAGCCAAACCCTTCCCACCTACTTCAGCGGGAGGATGCGATGAGCCGACATCGAGGTGCCAAACCGGATCGTCGATATGGACTCTTGGATCCGATAAGCCTGTTATCCCCGGGGTAGCTTTTATTCGTTGAGCGACGGCAATTCCACTTTCAACCGCCGGATCACTAGGTCCTGCTTTCGCACCTGCTCGACTTGTAGGTCTCGCAGTCAAGCTCCCTTCTGCCCTTGCACGCGATGCGCGATTTCTATACGCGCTGAGGGAACCTTTGAACGCCTCCGTTACAATTTAGGAGGCAACCGCCCCAGTTAAACTGCCCGCCTGGCAGTGTCTTTCGCCCTGTTAGAAGGGACGAAGTTAGAATCACAAAACCAGAAAGGTGGTATTTCAAGGTTGGCTCCATCCCTCCCGAAAGAAGGACTTCAAAGCCTCCCACCTATCCTACGTATCCAATCCCGTAATTCCGTGCCAAGATACAGTAAAGCTCCACGGGGTCTTTTCGTCTAACCGCGGGTAGCAAGCGTCTTCACTTGCACCCCAATTTCACCGAGCCTCTGGTTGAGACAGCGCTCTCTTTGTTATGCCATTCGTGCAGGTCGGAACTTACCCGACAAGGAATTTCGCTACCTTAGGACCGTTATAGTTACGGCCGCCGTTTACTGGGGCTTAGGTTCAACGCTTTGCACGGCTTGCGCCGCACTAACGTATCCCCGTGACCTTCCAGCACCGGGCAGGCATCAGCCCCTATACATCAACTTGTGTTTTAAGCAGAGGCCTGTGTTTTTGTTAAACAGTCACGAGAGCCCATTCACTGCGACCCGGAAACCCTTCCCTTGTACAGAGTCAGGCCTCCAGGCATCCCTTCTTCCGAAGTTACGGGACCAGTTTGCCTAGTTCCTTAACCAGAGTTCACTCGCGCGCCTTAGGATTTTCTCCTCACCTACCTGTGTCGGATTGCGGTACGGACATGATAGACACTCCCTACGGGGTTTTTCTTGGCAGCGTGATTGGGCCACTTCCCGCGGGTTTCCCCGCAGTCGTGCTCGGATCTCGGCTATCCCGGCGGATTTGCCTACCGGGAAATGCCTACCTCCTTAAACCTACACATCCAGTCGTAGGATGGCTTACTCTTCTACGTCCCCCCTTAGGTGATAACGCTCTACCATGGTTCCGGAATATTAACCGGATGCCCTTCATCTACGCCTTTCGGCCTCGACTTAGGACCGACTAACCCTGAGCCGACGAACGTTGCTCAAGGAAACCTTAGGTTTACGGCGGACGGGAATCTCACCCGTCTTATCGCTACTTATTCCGACATTCTCACTTCTAGACGGTCCAGTGCTCCTCACGGTACACCTTCGTCCCATCTAGAACGCTCCCCTACCCCATAATCCATCCGTAGACAGATCATAGACGTGATTGCGGTGCTGAGCTTTAGCCCCGATCATTTTCGGCGCAGACTCGCTTGACTGGTGAGCTGTTACGCACTCTTTAAAGGATGGCTGCTTCTAAGCCAACCTCCCAGCTGTTTCAGCAAATCCACTACCTTTACCACTTAGCTCAGACTTTGGGACCTAGATCGACGTTCTGGGATGTTCCCCTCTTGCCCACGAAGCTTAGCCCTCGTGTACTGACTCCAATGCTTCCCGCGAGGTATTCGGAGTTTGGTTAGCTTCGGAACCGAGGTTATCAGCCCTACACTATCCAGTGCTCTACCTCCTCGCGTCATCGCATTAGGCTAGCCCTAAAGCTATTTCGGGGAGAACCAGCTATCACCAAGTTCGATTAGCCTTTCACCCCTAACCCCACCTCATGTAGGAGTTTTTCAACACTCAACACTTCGGGCCTCCACCACCGACTAAGGTGGCTTCACCCTGGACAGGGTTAGATCACTTGGCTTCGGGTCTATTAACAGCAACTAGACGCCCTATTCAGACTCGCTTTCGCTGCGGCTTCCCGGGCTGCTATTCACAACCTGGTTAACCTTGCTACTGTCAATAACTCGCCGGATCATTCTTCAACAGGCACACTCTTACCCATTCTGTTCCCTTGCGGAAACAGCATAGGGCTCGAATTGCTTGTATGCATACAGTTTCAGGTACTTTTCACTCCCCGTCAGGGGTACTTTTCACCTTTCCCTCGCGGTACTGGTTCACTATCGGTCGAACGCTCATATTTAGCCTTGGAGAGTGGTCTCCCCAGATTCCCACCGGATTTCACGTGCCCGATGGTACTCAGGAACTTATCCAGAAAGTCGGTCCCCTTTCGCTTACAGGGCTGTCACCTTCTATGGCTGGCTTTTCCAAGCCATTCAACTAGAAGACCGATTTTTGACTTTCCGACCTTACGGTCTGATAAGCCCTACAACCCGAACCGAGTTTGCACCCGATTCGTTTAGGCTATTCCCCGTTCGCTCGCCACTACTAGGGGAATCTCGTTTGATTTCTGTTCCTCCGGGTACTGAGATGTTTCACTTCCCCGGGTTGTCCTCTCTCACCTATGAATTCAGCAAGAGATTCATGACCTCACGGCCATGAGGGTTTCCCCATTCGGAAATCTGCGGATCAAAGGCTGTTTGCGCCTCCCCGCAGCTTATCGCAGCTTACCACGTCCTTCATCAACGGCGTCCGCCAAGGCATCCACTATATGCACTTTGTAGCTTGGCCATATTACTTGATCCTTCTGATTCGCCAAACGTCTGCGTCAGAAAAATAAGAATACAACCGGTATTACTCTACACCTTCTTATTTCAATTGAGGTGCTTGACGTTACTTACCCTTATTGGTTATAGACTATTCGTGTTTCAATGAACCAGACGTCAACAAGCGGTGTCGCCCTACGTCTGGCGACTAACCGGTTGAAAAATCACCGACATCTATATTGGGGTTATTTTCTGGAGGTGACCGGGATCGAACCGGTGACCTCGTGCTTGCAAAGCACGCGCTCTCCCAACTGAGCTACACCCCCGAAGAGGTAAATTCTCGAAAACCTGGACCCGGAAAGATTTGAACTTTCGACCTCACGCTTATCAAGCGTGCGCTCTAACCAACTGAGCTACGGGTCCAATAACGAAATAAACGCAAGCGGACAAACGCCCCAGGCAACCGAGTTCGACTTCTATTTCACCCTTGCGGGAAAAATAGAAAGGAGGTGATCCAGCCGCACCTTCCGATACGGCTACCTTGTTACGACTTCACCCCAATCACCAACCACAACTTCAACGGCTTCCTCCCTTTCGGGTTAGATCACCGGTTTCTGTTGCAGCGGGCTTTCGTGGTGTGACGGGCGGTGTGTACAAGGCCCGGGAACGTATTCACCGCGACCTGCTGATTCGCGATTACTAGCGATTCCGCCTTCACGTGGGCGAGTTGCAGCCCACGATCTGAACTGGGGCCGGCTTTCAGGGTTTGGCTCCACCTTGCGGTATTGCTTCCCGTTGTACCGGCCATTGTAGCACGTGTGTAGCCCTGGACATAAGGGCCATGAGGATTTGACGTCATCCCCACCTTCCTCCTTCTTATCGAAGGCAGTTTCTCAAGAGTGCCCTGCTTGCGCAGGTAGCAACATGAGATAGGGGTTGCGCTCGTTGCGGGACTTAACCCAACATCTCACGACACGAGCTGACGACAACCATGCAGCACCTCTGCTGGCTTCCTTGCGGATCAGCCTCTGTTTCCAGAGACTTACTACCAGTAGTTCAAGCCCAGGTAAGGTTCTTCGCGTTGCGTCGAATTAAACCACATGCTCCACCGCTTGTGCGGGCCCCCGTCAATTCCTTTGAGTTTCAACCTTGCGGCCGTACTCCCCAGGCGGCTCATTTAATGCGTTAGCTACGGCGCGGAAGGGGTCGATACCTCCCACACCTAATGAGCATCGTTTAGGGCTAGGACTACCAGGGTATCTAATCCTGTTTGCTCCCCTAGCTTTCGCAGATCAGAGTCAGTGACGGTCCAGTAGCCTGCTTTCGCCATAGGTATTCCTCCCGATATCTACGCATTTCACCGCTACACCGGGAATTCCAGCTACCTCTACCGCACTCCAGCCTGGCAGTTTCCGTTGGCCTCTCCCAGTTGAGCCGGGAGCTTTCACAACAGACTTACCAAACCTCCTACCTGCGCTTTACGCCTAGTGATTCCGAGTAACGCTTGCCACCTACGTATTACCGCGGCTGCTGGCACGTAGTTAGCCGTGGCTTATTCAGAGAGTACTGTCACTCTGCGTTATTCACGCAGACATTCATCCCCTCCAAAAGGAGTTTACAATCCGAAGACCTTCATCCTCCACGCGGCGTCGCTGGATCAGGGTTGCCCCCATTGTCCAAAATTCCCCACTGCTGCCTCCCGTAGGAGTCTGGCCCGTGTCTCAGTGCCAGTGTGGCCGTTTGCCCTTTCAGGCCGGCTACCCGTCAACGGCTTGGTGGGCCATTACCCCGCCAACTACCATGATAGGATTCGGGCTCCTCCTCAAGCGCCCCTTGCGGAGCTTTGACCCCTTGGATATGCATCCCTGTGGTCTTATGGGGTATTAGCCCGCCTTTCGGCAGGTTGTCCCCCACTCAAGGGCAGATTGCCCAAATATTACTCACCCGTCTGCCGCTAGACCTGACGATACGCTGTCAAATCTCGCTCGACTTGCATGTGTTAAGCACGCCGCCAGCGTTCACTCTGAGCCAGGATCAAACTCTCCATTAAAAGGGTTGCGTGAACTCGGTTCGGACTTTCGCCCGTGTCCGGTTCTCCGCAAATCCGTCATAGAGGTTTGTTTTGATGGCTCTTCATCTGGTTTCACACCAAAGTTACTTATTGTGACCCTTGGTTGCCCCTTATACCGTCCGCCAACGATTCATTGTCGGACTGTATGGGGCGTTTGTCGGCTTGCGCTTATATATAGATGTCTGTCAAAGAACAAAAGACAACAAAATACGCAACTGAAAAACGTCTTCAGTTGCGTCTATTTGTTTGAAGCTCAGGGACTATATAAATTCCCTGATTTTATGTCAAGCGTTTATTAATTCGCTTGGACAATTAAATGGGAATTCAAAAACTATGCAGGTCTATTCGAGGCTATCGGTACACTGCTTTTTGACCGCGACGAATGCCTTCCGTCGCGCGCAATCGCGCCACAGCCCTTCGGAGAGCCGCTTCCGCCTGGGCGAGGTCTACATCGGTTTTCGCCGCTTTCAATTTGGCCTTGGCCCGCTCCGCCGCCAGCCTTGCGCGTTCCAGATCTATTTCCTGCGCCATTTCAGCGGTTTCAGCAAAAATCGAAATGTGATTGTTGATCACTTCCATAAATCCGCCCGAAACGGCAAAAAATTCAACGTTCTCTCCCCGGCGCAATCGAATCGTCCCGGGCTCTAACTGCGCAAGGAGAGGAGCGTGATTCGGAAGAATTCCAAGCTCTCCATCCGCCGCCGGCACAACGACCGAGTCCGCCTGCGTCTGCAGCACCAGGCGTTCAGGCGACATGATGTCTACCGCAAGGGAAGCCATCAGATCCTAAACGTTAGTAGTCAGCATTTTCTGAGCTTTTTCAACGGCTTCTTCAATCGCGCCAACCATGTAGAAGGCCTGTTCGGGCAAGGCGTCGTGTTTGCCCTCGATGATTTCTTTGAAGCTGCGGATCGTGTCCTTAATGGAAACGTACCGTCCGGGCTGACCCGTGAAAGTTTCCGCCACAAAGAACGGCTGCGAGAGGAATTTTTGAATCTTCCGCGCGCGCGAGACGAGGATCTTGTCATCCTCGGATAATTCATCAATCCCCAGGATCGCGATAATGTCCTGCATGTCCTTATATTTCTGCAGAATTTTCTGAACGGCGCGAGCGGTGTTGTAGTGGTCCTCTCCGATAATTTTCGGATCCAAAATGCGCGAGGTGGAATCCAAGGGATCCACTGCCGGATAAATACCGAGTTCGGCAATTTGCCGGGACAAGACCGTCGTCGCGTCCAAATGCTGGAAGGTCGTGGCCACGCCTGGATCCGTCAAATCATCGGCCGGCACGTACACCGCCTGGATCGATGTGATCGACCCTTTCTTCGTTGAGGTGATGCGTTCCTGCAGGCTTCCCACTTCCGTGGCCAGCGTGGGCTGGTATCCCACCGCCGACGGCATGCGGCCGAGCAGCGCCGAGACTTCGCAGCCCGCCAGAACGAAGCGGAAAATGTTGTCGATGAACAGGAGCGTGTCCGCTCCTTCCTGATCGCGGAAATATTCCGCCTGCGTCAAGGCGGTGAGCCCCACCCGCGCGCGCGACCCCGGCGGCTCGTTCATCTGACCAAAGACCAGCACCGTTTTAGAAAGCACGGGCGATCCGTCCGAAAGCTTTGACTCCTGCATTTCGCGCCAGAGATCATTTCCCTCACGGCTGCGCTCTCCCACGCCGCCAAACACTGAAACACCGCCATGCTGCTTGGCGACATTGTTGATCAGTTCTAAAATAATGACCGTTTTTCCTACCCCGGCGCCGCCGAAAAGACCCACCTTTCCGCCTTTCTGATAAGGTTCCAGCAAATCCAGCACTTTGATGCCCGTTTCAAAAATCTGAGGCTTCGTTTCCTGATCAACAAACGCCGGAGCCAGCCGGTGAATGGGGGATCGTTCCTTGGATTGGATGGGCCCGCGCTCATCCTGAGGTTCACCCAAAACATTCATCAACCGTCCCAGACACCCGCGTCCCACGGGAACCGTCACCGGCGCGCCCGTATCATTGGCGTCCATCCCGCGCTGCAATCCTTCCGTGGGCCCCAGGGCGATGGCCCGGACTTGCTCATCCCCCAAATGCGAAGCCACCTCCACCGTGAGAACGCGCGGACCGTCACCGGGCTTTTCTTTGGAAGCGGCTAACGGAATATGAACCGCGTTGTAGAGGGCGGGGAGCTTACCCGCCGGAAACTGAATATCGACCACCGGACCAATGACCTGCACGATTTTGCCTGTACTCATTAAGGGACTCCTTCACCGTCACCCCCGCGAAAGCGGGAATGACGGGATTATAGACTTAAACGTCCATGATGCTGCTGCTTCAAAAAACGGCGCAGTTTGATGATCTGCGGTAATTGAGTTTGTAGGAACCGGACCCCGTAGCGAAATTGCGGGGCCTCTTCCATCCGAAAGACGATGACGCCTTCCGTTTCGAAACCCGCGGGCTCAATGAAGAGGTGAATCCGGTTTCCTTCCGACCAATTCACCGGCGCGACCATCCCGACGCCGTCCAGGCTGATATTGACGGTCGACCCCACGCTTTCGAGCCCGAACATCGGGTTGGAAATCCGGCACGCCGCCTGGACGGGTACGCGGTTAAAAACGCGCCGGTCCCGGCCCAAACCCGCTTGCTGAATGTCCACCGCCTCACGCGACCTCCGGTACGCCAGAAAGATTTCAAGAACCCCGCGAAACACTATTTCAGGGCTTCGGCGCCGCTGACCACTTCGAGAATTTCCTTGGTGATCGAGGCCTGCCGCGTGCGATTCAAATTCAATGTCAGGGAACCAATCAAGTCGGCCGCATTGTTGGTCGCGTTTTCCATGGCCGTCATACGCGCGCCCAGCTCCGCCGCGGCGGATTCCAATAAAGCTCGGAAAACCTGGGCTTTGAGGAAGCGAAGGAGAAGCCCTTCCAGCAAGGCCTCCTTGGCGGGCTCATAAATAAAATCGGGCCACGTGCGCGCTTCGACATTTTCGATGGCGGTCAGCGGTAGAAACGGCTTCACGACGACTTTCTGCTGCATCACCGACTTGAACTCGTTATAGAGCAAATCAACGGCGACAAGGGCTTCGCTGGGCCGGGCCCCCAAGTAAGCCTCCAGCAGGTCCTGGGTGATAATTTCCGCATGCTGGAAACCCAGGGTGTTGGAGATATTGACGTACTCTTTGGCGACCGGCAAACCCGCCCGCCGGAAGTAATCTCGCCCCTTTCGGCCCGCAATGAAAAGGCTGACGTTTTGTGAACCGTGCTTCTGGACATACCGCAGCGTCTCTCGAATCAAATTCGTGTTGAACGCGCCGCAGAGACCTTTGTCGGATGTGACCAGGAGGAGCGCGCGCTTGGAGCCCGCGCGCTTTTTAAAGAGCGGGTGATTTTCCTCGCCTTCGATGCGGATTAACAGTTCCGTCATCAACCCTTCCATCTTTTGCGCAAACGGCCTCGCAAAAAGGATCCGGTTCTGCGCGCGCCTCAAGCGAGCGGCGGCGACCATTTTCATGGCCTTTGTGATTTGTTGCGTATTCTTAACAGATTTAATCTTTCTTCTGATATCGCGAAGAGATGCCATAGGCTATTGTGTGCTTCTCGGTAAAGAACGAGTGAAAATAGAAATGATTATTACTATTTCGGAACAGAAAATGAATGTGGGTATTAAGAACAACCATGACATTAGGATGTACTCCGTAAAAAAAACGACAGCGGCAACGCTTAGCAACAGCGACCATTTATTTATCAAGTCGCGCCATGTTATTCGAATACCAGAACGCCGCGCAATCCATGCAATACAAACCGCAAATATCGAGACGCCGACTAATGAAACGATGACTCCCGGGGTCCCAAGCATCATCGCAACCATTTCGTTTGCTGCATAGGCCGGCCTGGGATACACCAACACAATACCTATAATCGCGAATTCAAGGCATGCCGCCATCCGCCGGCGCTCGCCAAACGCCAGGCGAGCTATGGCGGACAAGCCATCCTCGTCCGCCGAAGCCCTTGGCGAAGGAGGATTCATGGCTTTGGTGATCTGCTGGGTGTTCTTGACGGACTTAATTTTCCGCCGGATGTCGCGTAGGGAAGCCATTTCGTTAAGAGGTCACCCTGTTTGAATGATGCCCAGGTGCTTGCGGATGAATTTCAACACACACCACTTAAATTTGTGCTCTTCAGCCAATTTCCGGAAGGCCTCGTAAACCGGGTGGGGGTGACTGGGCGTTTGTTCATTCATTTTTCGCCCGCGGTCGATGTCGTGCACCAGGATATACCCGCCAGGTTTCACCATCGGCAGTCCGTTATACAGATCGGCGCGAGCGCCTTCGTAGGTATGATCCCCGTCAACCAGATAGATATCGACCTTCCCAGCAAATTCCCTTGCGAGCGCCGGGACAACCAGCTTTGAATCTCCCTTTCGCAAATCGACTGCGCTCTCAGGAACAGCTAATCGTTCGAGATTCGTTTTCACCGCAAGCGGGTAGGTGCTTTGCGCATAGGCATCGTTATCCACGCAAATTAACCGGCCCAGGCCGTTTTCAACCAGCGCCCGGGCCCAACCGACCGCCGTTCCCCCCGTGTCGGTGCCCATTTCAACGATTCGTTCAGGCTTGACGTGCTTGGCAAAGGCATAGACAAATCGTCCGTATCTCGGGTGATCCTTACCCCGCGCGTCTTCCCATTTGTATCCCGGCGGACCCATGAAATCCGGGGCTATATCATAGGGCGCCTCAATGAACGCCTGCCAAATCGCTTCGGGTAAACGCAAGGTCCCCTCCCGCCCTGCGAGCCGGGAAAACCCCAAGCTGAATCTCTCGAGCAGCTGCATCATCACGCCTTGAAGCTCTGCTTAAACTCTTTGATGGCGCTTCGATGTTTGTGAGAGTTGATTTTTCTAAGGAGCTGACGGGCCTGCAATTTTCCCCAGCGTTTACCGAGTTTTTCTCTTACCTTGTGCAGATCACGCATAAATTTGGGTTCCCCATAAGTTAATGGAAATTTTTCGGGGTGTTCCAAAGATTCCAGCTCAAGATCTACATCAAGATCCGGCCAACGCAAATGATAGCCATGACGAAATTGAAGGTTATAGATCGCTGAAACTTTTGCGTCCTTAAACCAGGGATATTTTTCGTAAGGCAAAAAATATTCCCTTCCTTTCACATACAGCCAGAGCCCGAAGCGAGAAACGTCTTGGACTTCAGCTCTGGAAGTGCCCTTTGAAATGCTTTTTCCAAGCGCGGATGATTTCATCCTGATGCTCCTCGATGATTCTCTGTAATTCTCTTAATTTCCTGTCCGGCAGACCGTAACGCGATCCCAGAGCCACTGTCGGCTCCAACCAAAATTTGGCGTCTCCACCCGGAGATGATACATGAACATGGGCGCGCGACTCTTCCTTCGAAAAGAAACGGAACGAGTAGTTCTTATACCGCAGAACCGTTGGACTCATTTATCGTGCCGCGATCCGCCAAATGTCGTGTAGAGGATGTATCGTCCTATCCCTTATAAAAAACTAATATAGCGCCACCCACTACAATCCTCCGCCGGATGTCGCGTAAGGAGGCCGTGATTACGCCTTAGATTCTCCATTCCTAAGACTCCCTCTCCCGTCCGTAGGATGGGAGAGGGCCGGGGTGAGGGCATCCAGTATCGCCGCGGTAACGGCCTCACTCTCGTTCAGAACCTGGTTATCCCAGAACCGAATAACGCGAAAGCCCATTTCCCCTAGATACACTGTTCGGACAGCGTCATAGTCCTTACGGTCCAAGTGATGCGATCCATCCAGTTCAATGATAAGCTTCGGATTCAGGCAACAAAAATCGGCAATAAACCTGCCGATAACTCTTTGGCGCCGGAATTTGAATCCGGCAAATTGCCGGGATCGAAGCAACTTCCACGTCGTCTTCTCCGCATCGGTCTGCTCCTTGCGCAGGATGCGAGAAAATTCGCGTCTTAATGGTTCGGCGTAAGCCATGCCGCCCTCACCCTAACCCTCTCCCACGCTCCGCGCGGGAGAGGGGATTTACCCTTTAAACTCCTGTTTAAACTCCTTGATCGCGCCTTCGAGCTGTCCTTTCACCGCGTCGTCGATCGTCTTCTTTTCGCGAATCGTTTTCAGGAGTTCGCTGTGGCGGCGATCCAAGAAGGCAAGGAAGTCGGCTTCGAACTTCTTCATTGCCTCGACCGGGATGTCGTCCGTGAATCCGTTCACCCCCGCGTAGATGATCGCGACCTGTTTGTCCACCGGCTGGGGGACGTACTGGTCCTGCTTCAAGATTTCCACCATGCGTTTGCCGCGTTCGAGTTGAGCCTGCGAAACCTTGTCGAGTTCGCTGCCGAACTGCGCGAAAGCCGCGAGGTTGTTGTACTGGGCCATGTCGAGACGTAGTTTGCCGGCCACCTGCTTCATCGCCTTGATCTGGGCGGCGCTTCCCACGCGCGACACCGACAAACCGACGTTGACGGCGGGACGGATCCCCGCGTAGAACAAGCCGCCTTCCAGATAGATCTGGCCGTCGGTGATCGAAATCACGTTGGTGGGGATGTAAGCCGAAACGTCACCCGCCTGGGTCTCGATAATAGGAAGAGCGGTTAGAGAGCCGGAGCCGTTCTTTTCCGAGAGCTTGCAGGCGCGTTCCAGCAATCGGGAGTGCAGATAAAACACATCGCCGGGATAGGCCTCGCGGCCCGGCGGGCGGCGCAGCAATAAGGAAAGCTGGCGGTAGGCCTGCGCGTGCTTGGACAAATCGTCATAGATGCAGAGCACATGCCGGCCCGCCCACATGAACTCTTCGCCGATCGCGCAGCCGGAGTACGGTGCCAGGTACTGCAGCGGCGCGGGGTCGGAGGCGGTGGCCGCCACCACCAGGGTGTATTCCATGGCGCCCGCATCCGTCAGCTTTTGAACCACCTGCGCCAAACTCGACTGCTTCTGGCCGATCGCCACATAAATACAAATCGGCCGGTTCTTGCCCTCCTCCGACTTTTGGTAGAGGATGGCATCGATCGCGATCGCGGTTTTTCCGGTCTGGCGGTCGCCGATGATCAGCTCGCGCTGTCCGCGTCCGATCGGGATCATGGAGTCGATGGCCTTGAGTCCGGTCTGCAGCGGTTCTTTAACCGGCGCGCGCTCCACGATGCCGGGCGCGATGACTTCGATGAGCCGGGATTTCTGCGTCTTGATGGGTCCCTTGCCGTCCACCGGCTGGCCCAGCGGGTTCACCACGCGTCCGATCATCGCCTCGCCGACCGGCACCTCCATGACCTTTCGCGTGCGCTTGACCGGGTCGCCCTCTTTCACCAATCGATCGTCTCCCAGCAAGACCGCGCCGACCGTGTCGGTTTCCAGGTTCATCACCATGCCGTAAACGCCGTTGGGGAGCTGCAGGAGCTCCCCCGCCAGCGCTTCCTTCAAACCGAAGATGCGGGCGATCCCGTCGCCGCACTGCAGGACATACCCGACTTCCGAGAGTTCGAGTTTGCTCTCAAACCCCTCGAGCTGTTTTTGAATGACGCTTGTTATTTCGTCCGATCGAATGGCCATAAGAAGACTCCTTGATGACTGGATGACCCGATGACGGGTTAACCGGTGACCCGGTTATCCGATCATCGCCTCTCTTAATTTTTTAAGTTGCGTGCGAATGCTTTGATCCATTTCCCGGTCCCGCGTCTGGATCACCAGGCCGCCGATCAATTCCGGCTCGACGGTCACCTGCATCCGCACCCGGGCGCGCAGCCAGCCCTCCAGCTTCTGTTGGAGCGTCTTCTGCTGGGCCTCGCTCATGGGGTAGGCCGCGCGCACGCGCAGCGCCTGCACGTTCTGTGAACGGTCCACGTCCTGCTGGAAGTCCTCAACGATCTGGGACAGCAAATCAAAACGCCGCCTGCTCACCAGGAGATTCAGAAACCGTTCCAAAAGCGGCGTCGCATACTCCCCCAAGATGGAATGAACCAGTTTCTCCTTTTCCGCGGGAGAGATAAACGGCTGAAGCAGGATGCGGCGCAGCGAATCACGCGCTTTGACAATTCGGGCGATCTCTTCAAGCCCCTGCTGGCAGGCCATAACCTGGTGGGTGGTCTGGGCCTGCGCGAAAAGCGCTTTCGCGTACTTGCGGGCGGCGACGGTGTCTTTCATCGGGCCGCCGTCCTAATGAAGTTTTTGACAGTCCAGATCATCAAAAAACTCCTTCAGCAGCTCTTCCTGGGCTTTCTGGTTCATGGAATGGCGGACCAGTTTCTCGGCCGCCATCACCGACAACCCGGCGACCTCCTTGCGCAGATCACGCATCACTTTGGCTTTTTCTTCTTCCAGTTGACGCTGGTTCAGATCGGCGAGCCGCCGCGCTTCTTCCTCAGCGTCTTTCAGGATCCGATCCCGGATCTTCTGCGCGTCGGCCGTAGCCTGCGCGAGGAGAGCCTGCGCTGTCCGTTGCCCCTGCGCGAGTTCCCTCTCGT
>MGUR01000062.1:26513-41845 GCA_001800075.1 Elusimicrobia bacterium RIFCSPLOWO2_01_FULL_59_12
GCTTCCACGCGAATTTGCCCAGGACCAGGACCAGACCCAGAAAAGTCACGACGGTCCATATCATCAACCCGGTATCCGGCTGGAGCAGACGTTCCATCTTAGTGCGACTGACTCTGCGCGGTTTCCGTCTTTGCGCTGCCCTGCGTCAAAGCGCCATTCAGCGCCAACCCCATCAACAGGCAGATGACCAGCGCGAAGAACGCCAATCCTTCAATCAGGGCCGCAGGAATGATCATGGACGTCCGCAAATTGCCGGCCGCTTCCGGCTGCCGGGCCGTCCCCTCCAACGCCGCGCTTGCCAGCCGGCCGATTCCGGCGGCTGCGCCCAACATGCAAAGCCCCGCCCCGATTCCCGCGGCGAGATACCCCAAGCCAATATGCAACATGATGACTGCCTCCTTTTTAGTGTTGTGGATTGACCGCGCCGCCAACGAAAAGCGCGGTGAGCATCGTGAAAATGAAAGCCTGCAACAGAGCGACAAAAATCTCCAAAAGGCCGATTCCCATCGCCGCTAAAATAGACACCGGCGCCACCCAGACGGATTTGAAAATAAAGATGAGGCTGATCAGCGCGAGTATCACAATATGCCCCGCGATCATGTTGGCGAACAACCGGATGCACAGCGCGAAGGATTTCGTGAACAAACCGAGCAGCTCGATCACGAACATCAAAGGAACCAGCCAGACCGGAAGGCCGTGGGGGATCAGGCTTCCCACGTAATGCGCCGCCCCGTGCTTCCGCACGCCGGCAAAATTAATCAGCCCGAACGTCAGCAGGGCCAGCGTGGCCGTCACGGAAATATTCCCGGTCGCGGTCGCCCCGTAAGGGACCAGGCCGATCAAATTGCACAGCAGGATAAAGAAAAATAACGTCAGGAAGTAAGGCAGGTAGGCGTCGCCGTCAGAACCCATGTTGGGCCGCACGATCTCATCGCGGATATAGACGATGAACGCTTCCATGGCATTCCCCAGCCCGTGGGCGGCCTGACCCATCTGCCGCCGCGCGATCAGCAGGGAAACGATGAGAACGCCGGCCACGATCCACATCATCAGACCGTGCATCGTCAGATCGAAGCTCACGCCGCCGAGCGTAAAGAGGTGTTGAATCCGGTGGTCGAGAATATGATGTTCCAGCATTTCAACGAAGTTCACCTCGCCGCCTCTGACTTTAAAAACGGCATCTGCAGCAGAGATAAGAGAAAATAAGCAAACACCAGAGACAGCAGCGGAACGGTGGGGCTCATCTTCAGCGCAGTCAGCACATAGGTCGCCACGCCTATCGAGATCAACCGCACCAGGGCGCCCCCCGCGAACATCGATAGAAAAACCCGGTTAGAACGCCCAAGACTCCAGCTTAAGCTAAAAAAGGCCAAGAGGCTTTCGCTCCCGGCCCAAACCAGCGCCCATACGGTCGCGGCAGAAACTGCAGGACCCCACAGCACTGCCAGAGCTATCAAAAGCAATGAGGTGAAGGTTAAAAGGCTAAGCCCGAGGACTTGATTTCGGCGAGGCATTCAGGAATTCCCGGAAAAAATTATAGAAACCGACGGCTACTCCGACAAACGCCCCCACCAGCGTTCCCCAGGGTCCGACCGGCCAATGCCGGTCTACGCGGATCCCGATGTAGGTGCAAAGCAGGATGGTGATCGCTAACGAGGTTCCTGCGTAAGCATGCCGCCAGAGACTTGAACCTGAAGACGACGGCGGGGTGTCAGCCATGAATTATTGTATTACTTCAAAAGGCGAGTGATAATACCAAACCCCCGACGGCGGGTCAATTTTCCGGAACGGCGGCAGCCTACTTTTCCTGACCAGGGATTTTTCCCTCCATAAATGTCCGGAGAATCTCCGCAGCGACGTCCGCCGCCTTCTCCTCGTTGGTCCGCGCGGCCGGCGGGGTTTTGCCTTCCACCTTCTGGGTCGCGCGCTGGACGATATCACTGTACATCTGGTGCGTTTGACTTACGGCTTCAACCTGCTTTTTAGTGTCCCCGTCCGCCCTCCCCTCCCCCAGGGACTGCGCCATCGCAAAAAACCATTGGCCGATCGACTTCTGAAGGGCCGCCGGAGCGAGCGAACCCTGGGGGTACATAGCTTCCAGATTTACCGTAAAACTCCAAGTCAGCTCCGCGGCATACTCCGCAGACCAGATCCAGCCCTTCGTCTTGTTCTGAACCCCCGGCCAGGATGCTTCTAGTGGATCCGCTACTTTCGTGCCATAGGTGCCATAGGTGCCCGGCACCTGTGTCCCAACAGATGGGCTATTTTGTTTCTTTTCAAGGTGGCGATCAATGGCCGCCCGGGTCTGTTTAACCGACCACCCACTTTTGATGATTTTGTTGGCTACGCCTTTCTGCGAATTTGCACTGTTAAGACGAAGTAATTCGATCCCGTGCTCACGCGATAAGTTGCGTTGACGCAACTTCTCAACAACATCCTTTGGCAAATCCAGTAAAGCCAAGGATCGGCTAATATAATCCGGCCCTTTACCAACAACTTTTGCGATTTGTCCCTGGGTCCAATAGGCATCCAACTTCTTCAGCTCCAAGAACCCTTCAGCCTCTTCAATAGGATTCAGGTCTTGCCGTTGAATATTCTCAATCAGTCCTTTGGCAGCCGCTTCTGCTTCGCTGACCGTGCCTATAATCTTGGCTTCGATCTCTTCCCACCCAAGCAACTTGGCCGCCCTGAGGCGCCGCTCCCCGGAAATCAACTGATATCCGATGTCCACCGCTCTGACGACAATAGGCTCAATCAACCCCTCATGCCGCATGGACTCAGAGAGGCCTCTTAGTGATTCCTCATCAAAATATTTCCGGGCCTGATAAGGCGAAGGGGTGATCTGGGCTAATGGGATGGACTGGTAAGTGGCTTTCATGCCAAGGGAAGCGGAGACGACAGTTTCCATATGTGCCTCCTTCAAGGGATTAGGGGTCAGGACGAACCCCTAATGTTGTAGCACAAAGCAGGGTTGAAAAGAACAGGCAAAGCAGGTGTCCGGCACCTGTGTCCCAAAAGATGGATTAATTTCGTTGAATCGCCGCCAGGCCGGCGACAAGGCGACGGTGATTATTTGGCGGTTCCCCGCCTAAGGCCGCGGGGAATGACGGTGGAGCGGCGACCGGCGCCACTGAAACCGCGCCAGGCCTTCTCCGTTGGGGCTGGCTTGCTCGGTATCCATATAAAGGAAAGCCAAATCTTCGTCCGTTTGCCACGTCCAGCCGGGCCCTGATCCGTCCCATCCCGTCTCTTTGGAGGCGGGTTTTTCGCCGCGAGCCCCCGTTGATCCGAACAACCACTGGACCGTCCGCCTGAGCCGTTTGAGAATGTGGGGGTCAGACACCTGGAAACGGGCATCCACCTGCTGAAGGCTGCAGCCTGCCTGACCGGAAGGTTGCCCGGTCATCGGTGAAGGCTTGAAAAAATAGTAGTCGGCAATCGAACGCCCCATGATCAGGCGGCACTGGATGCACCCGTTTTCCGACGTCCACGGGCTGCAATCCGAAATGCCTTTCCCCGCCCACTTTTCGTAGGCGTACTTCTCCTGCGCCATGTACAAAATCCCCCCCAGTTCACCGGCGACTTCCTCCGCCTCCGACGGAGTGATGTGGGTGTCGGCCGCGGCCTGGCGCGGATCGAGCGGGGCGCGGGACTTTGGAACGTAGGGACCGAGCTCGTCCGCATAGGCGCACACCGCAAGGACAAGCGCAAGGATGAGTTGTTTCATGGCCGGGAGGATTTTAACAGTGGAAAGCTTCGTAGTACAGAAATTCGCGCTCCAGATCGTCGAAACTCCAGCGCGAGACGGGAAAAACGTTCAGGAAAATCCCATAGCGGTCGATCGCGTAAGCGCCCGGCGGCAAATCCTTGGGGGCGCCCGACACCGCGATGACCTTCACGTTCAGCCACTCCCATTGCTTGCGATCGGCCTCTACCGCCGCCACCCAGCGCTGGATCGTTTCCTCAGGGGACTCCGGATCATGCAGCAAAATCACATGGGATTTTTGGCGGTAATCCCAAAGCGCATGATTCTTGCCCTCATGATCTTTGATGTTCCAATCGGGTATCCGGGCGCCGCGCTTCAAGGGGGAGGCCGCAGGGGAGGTCATTTCTTTGGAATCTGCTGGAAGATGATGCCGGAGCCCATGAGATTTTTATCATGGTCGGAAATGAGAATGGTGGAGTACCCCACGCGGCTGTCTTGACCGCGCAAGGACAGATCGACCTCCTGCCGCGAGACGGAGCATTTATCGGAAAGCGTTTTGCTCAAGATGTCGATAAACCAGGCGTGGTCTTTCAACACCTCGCTCGCCGCGCGTCCCATGGGATTTTCCACCCCCAGGTCCAGCAGGCGCGCCGCCGCGGGGTTCAAGATCGTGATCTTGCCGGAGAGATCGATGGCGATCAGGCCCCCGGTGAGGTTCTCTAAGATGCTCTGCAGCAGCGTTTTTGCGTGGCTCAGTTCGCTGTAGAGCAGCAAGTTTTGATACGCCGCGGCGGTCTGGCGACCGAGGACCGTCATGAACTCCTGGTCCTGAGGCCCGAACTGGCCGCTTTTCCGATTGACGAGCTCGATCACGCCGTAGGTTCGCTTCTGGGACAGCACCGGCACGCACAGCACCGAATGGGTTTTTAAACCCGTGACAGCGTCGGCTGAACGGTTGAATCGGTTATCCAAGTTGACATCCATCACCATCGCCGGCTGGTGGTACTGCAGGACCCACCCGCAGATGCCGACCCCCGCGCGAAAAGGGACCTGCTTTAGGCGATTTTCGTCCACACCGTGGGCGGCGGCCACGTTCATGTCGGTCCCGTTTTGATTCGCCAGAAAAAACGTCCCCGCCTCCGACTGCAGGATTTTGCAGGACTGCTCCAGAACAAACTTCCAGAGCTTGTCCGGCTCATAAATAAAATGGATCTCCTTGAGGATTTCGAAGAGACTGTTGAGGTGGTAGGTTCCGAGCATCGATTGCGCCTTACGAGCCTCTATTCTAACAATTAATGCCGCACGCGCATAAACCGGGCCTGCGCGATCTCCCGCTTCCGGCCCGCGCCGTCAGCGGGAACGACCACCAAAGGGTCCTCGCTCATGGCGAGGCTCATCGCTTCCACCGCGCCGGCGATGGGGTTCCATACGTCATACGGAATGGACTGCAGACGACCGCCCCACGCGTCCGAAACAATCAAGGATTGGTTCTCCTTGTCCCGGCTTCCCACCGACTCTTTGAACAGGATGAACCGGTGTTCCGGGAACGCGGCCAGTTCGCGCTGGGCGACGCTCTTCTTTTTACAGAGCCCGGGATCCTCCAGGCTGAAGGTGTGAAAGCGGTCCGTCCGCCGGTTCCATACCTGGTAGACGTCGCAGCGCTTGGCCTGACTCGCGGTTTTCAGGATGATCTTTTGCGGGTCATCGGTGTAGACGGCTTCCATGACCGGTTCCTCGATCAACGGGGCCGCGGCGTCCAGTTCCACGCTGTACTCATACAGCTTGCTGGGCAAGGCCCCGGGTATTTTTAAATACAGCAGGGACTTTCCATCGGATGACCAGTCCGGCGAATGCCCCTGTCCCAGCGCCGACCATGTCTGGTTTTTCCAATCATAAACCCCCAGGACCGGCCACGCAAAGGGCCCCATCACCTGCAGCGCCAGCCGCTGGCCGTCGGGGGAGATCAGGAACCGGAAAGGTCCGGCGGGGTTTTCGTAAATGGACTTTTCCTCGCCGTCCGGCCAATCCTTCACAAAAACGCGGAACGGCTCCTGGCGGCTGGCCCGCGCGGAGAAAAAGATGCGCCCCCGCCGGCGATCCCACGCGACATCCAGAAAGTCCATATAGGCCGTTGTTTTGAACGCCAAGGGCTCCAACCGTTGGGCATCGAGGTTATAGAAGGCGGGGGCGGGCGGGTCGCGGCGCAAATCCTCGACAAAAAATCCGCGGGGAAAGTCGACCCCGCAAACGAAAGCCGAACGCAGAACAAAGCAGGCAGTCAGCAGGAAAAATCTATTTCGGGGCACTGGGGTGACTGCGAATATCCCCTACCGCGTCGGCCCGCTCGCCCCGGAGCACCTTTTGCTCATAGGCTTCCGACATCCCCTTGGATTTCAAAAACAAATCCTGGGTCAGCCGTTCGGTGTCAATCGATGACGGTCGGGCGCCAAGGGCCTGTCCGCGGGAAGGGGTGGGTTCCTCAGCAGACTCTCTGGGGAGCGCCGCCAACACCTTGCGGATTTCAGGCGCCAGTGGATCGCGGGGCCGGAGTTTCAGGAACAAGCTTAGATCACGCCGCGCCGTTTCCAGCTGGTCCTGACGCAAGGCGATCACCCCGCGCCCCAGCAGAGCTTGGGTGTCGTTGGGACGCCGCTTCAGCACAAAGTCGAAATCCTGGTACGCCGGATCCGACTGCTCCTGCTCATACCACACCACGCCCCTCTGCGTGTAGGCGTCCAGATAGTCGGGCTTGAGTTCGATGGCCTGGTTCAAATCGGAGAGGGCGCCCTGCGGGTCCTGCAGGCGGTGCTTGCAGACGCCTCGCGCGTAGAAGGCTTCCGGGAACGCGTCATCGCGCCCGATCGCCTGGTCGAAAAACGGCAGGGCCTCGTTGAATTTGGACGCGTTCAGCCGCTGGACGCCCTGGTTATACGCCTGGACGGCTGACTGGGAGACGGCATACAAAGGTGTCATGGCGAGGAGGACTGCCCACATTCCTATTGAGAAAAGCCCGGCGCGGCAATCCCCCGGTTTTGCGGGATTGCTCCGTACCACGCCTGCGTATCTGCGTGGTACGGGCCTCCTCGATGAAAAACAAGGAGGGGCCCGGCGCTTCGCTTCTCGCAATGACGGCATGTTTAAAATTCCGTTTCGGTCCACGGTTTGGGGTCCACGGCGACGCCGTGCACGTACAAGCCCCAGTGCACATGCGGCGCGGTGCTTAGCCCCGTAGACCCCACCGTGCCGAGCTTATGCCCCCTCACGACCTTCTGATCCGGCACCACGGACATGGAATTCATGTGGAGGTAAATCGTCATCACGCCCTGCCCATGGTTCACCAGGACCGTCTTGCCGTGGGCTTTCAATGTGGAGGCCATCAGGATCGTGCCGGCGGCCGGGGCCAGGATCGGGGCGCCGCTCTTGGCTTTAATATCGTACCCCTTGTGGAAGCCCGCATTGATCGTCTTGTTCCTCACCCTCTTTAGGCCGAATTCGCCGATGACAGGGCCGTCCACGGGATAATCAAAGGTCCCCTCCCAATGTTGTTCCGGCGTGACGGTCAACAGAAGTTTGCGGATCCGCGCGCCTTCCTGGCGCTCCCAGCGGAAAAGAGCGCTTTTTTCCGAAGTGAAGTTGACCGTTTCCATGACAAAAGTCCGTGTCGCAACCTGTACGGATCCCTCTGAGATGGTTCCCCACTTCCCGAGACGTTTTTGGTACTGCTGGATCCGAAGATCATAGAGACCCGGGACGGCATCGAGTCGAATGCCGATCAGCGCCCGCTGGGCGTCCGGCCCGATCGCAAAAAGCGGGTAGAACCCCTTGTGAAAGGCCACCCGCGTCCGCTCATTGGCGGTCACTCCGTCCGCGATCACGCGCAGGGCTTCTCCCGGCAGGGGCGTGGATGTCGACAGCAGGATTTCGACTGACGCCTGCAGAGGCATAGCAGAAAGCAGAAGGCAGAAGGCAGAGAGAACAACTCTAAAGCCGTCATTCCCGCGGACGCGAAGGCGACGTCTAGGACTCATTGGGAAGAATGCGGGCGAAACGGCGTTTGCCGACCTGGATGACCACTGGTTTTCTAACTTCGATGGAGTCTTTTCCGCCGGCGCGTTTGCCGTCGATCTCCACAGCGCCTTGCTCCAGCAGCCGCCGGGCCTCTTTCTTGCTCGGGGCCAGACCCGCTTCCGCAAGCAGATCGATGAGTGGAATCGGCGACTTGGACGTTTTGTGTTCAGGAACGGTTTCCGGCGCTTCTCTCCTGGAAAAGACACGATCGAATTCACGGGCCGCCGCCGCGGCGGCGTCTTCACCATGAAATTGCGACACGATCGTTTTTCCCAGCAGCACTTTAGCGTCGCGGGGGTGCATTTTTTCGACCGATGGCAGGTCGGCGCCGGTGAGCAGTTCAAAATATTTCGGCATCAGAGCGTCAGGGACCGACATCAGCTTGCCGAACATTTCTTGAGGCGGGTCGTTGAAAGCCACAGAGTTCCCATAGGACTTGGACATTTTCTTCGTCCCGTCCAAGCCCTCCAAAAGCGGCATCATCATGACCACCTGCGGCTCCTGCTTGTATTCCTTCTGCATCTGGCGCCCCATCAGCAGGTTGAATTTCTGATCGGTCCCGCCCAGTTCCACATCGGCCTGCACCGCCACGGAATCATAGCCTTGAAGGACCGGATAAAAGAGTTCCAGCAGCGTGATCGGCGTGGCTTCGGCGTACCGCTTGGCAAAATCGGCGCGCTGGAGCATCTGGGCGGCCGTGGCCAGTTTCATCAACTCCATCAAGCCGCCCTGGGTCGCCATGATGTTAAACCAGGAACTGTTGTGACGCACCTCCGTTTTGGCCGGATCCAACACCCGAAAAACCTGCTCTTGATAGGTCTTCGCGTTCTCCCAGATTGCCTGGGGCTTCAAGGCGGGGCGGGTCGTGGATTGACCGCTGGGATCGCCGATCTGAGCCGTGAAATCGCCAATGATGAATTCGACCCGATGGCCCAGGTCCTGGAAGGTCCGGAGCTTGCGGAGAACCACCAGATGTCCCAGATGCAGGTCCGGCGCGGTGGGGTCCACCCCCAGCTTGATGCGCAAGGGTTTTCCCTTTTTGAGCTTGGCCTGAAGCTCCGCTTCGGAAATGATCTCCGCCGCACCGCGCTTCATCATGCTCCAGTTTTCCGTCGATAAACTCACGCGCTCATCGTATAATACCTGCCCGTTCAAGACAAGTGAACAGCCAGGCCCAGCCAAATCCCTAGGCCCTTCGGCCCGCCTTTTTTAGCCCTAAGCCCCATTTAACACCCGTCGGAAACTCCGTAAACTTTATGGACCCTCCGAACGCGCGCGTGTCCCGCGCGCCCCCGCGTTCGAGCTTCCCTATGGGAATACGCCTTCAGCGCCTGACTTCTTCTGTCCTGATCTTCACGTTGATCGGGGACCCCCTGACGACTGCCGCCGCGAGCGAGTTTGGCCTGCCGGGCCCGGTCGAGAATTCGATTCAAGAAACCGCGCGCTATCGGGAAGAAGCCCTTTCCCTGGCGACGCTCTCTGAGAACACGTTCCCCTTCCGTCCGTTCACCTCTTTCTGGACACAACTCAAGCAAACGTCGCCCGCAAGCCAAGCCCTGCGATGGGGCTCTACCGGGATATTTTCCCTGGCTGTCTTCGGCGGCCTCCTGCTCCATGGCGTCCCTTGGGGCCATATCGCGCTTTATGCCGGTGCGGCGGCCGGTTTACTTGCACACACGCCATCCGGCGAAGAGCCCGCCGGAAAACCCGATTTCATCAAAATCGAAGTGGCGAAAGCAGATCCCTCGCATCCCAATGAAATCATGATCACCACGTATGCGGATCAACCCGGGATCATCCGCGCTTTCACGGCGTTTCCCAAAAAACGGGGCGTCAACATCGCCGGAGGAACCCGGTCGGAACCTCTGGAAATAGGCGCCGTTACTCACCTTGTTCTGGAAGAACACTCGCTTTCTGAAATGGAAACTTTAAGGACAGACATACGGAATAATTTAAAAATACCTCTCGCCAAGGCAGGACCGAAGAGAAAGATGGCCCGTTATCACATCAGCGCCTTACTGTTGAATAAACCGGGCATTTTCAATGATTTTCTTGATCGGATCTCGGCCGAAATCCCTGAAATGAACATCATCAGGCTCTCCAGCGATCCCACGGCGCCGGACGCGGAGTACGCGTGGATGGAGATGGAAGAAATCGCCATCCCGGAAGCGTCAAAAAAATATGGGGATCGAACTCCCGATGAGGTCCTCCAGGACGTCTTGGCGGCCCTGCAGCAAGGCGAATCTCCTCTGATCGGTGATTACGAGGTCAGTCAGGCCGATGTGTCCAAAGCGACCCTTAATGAATTCATGCGGGCCTTGCAAAAAAATAAAATCGTCAGGAAACATTCCTGGCTGCATCGCATGGTGACGACGGACTCATGGATTTTGACGCTTCTGGGGTGGAACGGCCGCGTGGATAAAGACGTTGTGAAATGGTTCGAGCACGGGATGAAAAAAGCGGAAATACTGCATGCCGGGGAACAGCGCGACAGTGAAGATCATCCGGAATATGTCGTTCACCCCTATAGCGTGACAGTCAAATTGATCAAACAAGGCGTTCGCGACCCCGTCTACCTGCTCGCCGCCCTGCTGCATGACGCCATGGAAACCCGGGCCCCGGAACTGGTGCTCGAACTGATCCATCACGAATTCCCCGGCATCAAACACAAGCTGGAATACATCTTGGACTACATCACGAATTACAAAACGCAGAATTATGCCGCGTACGTGGGGAAACTAACCGCCAAGGGAGGCATTAATCTCCTGGCTCTTAAATTAGCCGACATGGAGGACAACCTCGTAACGATCTTTCAAGTTAAAGACGACCCCGGTTACGCCGGCAGACAGATCGCCAAGCGGATTCGTTTCGGACTCCCCATCGTATCGTGGGAGCCGACCCTGAAGAACGATGTCTACACGAACAGCCGGCGCGACTTTCTCAGGACGCTGATTGGGCAAAGCGAGGAAGTCTCTGATGAGGAATTCCTGCAGCAATATCTCCAGCCAAGGGAGCAGAAGGAAACACCCGCCGCGCAACAAATTATAGACATCAACATCTTCTTGAAATGGGCGGACAGGAACGAAGCGTCCTTGCCCATGGACCTGGGGAAGGAACGCATCGACCATTTCAAGTCACGTCTTTTTAGCTTGAGGCAATGGCTCATAAAAACAAAT
Organism: Elusimicrobia bacterium RIFCSPLOWO2_01_FULL_59_12; assembly: GCA_001800075.1. Taxonomy (GTDB): domain Bacteria; phylum Elusimicrobiota; class Elusimicrobia; order 2-01-FULL-59-12; family 2-01-FULL-59-12; genus 2-01-FULL-59-12. Next base: position 37,464 of record MGUR01000062.1, read on the forward strand.
GGCTCCCCTCCCATGAACCTGCAACAACCAGTGACTCTTATGAATTTCAACGGTACCTTCATTGAGCAAATGGGCGCTCCGGAGCATGTGGTTGATAAGACCCTGCTTGATCAGATTCTATACGCCACGCCCACCACGCTGGACATGATTCTCCATAATCATCCCGAAAAAGTTTTTATCAGCCCTACGGAACGCGCTTACCCCGAAGAGGGGCGCACGCTCTATATGGCGCTTGACGCTCCCCTTGAGATCGCCAACCGGAAGATCGCCGCGTTGCGCATTAAATCCATCCGTCCTCGACTCAATGACGACGGGACCGTGCGATCCTACCCTGTAGGATCAACGGGCTATGCCCCCTATACCATCGTGACGCACCCGGATGGGTCCTATACAAAAAGACCCAATCCGCCCGAACCCCACGGGACAATGACACAAGTGTCCGCGAGTCGGGAAATCGACATCATGAAAAGACTGCTGGATGTCCCGGGGGTGGAAGCGGATATTCCCATCGGATGGGGTCGCCTGAACTTTCGTCTGCATGAAAAAGAACCCACCGCCTTTGTGATCGCGGGATTGAAGGCCGACGACACGCGCCTCAACATCTCCCTGCGCCATCTTCACATGGTAAGCAGAAGGACCGGAGAACGCACGTTGCTGCAGCCGGAACAGGCCCGCCAGGCCGTGACCTCCATTGCCCTCATGCTTAGGCGTCTGCACGACGCCGGGATTTATCATGGAAGCGTGTACTTTGCCAACCTCGGCGTTGAAAAACGGGTGCAGGGCGACCTTGCCATCGTGCTCCGTGATTTTGGATTGAGCGCGGAGAAAACAGCCCTGGGCCCGTCTTTTTCAAAAACACAAGACGCGGCGTTGAGGTTTTTAGACCTGTGGCGTTTACTCTACGACCTGTTGGTCAATGAGCTGGATTATCTTGTCGTGGATTTCATACGCGCGTATTTTCAAGGATCGCACATTCCCCCTTCATCGCTGGAAGCGGCCGTCCGGCAAATTCGCGAAAGAAAGTGGATCACCGTATGGTCCCTATTCCGCGACCCTCAATCAAGACTGCCTAAGCTCGGGTTCGGCCCGCGAGATCCCACTCTCGCGCATTTTTGGAACTGCCTGCTTGTTATTTCCAGCGGCCCTGAAAATAAAAAACCGGATGGCCGGGAGACCCCCCCATCCAACGGCGGTTCGCTCCCGCTTGTCATTCCCATCTGGGGTCTTCTCACGCACCATCTTTCATTTCTCGACTTTCTCCCGTTTATCGCGGCGGGATTGGCCGTATTTATCGCGCTGCGATGGCTTCATAAAAACGCCTCTCGCCAACTATTCCTCCGGAGTGCGTAGTAAAATAGCGGCATGCCGTCCTTCTTCGACGCGCCCGTCCTGCGCATCCGCGACTTCCGCCTGCTGGTCATTAATAAATTCCTGCTGACGTTCGGCGTGCAGATGATCGGCGTCATCGTGGGCTGGCAGATTTACCAGATGACCCATGATCCCCTTTCCCTGGGACTGATTGGTTTCGCGGAGGCGGCCGCGTTCATCGCTTTTGCCTTATGGGCCGGGCGCGCCGCCGACCTAACCGAAAAGCGTTTCCTGATCCTTTCTTCCGAGGCGGTCGTGCTTCTGTGCGCGCTGGCGCTTTGCGCGCTGACTTTGAAAGGCAATATCCGGACGCTCCCGATCTATCTGGTTATCGGCCTGAGCGGTATGGCCCGGGCTTTTCTGTGGTCCTCTTCAACCGCCTTCTCCGAGCTGATCGTCCCCAAAGAAATCTATTCTTCAGCGGCGGCGTGGCACGCGTCCGCGTGGGAAATCGCGTCCATCCTGGGACCGGCGGCGGGCGGGCTGCTATACGGGGTCTCCGGGCCAAAAACCGCCTATCTCGCAGCTGCGTTGTTTGTCGCAGCCTCGCTTTACTTTGCTGCCGGACTGAAAAAGCTCCACCCCTCACCCCCGCCCTCTCCCCTCCTGGAGGGGAGAGGGGATCTCTTAGATGATTCCCTTGCTCCTTTTCAAGGGGAGAGGGTGCAGGGTAAGGGGTTGGTTCAAAGTCTATCTGAAGGCATCCGATTTGTTTTCAGCCGCCAGATCATCCTGGCGGCGTTGGCGCTGGATATGTTTGCGGTGCTGTTCGGAGGGGTGGTGGCGGTGCTTCCTATATTCGCCGAAATCCTGCGGGTGGGTCCGGCCGGCCTGGGACTCCTGCGAGCGTCCCAGGGCCTGGGGGCTATCATCATGGCCATCCTCCAGACCCGCCGGCCCCCGTTCCGGAACACCGGCCGCACCTTGTTGATCGCGGTCGGCGTTTTCGGCCTGTGCATCATCGCCTTCGGCCTGTCCAAAAATTTCTACCTCTGCATGGTTTTGCTGGCGCTTGCGGGCGCGGCGGACAACGTCAGCGTGGTCATCCGCGCAAGCATCCTCCAGGCGGCCACCCCGGACCACATGCGGGGGAGAGTCTCAGCCGTGAACGGCATATTTATCGGTTCGTCCAACGAAATTGGCATGTTTGAATCGGGCCTGGCAGCTAAGTTCATGGGAATCGTGCCTTCAGTCGTATTTGGGGGGATCATGACTCTTATTACGGTGGGGGCCACGATGGGTCTAGCCCCCCAACTAAGGAAGCTGAAAAACATCGCAAGCTTAGGCCAGGCCGCGGAAGGCTTCAGCGTGGAAATCGAGCGCAACCCCATGTAAGCCGGCTTATAGTCCAACATGCGGGCCCGCGTGATATCAGGGCCCTGATAATCAGCCGGCTAATGTTTGAAGGGTGTTCAGGGCTTGCTGGATGTCCTGGGGGGTATTGAAACAGCCAAAAGAGAAGCGGGTAGTGCCTTCCGGGTAGGCGCCGATGGCCCGGTGGGCCCCCGGGGCGCAATGCAGGCCGGAACGGGTCATGAGACCCCCCCGCTCAAACAGCCGGTAGGACAGCTCCGCGGGGGCCAGGTCCCCTAGCCGCAACGAAACAACAGCGACCTGGGCGCCGGACTGCTTCGGCCCGTAGGCGGTCAGCCCCGGAATCCGCTGGGCGCCCTCCAAAAACTGCCTCGTCAAACTCTCTTCCAGCGCGCGGATCGAGGGCACCCCTTTGCCGAGAATACACTCTAAGCCCGCTTTCAAGCCCGCGATCCCTAAAGCGTTGTGGGAACCCGGCTCGTAACGGTCGGGAAGGAAGTCAGGCTGAACCTCCTGCTCCGACTGGCTGCCCGTCCCGCCTTCCTTTAAAGTTTCCAGCTCAACGCCGTCCCGGATATACAGGCCTCCGGTCCCCAAAGGGCCCAACAGCGCTTTATGGCCGGGAAACGCCAAGAGATCGATCTTCATCGCCCGGACATCGATCGGCAGCGCTCCGGCGGTCTGGGCGGCGTCGACCAGGAACGGGATCCCCTTGCGGCGGGCGATTTCTCCCACCTCGGCCACCGGCTGGATCGTTCCGGTGACATTGGAGGCATGGACCAACGCGATCAATTTTGTACGCGCGTCCATCGCCTTCGCCATCTCGATCGGGTCCACAATGCCTTCGGGCGAGGCCTTCACCTGATGGACCTTGATCCCAAGGCGCTGCTGCAGGGCGTGCAGCGGGCGCAAAACGGAATTATGCTCCATCACGGAAACGACCGCCGTATCCCCCGCCTGCCAGCGGATCCCTTTGATCGCGAGGTTTAATGCGTCCGACGCGTTAAAGGTGTAAATGATCCGATCCGGTTTCGGGATGTTGAAGAGACGCGCCAGCAATCGCCGGGTCTCATCCAGCAGGCGGCCCGCCGCCATCGCTCGAGGGTACGCCCCGCGCCCGGCGGAGGCGCCGATGTTCCGGTGGTAATCGAGCAGCGCCCGTTCCACGGAGGGCGGCTTGGGGAAACTGGTCGCGGCGTTGTCGAAATAAATGCCGTCTTTCACTTTCCCCTCCCCCCTGGCGGGAAAAGGTGAAATGCGCGGGCGCTCAGTGGATTGCATGGTCAATCACTCCGCCGCCTAAAACCCTATCGCCCTGATAGAACACCGCCGCCTGGCCGGGCGTGACGGCGGATTGAGGGTGGTCAAACGTGATCATCAACTGCGACACGGGGACAAAATCTTTCTCCGCGTCTCCGCGTCTCCGCGTCTCCGCGTCACATAGGGTTGCATAAGATTCCATGTGCTTAGAGCGGATTTTAACGGCGGCTCGCGCGGGCAACTCGGGGGGTGACCCTGACACCCAGCGCACCTCGCGCACGGCCGCCTCATTAGAGCGCACATCCGCCGCTTCCCCCACGACGAGCGTGTTGCTTTCCGGTAGAAGCCCCGTAACGTATAACGGGCGGCCCACGGAAATTCCCAACCCTTCGCGCTGGCCGATCGTGTAGAAAGGAAGCCCGCGATGTCGCCCCAGCACC
>MGUR01000062.1:41870-46391 GCA_001800075.1 Elusimicrobia bacterium RIFCSPLOWO2_01_FULL_59_12
CCGCGCGAGGTCGCGGATTTGCGGCTTCGTAAAGTTTCCCAGCGGGAAAAGAACTTTTGACAGCTCCTCTTGTCCCAAACCGTAAAGCACATAGGATTGGTCCTTGGCAGGATCCAGCGCCTTCTTCAATTGGTAATGGCCGTTCTTTTCGATTCGCGCGTAATGTCCCGTCGCCAGATAATCCGCCCCCATCGCCAGGGCGTGCTTAAGAAGCGCGTCAAACTTCACATGCTGATTGCAGGCGATGCAGGGGTTGGGCGTTTCCGCCTTGAGGTAGGCCTCTTTAAAATAATCGATAACGGACGCTTTGAACGTTTCCACATAGTCGCAGCGATAGTGCGGGATGCCCAGCGTCTGCGCCACGGAACGGGCATCATAGAAATCCTTCGAGCCGCAGCAGCCGCCGAACGTCCGCTTGCCCCCCGCAGCCTTGGCGGAGGAGGGCCCCTCCCGGCCTTCCCGATCGGCGAGCTTCATGGTCAGCCCGTAAACGTCGTAGCCCTGCTCCTTGAGCAGCGCCGCCGCCACGGAGCTGTCCACACCCCCGGACATCGCTACGACGACCTTTTTAGACATTTTTATCCTTATCCCTAACCCTCTCTGGCTGAATGGGAGTTATCTGCCCCAACCCCGCCCAGTACATTTTCAGGACATCCTCCAACCACATGAGCTTATCCTTCGCCGACCAATTCTTGTACGCCCGCTGCGCCACAGGATCGAAAATTTGCAAAATCCGCCGCGACTCAGGATAATCCATTGATTCAGACACGTTTCTTCTCTTTGAAAAAAGATTCTAAAGCTCGAATATCTTCCAAATCCTGGGGTCTCCCAGATTTCTTCTTCAGTGTAATCAGATCTTCAGCGCCAATAACACTCACCTCGCTGGCGCCAATCTTGACCTTTTCTCGCCTATGGTAGGCTTCGGCAAATGGAATAGGCTCATCAACAAAAACATCAATCAGTTCCTGCAGCTTTTGCGGATGAATCAGTGAAAAGACCTTCATTCCCTTTTCTACAATCCACGACTGCCGTTTCTTGGGGTCAGCAAATTCTTCAATCGACACAGGAACTTTGGGCTTGTACCCCCGCCGCTTCATTAAATCGAGGAAGATAGCCAGGTTGTCGCTGTCCAAAGCAACCATTAAATCCAGGTCTGCGGTGGTGCGTACAAATCCATGCAGAAGCACCGCCACTCCCCCCACCACCAAGTAACGCACGCCCGCCGTTTGTAGCTCCTGAAAGAGGTCTTCGTAAATCATGCCGCCTCCTTGGAGATTACGGACTTTCGCACGCCTTTTTTGTAGTCCCCCCAGAGCGGGGAGATCTCGCGCAGGCGGTTGACGATGCCGGGAAGGACCTCAATCACGCTGTCGATCTCTTCGGCCGTGTTGTCCCAGCCCAGCGAAAACCGGATGGACCCTTTCGCCAGCTCCACCGGCAGACCGATGGCTTTAAGCACATGGGACACTTCCGTTTGACCCGAAGAACAGGCGCTGCCTGAAGATACACAGATGCCCTGCATGTCCAGGCCGATGATCATGCCTTCGCCTTCCACGCACTCGATGCTCATGTTCGAGGTGGTATAGAGACGTTCGGTGGGGTGGCCGTTCAGCCGCGTGCATTCCAATTTCGACAGCAGGGCCTTTTCGAGCTTGTCCCGCAAGTGGCGGACGTGTTTCTCCTTCTGCTTCATGTTCTTTTGCGCCCACTCGGCGGCGGCGCCCAACCCCGCGATGCCCGCGACGTTTTCAGTGCCGGCCCGGCGGTCACGCTCGTGCCGGCCGCCGTGAATCATGGCCTGCAGCCGGGTACCGGGCCGGATGTAGAGGGCGCCGGCGCCCTTGGGCCCGTAAATCTTATGCGCCGCCAGGGACGCCAAATCGCACTGCAGATCCTCCACGGACACCGGGACCTTCCCGACGGTCTGGACCGCGTCCACGTGCAAGGGGATGCCTTTGGCCCGGCAGATCCGGCCGATGTCGGCGACGGGCTGGATCGTCCCGAGCTCGTTGTTGGCGTGCATCACGCTGACCAGGACCGTTTCCGGCAGGATGGCCTCGCGGATGTGCGCGGGATCGACGCGGCCGTGCCAGTCGACGCCCACATAGGTCACCTGCCATCCCCGGGACTCAAGATACTTACAGCTGTTCAAGCCCGCGCTGTGCTCGATTTTTGTGGTGACGATGTGGCCCTTTTTGCGCTGGACCGCCGCGATGCCTTTGATCGCCCAGTTGATCGATTCCGAGCCGCCGGAGGTGAATGCAATCTCTTCCGGGTTCTTGACGCCCAGAAGATGGGCGACCTGCTCCCGCGCGCGGTCAACGGCTTTGCGCGCCTCCTGACCCAGGTGGTAGAGGCTGGAAGGGTTCCCGTAATGCCCTTTCAAGTAAGGCAGCATCGCCTCCAGCACCTCCGGCCGGACCGGGGTGGTCGCGTTGTGATCGAGATAAATGGTTTTTTTCAAGCAGACTCCCTCAGAAAAGTCGCGTCCCCCTGTCCCAAAAGCAGACCGGCGACGCTGATATCCTCATCTAATTCGTCCCAATGAATACCCACTCCCCCACCGCTTAGTTCGTACTTTTTCCTTTGCTTGGGCTTGGCTTTAAGCAGCCTCGGGAAATAAGCGAGAGGGATAGAAAGCTGCCTCCCATCCCGAAGCAGCACCCAGAGATTATTCTCATCGCACCATACTTTTTTGGCTGTCGCGTTAAGCTCTAAAGAATTCATTCCACTTACTCCTTATGAGGTCCGATTTCTCGAGAATCACCTTTTCTATTTTATTCAATTCCTGGGACGACATTTCATACGCCGACTCCAACGTCACAGAGGGTTCAATCCAAAACTTAGCTGTCTTTTCTCCTTTTCGCACATGCACATGGCATCTTTCTCGCGGCGTCCCTTCATTTGAAAAGAAGAAGAATTTGTAACCACTCCACTCGAAAATCTTCGGCATCTTTAACCCCTTATTTCCAGAACAAGCCGACGCCAATGGCCCATAGGAATAAGACCCCAACGAAGATAATTTCAAGCGAAATAGACTGCAAAGAGTTCCTCATAAATCGACTAAAGAAAGAAGGGGTCTCCACGTTGCTACTCTTCATCATCTCTGAGTTTCGCCAGCACCGACAAATCTTCCAAGGTCGTGGTGTCCCCGACCGTTTGGGCGCCGGAGGCGATGTCGCGGAGCAGGCGGCGCATGATCTTGCCGCTGCGGGTCTTGGGCAGGGCGTCGGTAAAACGGATCTCGTCCGGCTTGGCGATCGAACCGATTTCTTTGGCGACATGCCCGACCAATTCAGAGCGGAGACTGTCCTCTTTGGGGATCCCCGATTTCAAGGTGACAAACGCCGCGATGGCCGTGCCCTTGAGCGGATCCGGCTTGCCGACAACCGCCGCCTCGGCCACCGCGGGATGGCTGACCAAGGCGCTTTCGATCTCCATCGTCCCCAGGCGATGGCCGGCGACGTTGATCACGTCGTCCACCCGGCCCATCACCCAGAAGTAACCGTCTGGGTCGCACCGGGCTCCATCGCCCGTGAAATAATCGCCGGGGATCTGGCTCCAATACTGCGTCTTGTACCGCTCCGGGTCGCCGTGGATGCCCCGCAGCATCGATGGCCAGGGCCGTCGCAGTACCAGAAACCCGCCCGCGTTGGGACCGACCGGCTTGCCGTCGCGCGTGACCACCGCGGCGTCCACGCCGGGCAAGGGCAACGTGCAGCTGCCGGGCTTGGTCGGAGTGGCCCCGGGCAAAGGTGAAATCATGATCGCGCCGGTTTCCGTCTGCCACCAGGTGTCCACGATCGGGCAGCGTCCCCCGCCGATCACCTGCTGATACCAGATCCAGGCTTCGGGATTGATCGGCTCGCCCACGGTCCCCAGAAGACGCAGGGAAGACATGTCGTGCTTCCGGGGCCAGGCGTCGCCCCAACGCATGAACGCGCGGACCGCCGTCGGCGCCGTGTAGAAAATCGTGACCTTGTGCCGCTCGATCAGGCTCCACATCCGGTCCGGCTCGGGATGATTCGGGGCGCCTTCGTACATGAACGTCGTGGCGCCGTTTGAAAGCGGGCCATAGACCACGTAGCTGTGGCCGGTGACCCAGCCGATGTCCGCGGTACACCAGAAGGTGTCTTCATCCTTTAAATCAAACACCCATTGAGTCGTGAGCGTGACGCCCAGCAGGTAGCCGCCGGTCGTATGAACGATTCCCTTGGGCTTGCCGGTCGTGCCGGACGTGTAGAGAATGAAAAGCGGATGTTCGGAATCCAGGTGCTCCGGCTCGCAGGCGTCGTTTTCTTTCGCGACCAGGTCATGCCACCAATGGTCCCGGCCGGCAAGCATGTCGACCGGTCCGCCCGTACGCCGGTAGACGATCACCGATTTAACCGTGGGCGTATCTTTCAACGCTTCATCCACGTTCGCCTTGAGCGGGACCACGCCGCCCCGGCGGTACCCGCCGTCCGCCGTGATGACCGCCTTGGCTTGCGCGTCATTCATGCGGTCCTTGAGCGCCTGGGC
>MGUR01000062.1:46427-62146 GCA_001800075.1 Elusimicrobia bacterium RIFCSPLOWO2_01_FULL_59_12
CCGCCGAAGACCACGCTATGCGTCAGCCCGATGCGCGCGCACGCCAGCATCGCCACCGCCGCTTCCGGGACCATCGGCATGTAGATGCCGACCCGGTCGCCTTTCGCAAGGCCCAGCCGCTTGAGCGCGTTGGCGAAGCGGCAGACTTCGGAATGCAGCTCCTGGTAGGTCAGCGTGCGCCGGTCGCCCGGCTCGCCTTCCCAAAGGATGGCCGCCTTATTGCGCCGCCAGCTCAGCAAGTGACGGTCGAGGCAGTTCACGCTGATGTTGGTGGTCCCGCCGATGAACCACTGCGCCCAGGGCGGATCCCATGCGAGGACTTTTTTCCAAGGCGAAAACCAGACCAGGGTCTGCTTGGCGAGGTCCCCCCAGAATTTTGCCGGATTGTTTTTGGCCTTCCGGCAAAGTTTCTTGTAGGCCGCGAGGCTGGCGATGTGCGCCTTCGCTTGAAACGCCTTGGGCGGATTGAAACGGCGTTTTTCCTTCAGGATGGAGGAGATGTCATCCTGGTGAGCGGCGGCTTTAGGCATGCGCCGTCTCCTGAAGGACCTGAGAATCGATTGACGGTTTTCCTTGCGTAACGATCCGGGCGCAGGCATGCCCGCTGAGGCAGGCGCTCTCAATGGTGGCGGGAAGACCGGTCTTCGTCCAGTCTCCCGCCAGAAGAAGGCCTCTGTACGGGCTGGGGTGCGCGGGCCGGAGGGCCTCAGAACCCACGGCGGGCGACAGCGTCGCCTGGTGTTCCTTGATCACCCGGGACCGGACCAGGGCGGCCTCTCGGGCTTTGGGGAAGACCCTGCGGAGCTCCTCCAGGACCATCCCCAGAAGTTTGCTCTCCGGCCAATCGATAAAGGCGTGCGCGCCGCTGATCACGGCCGACACGTACCCTTCTTTTCCCTTCGGGAGCGACAGAATGGCCGATTTATTGAACACCCACTGGACGTGCGTGTCCAGCAGGCCGACAAACGCGCGGCGCGTGATGGCGCGGTCGAACCAGAGATGGAACGAAATGATCGGGGCCGGCCGCAGCCGGCGCATGCGCTGGAAGACGGGTTCGGCGGCGATCGCCGCTTCGGGCAGCATCTTCAGAAGCGCCGGGGCCGGGACCGCGGAGATCACCCAATCCGCAGCCAGGCGGCTTCCTTCCCGGAGGCGGACCCCCTCGATGCGATCGTTTCGGAGGAGTATGGACTCCACCGGCGATTTGACCCTGACCTCGCCGCCCCGCTCTTCGATAAACGCGCCGGCCGCGCGCACATACAGATCGCTCAGGCCCGCCGTGGCGAAACCCAGCCGGGCGTTTTCGGTTCCTGCGAAAAAGGCCCGTTCCAGCACGGCGGCAAAGGGCGCGGCGGAAGCGATCGCCGGGTCTTCGTTCAGGGCGGCGATGGCGATCAAATCCCACAAATGGTGGCGCGCCCGCTCCGATTGATTCCAGCGCGTCAGCCACTGCTCCACGGTCAATGGGCCCAGTTCGTCCGGGTGGGTCCTGGCATGGCGCAGGGCCCGGCTCATATACAGCAGCCTGAAACGGTCCGCCCAGGACAACGAGGACAAGCGCATCAGGCCGCTCAGCAAATGCCAGGGCGCCGGAAGTCGCCAGCACCGCAAGCGCGCCGTGCCGCCCTGGGTATCCGCGAAATCCGCGGAAAGGCTGGGTTGAAAGTGGATCGCGTCCTCTTGCCCGATGCGCTTGAGGAAGGCGCGGGTCTCAAAATAACAACCCATGAACAGGTGCTGGCCGTTATCCACGGCGTCCCCGCTTTGAGGATCCGCAAACGAGTAGGCCCGGCCTCCCAGAACCTGCCGACCTTCCAGAACAATCACCCGATAGCCCCGCTCCGCGAGCGCGGTGGCCGCCGATAACCCGGCGAAGCCTCCTCCGATGATGATGACTTTTTCGGCCATAAATCTAATCTCCCTCGCCCGGTCGCGACAGCGACTGGGAGAGGGATGGGGTGAGGGCCCTCATCCCATTCTTCTCCCATCCTTCTGACGGGAGAAGGGGTTTAATAACTACCGACATTCCCACCAAGCCTTTAACGCCAGCGCGATCTTCACGGGCGTCGGGACCCGGACCGGTTTGGAAAAGACGTCGTAGCCGCGCCGCTCGATGCGGTCCAGGATATTCTCATAAACGGCCCGCATGATCTCCGCGGCGCGCAGCGCGGGCCGCTCGGCCGGCGTGGGCAGGACGGACGCTTCATGGTAGTACCCGCGCGCCTGCCGGGCTTCAAAAGCCATGACCCTTTGAAAGTTGGGCGTCATCTTTCCCTCCAGCACCTCTTTTTCCTCCACCCCGAAACGCGCCAGGTCCTCCTGAGGAAGATAAATCCGCCCGCGCGCGGCGTCGGTTTTAATGTCCCGCAAAATATTCGTCAGCTGAAAGGCCGTCCCGAGTTTGACCGCATAGCTCTTCAGCCGCTCCGAGCGATAGCCGAAGATTTCCATGCAGAGAAGGCCGACCTCCCCCGCGACGTGATAACAATAATCCGCCAGCGCATCGAACGTGGGATAGCGGTTCATCCGCAGGTCCATCGCGACCCCGTCCAAAATGCCGTCAAAATAGTCTTTGCTCAGCTGAAACCCTTCTATGGCCGTCTGGAGCGACCGCGTAAGCTGGAGCGTGGGCTTGCCGTCATAGGTTTGATTGATCTCATCGCGCCATCGCGACACCGCCAGATGGGGGTCGTTTTGAGGATGGTCGACGGCATCATCCACCTCGCGGCAGAAAGCGTACACCGCGGTCATGGCCTCTCGCTGCGGTTTGGGCAGAGAAAAAAAGGAGAAGTAGAAATTGCTTCCGCTTTGCCGGGCGACCTGATGAACGTAGTCGTTACCCATAAAACATTTCGTCATCCCCCGCGGTCGTCAGCGGGGGACCCGTCACCGGATTCCGGCTTGCGGCATGCCGGAATGACGGAACTTATAAAGAGGCGCAGCCAGTCAAATTTTGTCACAACCGGCCGGCGATGAAAGACGTCGCACCCGGCGGCCTCGATCTTGTCCAGGATGCGGACGCCGCCTTTCCATGTCAGGCCTAATTCGAGACGGAGACGTCCCCGGACGCGCCCGGGAAGAGGACGCCCTTGTTCGAAGAAGGCCCGCGTCTTTTGAACTTCAAATTGAAGCAACTGCTTAAAGGAGGCGTCGCAAATCTTCTTCTGCAGCGACGACACCGATACGCCGAAGCGATCCAGGTCCTCCTGCGGCAGATAGATGCGGTCCTTCTCCAGATCGACCGCCACATCCTGCCAGTGATTGGCCAGCTGCAGGCCGGTGCAGATCGCGTCGGACAACCGGTAGAGCTCCTCGGAACGGTATCCGAACAAGGTCAAAATAAGCCGGCCGACCGGATTGGCGGAATATCGGCAATACCTCAGGAGGTCTTCGTATGTCTGATAGCGCCGTACCGTGCAGTCCATTTTAAAGGCGGTCAGCAGGTCCCGCAGCCATTGGACCGGGAGTTGATATGTGTCGAGGGTGATTTTAAGAGCGATAAATATCGGGTGCCAGCCCGCCGCAGTGCCGGCGGGTTGTCGGCCCGCTTCGCAGGCCGACAACATCCGGTCCCAGGCGTTGAGATAGGCCAGCCGTTCTTGTTCATCCCCCGGCATGCGCCGCTCATCGGAAAAATCGTCCGCCGTTCGCATGAAGGCATAGAGGCTGTGCACCGCGGGCTGCAGCGCGCGCGGCATCAGGAAAGACCCCACGGGAAAATTCTCGTAATGGGACTTCGTCAGGGCGGAACAGAACTCGAACGCTTCGGCTTCCGTCCAGGAACGGGACAAAGGGGCCGCGACGTCAGGTGGCAGTAAGACGTCACCCTGGCGGAAGCCGGGGTCCAGGGTCTGGATTCCGGCTTTCGCCGGAATGACATTCTGGCTAGACAAACAATTTCTCCAATCTCTCCAATTCCAGACCCATCAGACTGTCCGCCACCAGGTCCGCGTCCGTCAGCTGGTCGGCTTTGTAGGAGGTCGTGATTGCCGCGCTCTTCATCCCGGCGCTCCGGGCGGCCGCCACGCCGTGCCGGGAGTCCTCGATCACCAGGCAATCCCGGGCCTGGATTTCCTCCGTCCCCTGGAGTCGGCGCTCATTCAGGATCTTCAAGGCGGTCAAAAAGGACTCCGGATCGGGCTTGCCTTTCTGCACGTCATCCGAGCTCACCACGGCCGCAAACAACCCGCGCAATTGGGCCTTCTTCAAGACGAATTCCACTTCCAGCCGGCGGGCCCCGGACGCCAGCGCGATGGGGTATTTGTCGGCGGCCTTTTTCACAAACGGCTCGGCGCCGGGATAGATCATGATGCGGCCCTTCATCTGTTCGTCAAAATAACGCGCCTTGCGGGCCAGCAGCTTTTTCATCAGCTCGGCATCGACGGCGCGCTGATGTTCCTTGAAGACCATCGTGAAGCAGTTCCGGTCGTCGTAGGCGAGGTAGCGGTCGTAATACTCGTTGTCCGTCAGGACGATATTCTCCTCCTGCAGCACTTTTTGGAACGCCTGCATATGCAGGGGCTCGCTGTCGCAGATCACCCCGTCCATGTCGAAAATGATGGCCCTTAGCATAAAGTAAATGGAAGAGGGAGGATGGAGGGGGGTCGAGGACTCCTCTCATTAAGAACTACCTTGACCATCTTCAATCTTCTATCCTCCATCCTCGCCGTCAGGCCATGAGCGCCCGGAGCCGGTCAGGATAGTTCGTGGCGATCGCGTCGACGCCGCAAGCGATCATCCGCTTCATTTCATTCTTGGTGTTGGCGGTCCAGGTCCCCACCGCCAGGCCCGCCTTGTGCGCCGTCGTGACGCCGCGCGCGGTGACCCACGTTTTTCGCGGAAAAATCGCGTGCGCTCCAATGTCGCGCGCCTGATCTATCGGGGAACCCTCTTTCTCCTCTGAAAAAAGCAGGCCGGTCGGCGCGCGCTTATCCGCCGCGCGCACCTCCTGCAGGGCGACGGCATCGAATGAGATGATAACGACCCGGTCCGTAAACTGCTCCTTGTGCAGCAGCGCCACCACGGCATCCGCCAGCGATCCGCCGCTCCCCCGGATCGTTTTTAATTCGATGACCAGTCCGACGGGATGGCGCTTTGTGGTCCGGCGGGTCCGGAACCTGGAAATGACATTGCCCAAAGAGGGGATGTATTGGTGCGCGAACTCGGGGTCATACCACGCTCCGGCGTCAAACGTCTTGATTTTCTTCCAGGAAAGATCCCGGACCAAGCCTTCCCCGTTGGTCGTCCTGTCGACCGAGGTATCGTGCAGCACCACCAGCTCGCCATCCTGGGAGAGCTGGACGTCCAGCTCAATCCAGTCGGCGCCCCGGCGGATGGCTTCTTCAAAGGAGGCGATGGTATTCTCGGGCGCGTAGCCCATGGCGCCGCGATGACCAATGATGAGGCAGGGCGATTGATGGGGCCAGAGGGTCATAAAAAAAGTAGCAGGGGTGGGACTTGAACCCACGACCTACGCCTTATGAAGGCGCCGCTCTGACCAACTGAGCTACCCTGCCTCAAATCTGTTAACTGGGCCGGACTTCCCGCCACTGAGGCTTCGGCGGGCCCGCCAATATCTGGAATTTGCTTTAGAAACAGCCGAGATTATATCAGTTTGCCGACGACCTAGGCCTTGGGGCGTTTTCGCTCCAACTCCATTATAAACCGGGCGACGGCGGCATGGCCTTGGCCGTTGGGGTGGGTGTCATCCCGCCACCAGAGGAGCTCGCCCGTTTTCTCATATAGGCGCTTGGATTCTTTAACAAGGCAGGGATTTAAATCAATCGCCTTTAGACCTGCTTTTTGACAGATGTCCTGGATCGCCAGGAAAAAGGGCGTGGGAGCAGCGGGGGTCGGCCAGGGTTTCTGGTCCTTGAGAACCCATTCATAGACCTGCTCCTTGGAAGACAGGCTAACGACGACAACCTCCACCTTGTGTTCTCTGGCCCAGGCGCCCATCGCCTGGATCGATTTTTGCACATCCGGCATATACCGGTGACGCGTGAGATCCCGCGCGGTGCGGCGCGCTTCATCCCTGTAGACATCAAAAAAGAGCAGCGGCTTGCCAAAGAAATCCTTAACGATCACCTGCCGTTTGGCCCCCTGTACGCTCTGATCCAACCCCAGCAGGAAATAGCTGATCGCCGAATGCCGGCGGATGTTTTGCACCCGGGTGCGGACTCTTTCCCAGGGCGTCTTCCATTGGATCTTTTCCGGAGAAGCGGGCCAGCAGGGGTCCTCCATGTCATTGGCGGTAAACAACACCCAATAAATCCGGGGGCGCTCACCCACCGGCAGCCTCGGCCATTCCGAGATCAGATTAACGTATTCCCCCCACGGACCGATGCAGATGATGGACAGGTTGTAAGCCGGTTTGCTTGACAGCGCCCGCAACCGGCTCGTTACGGTTTCAGGTTGAGTGACCCCGGTGCCATCCGCCGCGGAATCGCCCAACACAAAGAGCGAGACCGGAGACGTGGGCCGGGGGTCCTCATTCCGGAAACCAAAGCGATCGGTTTGAAACCGCACCTGCCGCTCATCACGCCATTCGGGACGCTGCGCCATCGCCGCCAGGTCCCCGTAAACCGTACCTTTAAAATCGACCAGGGGAGCGTATCGGCCGATTCGATCATGCCGAGTCCAGTGCGTGTAAAACCTCTCCTCCGGCCGGTAATAAAACCGATCGATCACCCAGGGACGAACCAGCAGATCAAGCGCGGCGGCGGTCAGATAGAGCGTGCTCACGGCCAACAGCCCGTTCGCGAACAAAGAACGGAGTTTTGCAGGCGTAAAAATGTAGATCAAGGAGAACAACACGGTTATGCCGCAGAGGGGTGATTTGAGCTGAAAGTTCACGGACCGGCAGGCTATATGGAGCAGTAAAAAAGCCCCCCAGAAAAGCAGGAGAATAGGCAGACGTTCGCGCAGTCTGGACATGGCTCATTTTCTCATTTTTAACACGAATTAATGCGCATTTTTCTCCGTTGACAGAACGTGGTTTTCAGGGTATCAGTAACAGTCACGACAATAGCAAACCCCAAGTAATTGGGGGACGCAAAACCTCCGAGCCTAACGACGAATCGCCGAAGGCCAGCGGGGCTGCCGAACGAATGAACCTATATGTGAAGAGGATGGGGGTCGTCCAGCGCGGAATCCTGCGAGCGGCGGGGGCGCTGGTATTTTTATGCCTTTTTGCGCCGCGCATCTATGCCGGACCCGCCGTGGTCGTTCAGTTGAAGGGCCATGCGGAACGGAAGCTGCAGGGATCCAACGACTGGGCTCTCGTCGAGCTCGGGGAGCGCCTTGCGGAAGGTACGGCGGTGATCACCGGCGAAAACTCGTCGGTGGACTTGGATCTGGACCAGGGCCACCGCCTGCGCGTCACGGCAGAGGCGCACTTGACTCTCTCCTCCCTTCAAGCGGAAAAGACCAAAACCTACCTCCACAAGGGCAATGTCCTCTCGAAAGTCCGGCCTCTGAAGGGCCAGGAAAAATTCATGATTCAGACGCCGAGCGCCGTCTGCGCCGTCCGCGGCACGGAATTCTGGACCGGCGTCAGCGACAAAGGCACCGCGGTCCAGGTCTATAAAGGGATGGTCGGGATGCTGGCCCCGGGAGGCGCTTCGGAACTGACCATCCGGGCCGGCGAAAGCGCGGGCATCCTGAGCGACGGCAGCGTGGTCCCGCCGCGTTCGGCGGCGACGCGCGGCGCCTCCGATTCCCCCCTGGCCCGCGCCGCCCGCCATGAAGTCAGTCTCGACATGACGCGCCAGGAAGTCATGGCGGCCGCGGCGGCCGAAATCCGGCTGGCGGAATACCGCGAAGGGAAAAGCTTGATCGATGTGGAGGGGCGCCGGGTGCGCCTCGAGGAATACATCATGCGCCCCCGGCCCAACGAATTTAAATTCGTCGTGCTGAATGAGCGCAAGGATCAGCTGGATTATTTCTTCTACCATGGGACCTTCAATCGGACGCTTCCCGCGGATCTATCGGTAGCGCTCCGGGACGTCTCCGGCCGCTTCGGGACGACCGCCCCGGACTATTACCTGACCGCCTATGAAATGGGCCAATCCAACACCCGGGACTCGGTGCGCGACACCGCGTCCGGGGGCCACCTGGTCAAAATCACGATCGATTCGAACGGCGATTACGTCCTGACCGATCCCACCGACCCAAGCAATACCCGGACCGTGACCGGCGTTGAAGACAACGGGGATGGGACCTACGATGTGTACAACCCGCTGGCCGACGCCTTTTCGATCGTCACCGCGGATCAATTAAGCGATGCGACCCGCTTCGGGGTTTACATGCCCGAAACCCGGACGTTTCAAAACCTTGGGGAAGGGGACACGTACTGGAAGACCCGCTTCAACTCCTACACGCACCAAATCAACAACAACACAAAAATCTCATACGCCGCGGCCGGGGCGGCCAACATCCTGGCGGCGGCCACCCACGACGCGAACTGGACCTACGCGGGCGGTTTTGTTCTGCCGGTCACCACGATCGACCCTTTGACGCTCGATGTCACGATCACCCATTATTACGGCGACGGCACCTTCGAGTCCTACCGCACCGTGCTGATCGACGACAACGGCCACGTCGCTCCGCAGAGCGCCTTCGCCGGCGTGTCAACCGGGGCGGACTACAAAGGGGAATTGCTGAAGTGGAATTACGAACAGCAGGTATCGGCCACGGAATTCGAGGGACGGAAAATCGACTTGGTCGTGGAGCCGAGGATTTTCATTCAATCGGGGTTGATTCAGTAAGCCATGCGCAAAGCGTTGTTCCTGATCGTTTCTTTGGCGTGCAGCGAGCGGGCCGCCGCCGTGGAGGTCAAGCCGGTGATCGATGCGCAAATCATGGGAGGGCAGAATTACTACAACGGCGCCGAAAGTTCGTTTGGTGGCGTGATGTCATTGACCGCCTCACCTTACACGAAGTTTAACGACCGCTGGAGCTTGGTCCCAATTTACGCGGGATCATACCGCGGCACCCAACAGGTCGCCGACCTGGTGGGCGGAGGGACCCTCTTTCAGGACTCCCAAGGCCACATCTTTTCATCCAAACTGATCCGTTCCTTCTTCAACGGCCTGAAACTGAAGGTGTGGGGGGGGTACGGGATCGACCTGCTGCGCGAGACCCAAAATGAAAATTGGGGGAGAGGCCTTTATGACAGCCGCCGGGTTTTCGGCGGCGCGGAAGGGGAGTGGAGCTGGGCCAGCGACCGCACCGCGCGGCTGGCGTATGATCATTACCGGATCGGGTTTCCGAATTACGCGTCGCTGGAATCCAGCCAAATCAACGCCGGGCTGGGCCGCGAATTGAGCGAACCGGATGTCCTGAATAATACCAACCATGCGTTAACCCTCGGCGCCCGCACGGGACTTCCCTGGAACGGATACGCCGATCTCTCCGCGAGTTATACGCTGCGGCAATACCCGGACCAGCACCGGGTGATCGCCAGCGGTGATCTGGAGGGCGAAACCCGGCATGACAATCTGCAGTCCCTTTCTACCCAGGGCACCTGGCCCGTCTTTGTAAAGTCCCACAAACGCCTCTTCACCTCCGCCGGCTACACCTGGTCGCGGCTTGATTCCGATCAAAACAATTACGACACCGCCCAGGTGACCCTTAACCCCAACTTCTATTCCTATATGACGCACAGCCTGAACCACCGATGGACCCTGCTCATGGGTCCGGACGCCAGCCCCTGGGCGCTCAATTTGAACGGCTCCCTTTCGCGCCAGACCTATGCGGACCGCCGCACCCAGGACGCCGCAGGCGCCTACGGCGCCGGCGCCACGCGCGTGGATTCCGCTTATATCGGGCTGGGCGGGTCCTACCCCATCGCCAAAGGATTCAATCTGGCGGCCAACGCCTACTTCGGATGGAATGACTCCAACAACCAGGACAACCGCGTGTACCGGTACCACTACAACACGCAGACCTATCTGATGGGATTCACGTATGCGTACTAAACCGCTCCTCTTATCGTTTGCTTTTTCCCTGCTCACCGCCCCTTTTCTTCAGGCGTCGCCGATCAACCCGATGCCGGTCGAAGTCGGCTCGGACAGCATCAGGATGGCATGGGGCTTGCCGGGGTCGACGGACGGCTTTATCGTCGATGCGTCCTCCGAGCCGTTCCCGGCGGGCGCCCCGATCATTTCGTCCATTACCTTTGACGACACGGTTTCAAGCCTGACGGTCTCCCCCCTGCTCGCGAACACGACCTATCACCTCCGGGTGGGCGATCTGCAGCCGGGCGGCACCTTCTACGCGGTCGAGTTCTCCACGCTGCCGACGCTGACCGAACAGGTCAATGGCGCTCAGCTCACACAAACCTCTTCCTGGACCCTTCGAGCCAATTGGCTGGCCTTGGGGGCCGGAGGCGCCATCGGCTACACGCTGCAGGCGTCCACCAGTTCCGACTTCATGCCGGTCTCGATGACCACGATAACGTTCGATTTCGCCCAAACGACCATGACGCTGTCCGGGCTCCAGCCGGGAACGACCTACCATGTGCGCGTCGGCGCGCTCAATTGGGTCAACATGCCCAACTTCTTTGTGATGGGATCGACGGCCACCGCCGCTTCCACCTCCACAGCCGCCGGCAGCGGACTGGGAACGGCCGCGATCTTGCCCGCCACGGCGTCCGGCGGGGAGGTCGTGACCGCGACCGTGACCTTCACGGTCCCCTCTGTCGGCATGTCGGTGGGGGGCCGGTTGGAAGTCGGCCTGCCGTTTGGCTGGGGATCCTATCTGCAAACCACCAACCCCGGTCAAAACGGATACGTGCAAGTCACCAGCACGGCGGGGGTCAGCTTCACCGTGACCCCCTCCACCAGCCAAAGCGTTGTGATTGATCTGACATCAGGCTTTCTAGCGGCAGGGACCCAGGTTCAGGTCGCCGTCCAGAATATTTTCACGAATTGTCCTCCGCCCAATCAGGCACAGGCGGTCTGGGTGATGAAAAGCGCCATGGGAAGCGGAAGCGCCTTGTCGTCCATCGCCTCACCGCCGGTGCAGTCCTTTGTGCCGGGCCCCGCCAAGTGGCTGTCGTATGAACCCTGGTCCATTTTGACAGTGGCCGCGAATAACCCCTCCCTGGCGCTGCGGCTGCAAATCAACGACAACTGCGGCCGGCCGGCGCTGACGTCCTCCTCAATAACGATCACGCTGAACGGTCTTATGCCCAACGGATCCTCCTCACCCGATACAGGCGTCGCCTTCTCGACCAGCAGCAATTTTGCTTCAACCGCCACGTTTGTAGGCATCCCGGCAGGGAGTTCCACGACCGCGTTCTATTACAGGACATCCACCATCGGGAACAGCCTGTCGATCCGGGGAGATTATCTCAGTCCCTTTGACGGCGCTTCCCAATCCATCTGGCGCACGGTCAATGTGCTTTCCAGCAGCTTTACGTTCATGAACCCCTCTGTGGACAGCGGGACGGCCGTCAACAACCAGACCTCCGTGACGATCTCTCCTAACGGCGACGGAATCGGCGACCTGGCGTTTATCCGATTCAATCCGTCGGATAACGCGATTCAATGGCACGTGATGATCTCCAGCGACAACTTCCAGACCCCCGTCCTCGACTATTGGGGATATGGCCAGCCGTCAAGCAGCCTGGTCTGGAACGGCCGCAGTTTTCAAAACCAGCCCGTTTCAAACGGCGCCTACGCCGTCCGTCTTGAAATCCCCGGCATGACCGCCGATAACTCGCTGTCCATCACCGTCAACACCGCCCAGATCACCGGGACCATTACGCTGGGCGGCGTTCCCGTTTCGCAGGCCTTCGTCAACGCGCAGCGCATCGGGGGAACCGGATACAGTTTCGCGGCCACCGACGCCGCCGGCGGCTACACGCTGCACGGGCTCTTGTCCGGATCGCTTTACAACCTGTATGTCAACTATTGGAGCACCGCGACGCAAACAAACATCAACGGGCAGCGTTCCAACGTGACGGCGCCGGCCGCCAATCAGAACATCGCTCTGGCCAATCCCGCCGTCGTACGGGTGGCCGCGGTCCTGCCGAGCTCTTCTCCCGCCATGACCTTTGGATCCATCAACATCTACACTACCAACTACGCCCAGAATTATTGGGGCAACCTCCGATTGCTGCCCGGAACGACCACGTCGGACAACGGGGACCCCTTCGTTCCCTCCACCTGGACCGTGATCAGCGTGGCGCCCGGCGCCTACCAGATGCGGCTTCAATTGCCGGGTTTTGACACCGACAATTCCGCTTTTACCGTGAGCGCCGGGCAGACGCATGACGTCGTCGTCAACCTGGCGACGCGCGCCAGTATTTTCGGGAAGTTGACCCTGCCCGCTCCGACCCCCGTGCCGACTTGGATTTCCGTACAGGGAACGCCGCAAGGCTCCAACTTTGCAACCGTATTTGGCGGCGCCTTCATCGACGTGGGCGTCTCAACCGGCATTTACAGCATCTATGCGGTCAGCCCCGGCACCTACAGCTTCATCGCGCAGGCGTTCGGCTATGCCCCCTTGAAAAGCACCGGCGTGGTGGTCGGATCGTCCAGCCTCGGCGATCCCCTCACCGGGGGCGGCCTCGATTTCACGGGATTCTCGACAGGGGGTCGAATCAACGGCACCCTGACCATCAACGGGAACACCACCGGCGAGGCCGATCCGATGACGTTGTGGGTGAGCGCCTATTCCCCTCAGCTCGGCCAAAACGCCTTTACCCAAGTGCAACTGGCGACCGATGCCGCGCAGACGCAATCGACGTTCACCATCGGGGGCCTCGCCAACGGGACGTATCAGGTTTTTCCTCCCTACCTGCCCGGATTTGAATCCGTCCCTGCCGGTTCGCGATCGGTCACCGTCACGGCAGGGACCGGGACGCTCAACATCGTTCTCAATGAAAACACCGGTCAAATCTCCGGCAGCATCACGCTGCCCGGAGGACAATCGGATTACAACCAGGTGCATATCTCTCTACAAGGACCGGGAGGGCGCGAGATCGACCTGGCGTCCGGCCCGCCCTATGCCATCACCGGCCTGAACACCGGCTATTACAGCCTGGTCGCGACCTACTTGACCACGGGCATGCAGATCCGCCGGCCCATCGCCGTCACCAACGGGCAAACCACGACGCTCAACTTAAATTTAAGCGGCGCCACCTACGGGATCACGGGGAGCGTCTCCGTGCAGAGCGGCTTCACGATGCTCAATGCCAGCGGCGCGGTCGTCACGATCAATACGCTCGGCGATTTGCTTGATACGGCGACGACTCAAACGCTGACTCTGGGCGGCGTTCCGATACACACCAGCACGGGCGTGCAGTGCCAGGGCGGGACCCCTTCCGTTGTGCCCGCGGCGCGCGTGGAAGCCTTCCCGAAAAACTTCAACTCCTATGATCAGGCCAACCGCAGCGGCTTATCAAACTGCTTCGGCGTAGGCGAGTACCGGCACGGAACGATCGCGGCGGACGGCTCCTATGCCATCGCCGGCCTGACGCCGGGTCTCTGGGAAGTTAACGTTTACCCTTATTTCGACGCCACCGACAGCCCGAATGTGGCCGTCGTCAAGCAGGTCGTGTCGGTCGTCGGCTCCACGGTGACCGGCGTTGATTTCGGCCTTTCCGACGGCAACAGCGCGTCCGGCACGGTCTACCTCCCGCCCGGCGCCACCGACTGGCGCACCTTCGATCTGAGCGTGGTCACCGACCGCGGAGATACGGTCCAGTCCGACTCGGTGCAAATCGGAGCGGCGGGCAGTCCCGCGGCTTCCGAATCGTTCACCATTCCGAGCTTGGCGCCGGGACGGTACGCGATCGTCCTGCGCGATCTCGGGACCTACGACAACATCCTCAACCGCAGGGTGACCCAATACGTCGCCAAGCCGGTCCAATTCGAAATCACGGGCGGTGACCAAAGCGGGATCGACATCCAGCTGGTCACGGCGGCCCGCGTCGTCGGTTCGCTCGCCATCGAGGGCGCCAACCCGGACGGCACGCCGTTCCTGACCCTGATCACCCCGTCAAACGTCAACACCCTGCCGGACAGCTTCCGCATCTTCGCGCAGGCCAATCCCTGGGTTCCCAGCGGGTATGCCGAGGCCGCGCGGGGCTCCTCCGGGCCGCGCATCGAAATCGACGCCAACAACCAGTTCTCCATAGATGGCTTGATCGCCGGCACCTACGACGTCACTTTTAAGCAGGACTCCTTCGGATCGTCCGTTCAGGGCCAGGGAAGCCTCAACATCGCCGCGACCACCAAGGGCGCCGTGGTCCTCACACAGGGCCAGACGCTGGACCTGGGAACGATCACGCTCAAACCAGGCCTCTCTATATCGGGGACCGTGACGGACTCCGCCGGCACGCCGCTTTCCAACATTCGCGTGCGGGCGTATCCATCCAACTCCCAGCATGGCCGCGACGGCCAGGAAACGTTTACGGACAGTGACGGGCGCTATGCCTTCTCAGGCCTGAGCCCGGATGTGCGAATCTATGATTTTGTGGCCGCGCCGAGGCCGCACCCCGGCGAAACGGTCCAATCGGTGCCGTACGGCCAGATCCGCCGGCTGGCGGTGGATGTCACGGGGGTCCCCGCGCCCACAATTGATTTCTCGCTGAAGGATGCGAACGCCGGCCTGACCGGGCGGGTCGTCACCATCGACGGCGGGCCGCTGTCCTACCCCGTGGGCGATAACGAAGGTTATCCCGCGGCGGCCGTGTTCCTGAAACTGCAAGGGGACCGGGTCGCGGACGATCCGCTCGGCGATGAAAGCGCCACCGCGCTCAACGGGACGTTCAACATCGCCCATCTGCCGGCGGGCGCCTATGACATCACCGTTCAGTGCCTGGGATACCGCCCGCTTAAGCTGACCGGCGTCGCGCTTTCGAATACCGTCAGGGACCTGGGCACGCTCACGCTTCAAACCGGCCCGTCCCTGAACGTCACGCTGGCCAAACCGGACGGCTCCGCGGTGAACACCGGCGATGTCCGCCAGGCCGTGGCGGCCTCCGCCGATCTGGGCAGCATCATTTTCGGCCAGATCAACAAGGACGCCCAGACAAACAACATCCTTTCGATCAAATTCGCCGGCTTCGAATTAGCTCCCAAAACCTACTCCGTCCTGCTCTTCGATGACCGAGACAACATCATCGTGCCTTCGGAAGGGAAGGGGCTGGCGTTCACCACCTCGACCGACGCCCTTTCAAAATCCCTGACGTTCCAGCCCTCCGCCCCGCTGGCGATCGCCCACGTGCGGAAATCCGGCGCCGACATGCTGATCACGTTCTACTTTTCGCGCCCCATCCGCAACGGCCCGGGAGATCAGGACCCCTCCAGCTTTCTGACCCTCACCCGCGGCTCAGGGGTCCTGTCAAACACCGCGCTGGGCAGCGATCGCCGGCAGCTCACGGCGCAGTACGCGCCGGCGGCCGGGGAGCAGAACGCGACGCTTGAGTTCAGCGCCTCCAGCGTGGACATCAACCCCGCGACCGGCGCCGAGTTCGTGATAACCAAGACCGTCACGCTGCTTCTCGGGCAAAAAGCCGTGGCGGAAGAATCGATCAACCCCGCGCTCGGCGGCGAAGTCTCTTTGTCCGATTCCCTGGATCCATCCAATGTCTCGATCCCGGCCAACGCCCTGCTCAACACCGACGGCACCGCGGCGGACGCCACGACCTCCTACGCTTTTACGTTCGCCGCCACCGATGACGCCGGCTCGGCGGGCGCCGGGTC
>MGUR01000062.1:62156-72329 GCA_001800075.1 Elusimicrobia bacterium RIFCSPLOWO2_01_FULL_59_12
AGTCTGCGCGCGCGCCGGCTGCCGTCAACCCGCTCAGTTCCTTCTACTCCCTGCTGCTGCCGGCGGGCCTTTCTCACACGCTCAACGAGACGGCCACGCTGACGCTCACCTATGACACCGCGGCGGATCCCAACCTGATCAACATTTATTTCTTTAACGGCTCGCAATACCTGATCGAGAACTACCAGCGCGTGGTGGACACCTCCAACCATACGATCTCCGTCGGTGTCAGCCACTTCTCCACCTTCGTGGTGATCCAGAGCAACCAGCCGGTGATCCAGGTCGACGGGGACGCCTCCAGCACGCCCGACATAGAGGTCTTTAACTTTCCCAATCCGTTCAATCTGCAATCCAAAACCAAGACGCTCAACCACGGCGGCTCCACTTCCGATCTGACGACCGACGGGACGATCATCCGCTACGCCATCCCGGCGGCGATGGCGGGCCATGCGGCGATCGAAATCTACACCCTGGTGGGTGAAAAAGTGCGGTCCCTGAATCTGGGCGCCCCGTCGACGGACACCTACAACTATGTGGAGTGGAACGGCCGCAACGACGCGGGGAATGCCGTCGCCAGCGGCGTTTATATCGGCATGCTGAAAGTCGGCTCGAAGACTAAATTCTTCAAGATGGCGGTGATCAAGTGACGATGCTCTATTGCATCGGTCATAAGAAAGCATCGTCACCCCGGCAGGTCGTAAGCCGGGTGGAGACCCGGGGTCCAGGGACGTTACTTCAACGCCGCTGGATTCCCGCCCTCCACGCGACTGGGCGGGCGCGCCGGAAGTGTGGCGTGCGCGCTTTCGCGGGAATGACGGTGGGGATGCTTGTCCTGCTATCTTCCTTCGCCGGCGCGTTTGGGAAAAGCGACGCGGGCACCAGCGGGGCCGTTTTCCTCAAGATCGGTCCGGGCGCGCGGCCCGCGGGGATGGGCGAGGCCTTCACGGGCGTGGCGGATGACATCCACGCGATCTACTGGAACCCGGCCGGCCTGGCCAAGCTCAAGCATCCCGAGCTCACCGGAATGCACATGCAATGGTTCCAAAATGTAAGCTACGAATTTGCCGCGTTCGCCTATCCCACTCAAACCCGCGGGACCTGGGGCTTTGCGGTCACCAACCTGCACACCGATGACATCGAGCGCCGCACGGAAGACACCGACGCGCCGCTGGAGCGCTTCGGCGCCAGCGACAGCGCCTACTGGCTCAGTTATGCGTATCCCGTAACGGACCGCCTGTCCCTGGGCGCCAATGTCAAACACATCCGGCTTTCCCTGGATTCCGTGCATGCCAATGCCTACGCGATCGACGGCGGGATCACCTATGACACCGACTGGCATGGATTGCGCCTGGGAAGCTCCCTGCAGAACGTCGGAACGCAGGTCAAGTTTGTCAGCGAGTCGGATCCCCTGCCATTGACGATCCGCATGGGCGCGAGCCTGCAGCCGATACCGAAAAAACTTCTTTTGTCGATGGACGTCCTGATCCCGCGCGATCACGATATCGGATTGGCCGTGGGCGGCGAATACCGCCACGCCGTCTCCAAATCCATGGGGTACAGCGTGCGCGCGGGCTACCGTTCGGACAGCGATGTCTCAGGGTTCGCGGGCGTGTCGGCGGGAGGCGGGCTGGAGATCGGCCGGGTCGGTTTTGACTTTGCCTGGGTGCCCTTCGGTGATCTGGGCAATTCCTACCGCTACGCCATGCACGTCAAATTCGGTCCTGCTCCGAACGAGAAAAAGGGCGGCGGCATCCTCGAGAATTCCTCCCAGGAATTCGAACCTTCCCTGAGCTTCTTGACGGATTAAAGCTTAAATCCGGGATTTCAGCGCAGGCTGGCAGCGCTTTTCACACCCCAGGCGCGCCTTCCAATGGCGGCGCATCAAGGTCGGTGGATCCAGGCGCAGAAGGAGCTGGGGACACTGGCACTGGAATAGAAGCGGCTGTGATTGGTCCGCCCAACGGTTGGCCCGCTCCATGACATCCGCGGGAGGCGGCCTTTCGGATTGCAGGTCATACGGCCTTTTAATAGCGCCGCCTCGAGCCAGCTCCCGCTTGTCGAATATCTTTAAAATGTCGGCCGCTTCCAACGGGAGAAGGTAGTAGCCGGGGCGCCACGCCGCAGTGTCTTTTGATTCCTCGGCGTCCAGCTGGAAGACCAGGTATTTCCCTACCGCCCCGTGCTTTTTCTTGAAAAATTCCGGCGTTTCGGCGGACACAAAGTCCGACGGCCGCAGTCCCAGCCGCTGGTGGCAATCCCGCAGCGCGAGGGTGGCCGACTCGGCTTCCGGAGGATGCCCGTAATGCCCGATAAAAAGCTTGCCCATGGATGAATACCCATCCCCATTCTAAAGATATTCTTCTTGAAATCAACCTCTTCCGACGGTATACAACACCATGGATCCGAGCGCCGGGCTTTCGGGTGTCGCAGACCTCTTCTCAAAAACGAGCACGTTTGTGTCCATCGACGTCGTTGATTCGACGTCGCTGAAAAGCGGTGAAAACGAACAGGACGTCATCTACACTTTCCTGACCTATCACAAAATGGTCCGGGAGCTGGCCTACACCCATCATGGGGAAATCGCCACCATCTCCGGAGATGGGATGATGTGCCGCTTTGAACGGGCCGATGACGCCGCCGCCGCCGTCCAAAACATCTTGCGGGAAACCCCGAGTTTCAACAAAAGACAAAACCGCCTCTCGCGGCCCTTCGCCCTTCGCTTAGGCGTCAACACCGGCCAAGTGTATGAAAGCCAGTCGATGGCCGCGGGACAGCTCATTTCACACACCATTGATGTCGCGGCCAAACTGCAGCAATCCAGCCTTCCCAACCAGGCCCGGTTTTCGCAGGAGACGGTCAACGCGCTGATACAGGCCTCCCTGCCGCTGGCGCGCCTGGGATGGGACGTGAACCTCAAGACAACGGCCTATCAATACACCGGTGTCGAAGACACGCGCGTCGTCCAAAGAACCCTTCCCAGCCCGGTGAAAATCCTCCTGGTGGAGGACGATCTCTCCGACCTGATGAAATTGAGAAAGCTTCTCTGGGCACGCCGTCAGGAACCCCTGCCGGCCTTCACGCCTCCGCAGGCGGCGCTCTGCACCCTCGCCTGGAAACCGCATGTGATCCTGGCCAGCACGGACCTGGCGTGGGACGCGGGCTGGGAACTGCTCAAGGCGCTCCGCTCCGATCACCAAGCGTCGCACATCCCGGTGATCATGATGTCTCAGCAAACGACGGGAGAAACCGTGGAGAAGTGCTTTGGACTGGGCGCGAACGGATTTTTAAGGAAGCCGATCGAAGAACAACAGGTCGCCAAGCGCGTCGATATGGTTCTGCGTGAGTTTTATTTGTAAAAATGCCAGAACAGCGCCGCTCCGGCCGACAAACACGCGGCAAACCCCGCCGCCACCCCAAAAATTGGAATAGCCCGCCGAACCGGCCCGCCCAAACGCCGCAGGGATGCCTCCGCGCCCGCCCGGATCAACGCGTCTTTTCGGCCGAGGAGCCGCCGCAAGGGAAGCACCGCCGCCCTGTCGCCTGCTTCTCCCAGCGCCCAGATGGCCTGAAAGGAAACTTCCCGGCTGGTGTGACGAGCCAGCTTGATGAGCGCGGGAACCACCCGGGGGTCTTGGACTCCCGCAATAATATGCGCGAGATAGGCTTGAACGGTCGGATTATTGCGATCGGCTTCATGCAGCAGCTCCTCAAGCGCCAGCGGATCGTTAATCTGCGCAAGCGCCCACACGGCCGTTGAGCGCAGCTCTTCATCCCCCGTTTTGATGGCCTGGACTAAGGCGCTGACAGCGCGCCTGTCCCGCAATCGCCCAAGCAGCCGCGCCACTTCAGCGGCTCCCTTATGGGACTGTTCGCTGAGCAAATTGATCAACGTCGGAACGGCGGCGGATCCCTTCTGAGCGATGCGGTCGGCGGCGCTTTTTCGAACAAAAGGATCATTGTTCCCAAGCTGGACCAGGTCTTCCGGCAATGACCCCTCCATCCCGGAATCGGCCGGCAACTCGGCGGCGGCCGCCTGGCCCGCCTCATCCCGGCGGCAGTACGGACAGACGTCAATGGAGGTCGGGATGTCCTTGCCGCAAGAAGGGCACTTTTTCCGGAACATATCTGTTTTTTGCAGAAGTACGGCGGTTTTGCAAGAGAAGCCTCACCCCCCGATCGCCGCGGCGACCGGTTCCCCCTCTCCTTGACAGGAGAAGGGACGACTTATCGTATAACCCTCTCCCGTCAGGGAGGGGTGGCCCCGCGTTCAGTGGGGACGGGTGAGGCTTATTGAGCGTCAGGCTTTCGCGGACATGATCGACGCGACGGTTTCTCCCAAGGATTCCGGGCTTTTGGCCACGCGGATCCCGGCCTGCTGTAAAAGTCTCATTTTCTCCGCCGCGGTTCCCGAGGACCCTTCGATGATCGCGCCCGCATGACCCATCCGCCGGCCGGGCGGCGCCGTTTGGCCGGCGATAAACGCGACCATCGGTTTGGTCATGCGTTTTTTAAAAAACTCAGCCGCTTCTTCCTCGGCGCGGCCGCCTATTTCTCCGATCAGCAGCACCGCATCCGTTCCGGGATCTTCCTGAAACAATTCGAGCAAGTCGACAAAGGAAGTTCCGATGAGGGGGTCGCCTCCGATCCCGATCACCGTGGACTGGCCGATCCCCCTTTGGCTCAGCTGCCAGACGGCTTCATAGGTCAGCGTCCCGGAGCGGGACAGCACGCCCACGGAACCGCGCTTGTGAATATAGCCGGGCATGATGCCGATCTTGCATTCACCGGGCGTGATCAACCCCGGCCCGTTCGGCCCGATCAGCCGGCCCTTCCATCCCATACCGGTTAACCGGGCCTTGACGCGCGCCATATCCAGTACGGGAATCCCTTCCGTGATGCATACGATCAGGCGGATGCCGGCCGTGGCCGCTTCCAGAATGGCGCTGGCGGCGTGCGCCGCCGGCACAAAACTCATGGAGGCGTCCGCGCCGGTGGCCTTCACGGCGTCTTTCACCGCATTGAACACCGGCACGCCCCCCACCGTGGCGCCGCCTTTGCCCGGCGTCACGCCCGCCACGACCCGGGTCCCGTAAGCCAGGCACTGCTGTGAATGAAACGATCCCGCGGATCCGGTGATCCCCTGGCAGAGGACCTTCGTATCTTTGTTAATCAGGATGCCCATAAAAAACTAGTTGTCCGCCTTTGCGGCCGCCACAACCCGTTCAGCCGCCTCCGTCAAATCCTTCGCTGATGTGAGCGTCAGACCTGAAGCGTTCAAAAGGTCACGCCCTTCTTCCACATGGGTTCCTTCCAGCCGGACGACCAGCGGAATACGTAGGCCGACCTCTTTGGCCGCCGCGATGATCGCCGTCGCGATCACGTCGCACTTCATAATGCCGCCGAAAATATTCACCAGAACGGCCTTCACCCGGGGGTCTGCCAGAAGAATGCGGAAGGCCTCGGTCACCTGCTGGGTGTTCGCGCCGCCCCCCACGTCCAGAAAATTGGCCGGCTCCCCGCCGTGGACCTTGATCAGATCCATCGTGGCCATGGCCAGTCCCGCCCCATTCACCATGCACCCGATGTTCCCATCCAGGGCGATATAGTTGACGCCCGCCTGAGCGGCGCGCGCTTCGAGCGGATTGTCCTCGGCCGTGTCATGCCAGGCTTTGGCTTCCGGATGGCGGAAAAGAGCATTGTCATCCAGGGTCATTTTCGCGTCCATCGCGATCGCTTGGCCTTCGGACGTCACGCCCAAAGGATTGACCTCCACCAGCGAAGCATCCATCGCGAGAAAAGCCTTGCACACGCCTTGAATCACGGCGGCCACAGACTCCACCGCTGATCCCTGCAGCCCCAGTCTTTGCGCCAATGCGCGAGCCGCTTCCACGCCCAGACCGTTCTCCGGATCAACCGTCTCAAAAAGGATGGCGTCCGGTTTGTTTTTCGCAATGTCCTCAATATCCATGCCGCCTTCGCGGGAGGCCATCACCACGGGCGCCGCTTTAGAGCGGTCCATGATGCAGGCGACATAGAGCTCCTGCGCCACGGTCAGGGCTTGTTCCACATAAAGTTTTCGCACGATCACGCCGCCGGGACCCGTCTGATGCGTGACCAAGGTTTTGCCAAAGAGGGATTGGACCGCGGACTCCAGATCCGCTTTGGTGCCGGCCTTAAGAATGCCGCCGGCCTTGCCGCGGCCACCGGTATGCACCTGGGATTTAACAACCCAGGGACCCGGAGGCAGCTTGGCGGACACACCGGGCCATTCCTGAAGCGACAAAAGCGGCACCCCGAGGGGAACGGGAACGCCCTCTTTCCAGAGGATTTCTTTTGCCTGGAATTCGTGAAGTTTCACTTAATGCGGAGAGGCGGTGTTGCGGCTCGCGAGCGGAACGTACTGCAGGCCTTGCGGGCCGGCGTAATGAGTCAGCGGCCGGATCAGCCGGTTGTTCTTATACTGCTCGATAAAATGCGTGCACCAGCCGACGATCCGGCTGGTGGCGAAAATAGACGGGAAGAGGTCGGTCGCAATCCCCAGGTAGCGGTACACGGAAGCGGAATAAAAATCCAGGTTGGCGTTGATGTTTTTCTCGCGCAGCATGATTGTTTCCATCGCTTCGGAGATGTCAAACCATTTGGAGGGACCTATTTTCTGGCTCAGGTCGCGGGACATTTGCTTCAAGATCGCCGCACGGGGATCGATGGTGGTGTAGACGCGGTGGCCGAATCCCATGATCTTTTTCTTGGCCGCCAGCTGTTCTTTTATGAATCCTTCGACCTTTTCGACGCCTCCCACCTTGTCCAGCATTTCCATGACGCGCTGATTGGCGCCTCCGTGCAGGGGGCCTTTCAAAGTGCCCACCGCGGACGTCACGGCCGAATGCAGATCGGATAAGGTCGACACGGTCACCCGTCCTGCGAACGTGGAGGCGTTCAACTCATGGTCCGCCTGCAGAATAAGCGCCAGGTCCATGGCCCGCCGGCTCAAATCATCGGGTTTCTTACCCGTCAGCATATGAAGGAAGTTGGACGCGTGATCGAGTTGAGGGTCCGGCGCGATCAACGGCTGATTGTTCCGGATGCGGTCGATGGCGGCGACCAGCGTGGCGACCTGGGCTACCAGGCGGATTGTTTTGCGCAAATTGGCCGGCTCGCTGTTGTCTTCCGATTCCGGATCAAAGGCGGCCAGCGCGGAGACGGCGGTGCGCAACCAGGCCATAGGATCGGTACGGGGCGGAATCCCTTTCAAGAGAGAGACCAGACCTTCGGGAACCGCCCGGTTTTTTCGCAGGTCCTCCCGGAACAACTTTAAGGACGCTTCGGCAGGAAGCTGTCCGTAGAGAAGCAGGTAGCCTACTTCCTCGTAAGTCGATTTTTGCCCGAGCTCGTTAACGTCGTAGCCCCGGTAGCGCAGGATCCCTTTGTCTCCATCAATAAAACAGATGGTCGAGGTCGCAACGACCACATCTTCCAGTCCGGCTAACGATTCCGCCATGCCTCAGGCTCTCTTTCTTCGATTATCGTCTGGGTCCGTTGATCAAATCCAAAAACTCGTCCCGCGTGCGGGGGTCTTTTCGGAACGCGCCCAGCATCGCGCTGGTCACGGTGGGAGAATTTTTGCTTTGCGCGCCCCGCATCTCCATGCACAGGTGCCGCGCTTCCATGACGACCGCCACGCCGAGCGGGTTGATCTTGGCCTGCATGATTTCCGCGATCTGAGAGGTCAGCCGCTCCTGGACCTGCAGGCGCCGGCTGAAGACTTCGACAATACGGGGGATCTTGCTTAAGCCCAGCACCTTCCCGTCCGGAATGTAGGCCACGTGGCACCTTCCGAAAAAAGGAAGCAAGTGATGTTCGCACAAGGAATAAAAATCGATGTCTTTGACCAGCACCATCTCGCTGTAGGTCACATCGAAGAGCGCGCCATTGATCAAACGATCCATGTCGACGTGATATCCGGACGTCAGCTCCCGCAGGGATTCGGACACGCGCACGGGCGTCTTCGCCAGGCCTTCCCTGAAAGGGTCTTCCCCCAGCTGGATCAAAAGGGTCTTGATCAGGTCCGGCAGGGTGCGCTCGGCGCTGCGGAAGAGGGGCGGATTGACCAGCGTTTTGTCCATGGGCACGGATTATACTCAAAAATGACATCCCGTCGCTTTTCGTGTATTATTCCGTTCAAGATGAGCGATCCGGCATCTCCGTCTTCACTCACCGTCATCGAAGTGGCGATGGAAATCGCGTTTCCGCCCGACTTTCTGGAGCGCCTCCGCGCGCGCTATGGCGCGCGCCCCACGCGGGACGCCGCGATGTCAACCTCGGTGGGAGGCATCGGACCGCTCCTTCGAGACCGGCTGGTGGCGCAAGCTGAAAAAGGCCTGCGCGCTATCGGGGTCACGTTCCTCTACGAGACGACCTGGATTCAAAGCTGGTTTGAGTGGGGCCAGCTGCATCTCGAGAAACGATCCGTGGCCCCCTACCTGAGGGAATCCCTGCGTGATTCGGGCCTGACGCTCAAGGTCCTGATGTTCGACGGTCACGCCGTCGAAGTCAGAGTCTGGCAGCTCGACGTTGGGAAAGCGAGGGTCTATTTCCTTGATGCGCCTCCGATCACCCATGTCGTCTATCCCAGCGAAGAGGATGCCCCCCACAAAACCCCCAACGCGCCTCAGTGGTCCGAAGACCTGCGCCTTCGTCAAAGCTGGCTGATCGGCCGCGGAACGCTGGCGCTGCTGAAGGCCCTGGAAATCGCGCCCGAGCTGCTGGTCATGAGCGAAACCCCCACGCTCTTCGCTCATCCCCGCGTGGCGAAGGACGCGTTTCAGACGGATCCCTTCTTCGAAAAGACGCGCTTTATATTTAACGACCATACCCCCATGGAATACGCCCATCCCATCTGGTCAACGGAGATTCAAACGCGCGTTAAACTGGATGTTTCAATGTATAGTTCTCCCGCCGGGCCGTCCAAGACACGCGAGGATGTGGATGTCACGCGTTTGTTGATCGGCCTTGCGGACGGCGTTTTCGGGGTCTCGATCAAGCATGCCAACGTGATGAGAGCGATGCCATCCCTGAAAGATTACGCGGCAAAGATTGATTCCATTACAAATGGCGTGTCTGTTGACTACTGGCAAGCGCCGGAGTATCGCTCGGCGTCAGCCGTCAGCGATGAGGAACTGCTCAAGATTTTGGACAGAAAGAAAGCCGAACTGCTGGATTGGATCTGGCGAACTTATGGGCTGTGGCACACTTGGAAAGAGCAAGTGCGGGGAAAAGGGGTCGTCCTCTGGACGCGCCGCATCACCGGCTACAAACGGCTGGATCTCCTGCACGCCATCTGCAAGGACCCCGCGCTCAAAAAACAGTTTTTTGAGTCGCAGATCGTCCTGCTGGTCGGGGGACGCATCCACCAGCACGATGACCAGGCGCAGGCCATGATTTACAACCTCCTGGACCTGATCAGCCAGGACCGCATCCTGCAGGAACGCATTGTGCTGCTGGACAACTTCAACGTGTGGGCGGCCCCCCGGTTATTCCAGGGAAGCGACGCGGCCATCATGCTGGCGGATGACGGCCGGGAAGCCGCGGCCACCGGATTCATGAAAGCCCAGCTCAACGGAGACCTGGTGATCGCCACCCACGACGGGGCGGTTCCCGAATCGGTCCTCTTTGCGGGCCAGGAAAAAGCCGGCCAAACCCCCAACGGTTTTGAAGTCGCCTACCACCACGGTCATCCCACGCCGGAGGGGCTTCTGCGAGCCCTTAAAGCGCTTCACCAAACCCTGGAAAACCCTGCCCAGCACGCGGCGATGAAGCGGTCTGCCTTTCTAGCCCAGGAACAAGTCAGCATCGAACGCACCTTGAGAGATACCCTGGCATTTTATCAGCGCATCCTTTCGCGCCCCTCCGCCGTTCCGATTCAAAGTTAATTCCCGCCGCAAGTACACCTCTAAAATACATTGAAATATAGACATAAATGATATATGTAAATAGTCAGTCGAGCTGGCATTAATAGATTGAAAATAGCTGTTAAGCCGTGTAAAAGATAGGGATGGACTTTGGCCCTCATCGTGGCCGTAGAGTGGCAGGCGTCACGCTGGTCGAATTGATGATCACCGTGGCGATCCTGTCCGTTGGAGTGCTCGCGGCCATCGGGTCCTTCCGTTTTATCAC
>MGUR01000062.1:72386-82498 GCA_001800075.1 Elusimicrobia bacterium RIFCSPLOWO2_01_FULL_59_12
CTCGTGGAGGGCGGGATGACGTTTACCCGGGCCACGCGCGTCGATTTCGCCTACCCATCCGGGACCAGCATTTCGACGGCCCCGTTTACCAGCAATGATACGGGGCTGAAGCTGATCACAACCTTTGTCATCTGGCAGTCCGGTTCAGGGCTCAACAATCATGAAATGCATAATCTCATGGCCAACCCCGCCGCAAACCCCCTAAATGCCAGTTTCACGGGGACCGTCAAAGACACCTCCAACAACGCCATTCGAGACGCTCTCGTCCAGGTCGTTGACAATCCCAACTGGTTTGGTTTTTCGAATGCATCGGGTGTCTATCAGTTCAATGTCAGCCAGGGATCCTACACGCTCACTTGTTCGACTCATGGGTACTTCCCCTCCACGACAGGTAATTATCAATCCGTGGCCAGCGGCGAAGCAAAGACAGTCAATTTTGTCCTGGGCAAGATGTCCTCCGGCACCGCCACCGGGTACGCCTATCTCGCCGATCACCTCGTGATCAGCCAAGTGGTCGGCAGCACGCAGGATGCAACCGCCTTTTTTCAGGAATATGTCGAGGTGTTTAATCCGTCTTCCTACACCTGGACCATCGCGAGCGACGCCGCCACCGCCGTCATCGACCTCAAATATCAGCGCCGAGGAGGCTCTCTCACGACCATCGCCATGGATTACAGCACCTTAACGATCGGGCCGGGCCAGTATTACCTTTTCGCCAACACGGGAACCGTCACGGCGGTGGGCGTCGCACGAACGGCCGATGCGGTGTTCAGCGCCAGCAACGCGGACTTTCCGAACCTCATTGATATTAATACCGACGCAGGCAATGACGCGGCCGGTGTGGGCCTTGCCCTTGTCTCTGACGGGTCTTGGATCGACCGCGTCGGCTGGAAAAAAGCGGGGAACGACCCCCCGCTGATCGAAGGGGACGCGATCAACCAGTTCGTCGGATTAGAAGACGATGAACAATACGTGCGCATCTCGGGACCCTATGGCGTCGTTTCGGGCCAGGGTCGCGCCTACGACACCCATGACAACACTACGGATTTCGAGACGGATGGCCGCCAGCCGATGGTCTATCCCCCCCGGAATAGCTCAGACAGCGAACCGGTCGTGTCCGGCACGCCCGCCACCGGGGCATTGATTTCGGTCAACGATTCCCTCTCGCAGACCGGCACCTGCACGGACACCACCGTCAACGGCAAACCAGCGTGTTCCTTCACCGTGCCCAGCATCGCCACCGGAACCTGGACCCTGATCGTTTCGTCCGGCACGTATTACGAGGAAATCAGCTCTGTCACCATGACGGCCAGCGTCAGCACCGGCGTACCCAATGGGGCGACCTATCCGACCTGGGCGGTCACGGGAGCGACCACCACGATCCTGAACGACACCACCAGTTATGCTTTTATCTCAGGGGTGGTCACCGACGCAAACGGCACGCCTCTGCCCGGCATCGTCGTGGGCGCCGGCGGGCAGACGCGAAACACCTCCTCCGCCGGCCGCTATTATGTTTCCGTCCCGGAAGGGGATGTGCGCGTGACGGCCAATTACAATAACGCAAACATGGCTTACACCAGCCAAAGCAGCGATTTAACCGGATTGACGGCAGGCACGCTCTACGACCTCCCGTCAGGAAATCCCTCCACTTGGTTCACGCTCAGTCTGGGGGGTATCCTGAGAGGGTATTTCCGTACAGGATCCAACACCCCATTGCCCGGGCGCGTCGCGGTCGCGCTTTTAGGAGGAAACCAGGTCGGTCAGGCCGTCTCAGGCAGCAACGGCTATTTTTATCTCTCGAACCTGACGACAGGCACTTACACGATCACGCCGGCCCTGGACCCGGCAGAATCCGCAAGCCCCAGCAGCGTCACCGTGACCCTGAGTTCGACGGGGACCGCCACCACGGTCTCCACCTTCACGGTGACCAACGGATTAGCGGAAATTACCGGGCAAGTCATTTCCAGCAGCAGCGAGCCGATCACCACCGGGGTGCTGGTGGTGGCCAGTTCGACCACGTTGACCGGAGGAATAACCTCCCCGCCCCCCTCGATGAACGGCGGCACGGGCATCCTCTGCAACCCGTGCTATTATGCCGCTTCGAGCGACTCCACCGGCAGTTACTCGCTCATGGTCCGGAGCTCGACCGCCGCCTATAAGGTCTATGGCTGGTATACTGAATTCAGCGGCACGACCCCCAGCGTGACCCGCGCGGGACCCTTCAGCGTCACGGTCAGTACGGCGGGGCAGATTTTGTCGCAGAATCTACAATGGTAAAAGGACCCCTCAAACGAAGCGGCTTCACGTTGACCGAGATGATGCTGGTCGTGGCGATTCTCGGCCTGGTGGCTTTGTCGGGGCCCACCCTGATGACGCAGATTATCCGTTTCTACCAGCTGCATAACGCCAAAATAGAGATTCAACGGGACGCCCGCGTCGGCCTGGATATCATCAACCGGTTCCTTCGGCAAGCGCTGTCCTACACAGTGACGGTTGATCAGATAACGGGACAACCCCCTCATTCTCGAATCAGCTTCACGACCGTAGACGGCCGCGACATGATCTTTTACCAGCAGGGGCTGACGTTATTCCAGGTGGCCGACAGCACGACCGCCATTTCCAATAATCTGCGCTACATCGCCTTTACGTACCCCCGCAGCGATGATCCCTCCATTATCTCTGTGGCTATGACAATGGAAAAAGCCACCTTCCAGGGAAGTTACAAGGCCCTGGAATTATCTATTGAAAAAGTGAGGATTATGAATTGAAACGATCTTCTGAAGGGCAAGTCATCATCGGGGCGATCATCCTGCTTTTAGTGATGGCGCTCCTGGTCCCAGCCATTATCGTCTATATTCAGAACGAAAGCCGCTGGACGGTGAAACAACAACGTTCGACCCGCGCCTTCCAATTGGCAGAAGCCGCCGTGGAACGAGGCTTCCAGACGATCATTCAAAGCACCGGCAACTGGAACACCCTCCAGGGCGGAGGAACCCTGGCCAATTATGATTTCGACAACACGTATACGGACCTGCCGGGAGGGGAGTACGAAATTGCCATCGCCCAAGGACCCGGAACGCAGACCGTGACAATCACCGGCGCCGCCCGAGACACGTCCACAAATGAAATTCGCGCCGTACGCGGGGTGTTCAGCAACAGCGCCTCCAACGCCGCGATCTTCGCCGAGGGAGGGATCACGCTCACCAGCAACCCCGGAGTGGAGTGGGGCCCGGTCATGGCCCCGGCTCCGATCACCACCACTCACAACCACCCACGGTTTTACAGCTCCGGCAGCGTTTCGCTGGATGCCAATGGAGCCACACCGCCGAACTCGGACAACACGCAGTGGTGGTCCTATTATCCCAACCTTCCGCCCCCCCCGGAAGTCGACACGCAAGCGTACCTTTCATCGGCCACAGCGCAGGGGCATGTCTTTGCGGCGGGCACCTACAAAATGAAAGATGATGTTTGCGGAGGAGCGTCCAGCTGTGTGGGCACGTACTATTTTACCGGGGACACCACGTTAAAAACGCCGGCGGCCTATGTCAGCGATGGGAACATCGTCGTCATGGGGAATTTAACCCTGCAGGGGAGCGCTGGCGACGGCGCTTATACGGCCGATCTGCCGCCGAATGCATGGAAAGAATACGGCAACGATTGGGCGGATTACATCGCCGACTACGATGGAGGCGCCCCCGCATCGTTCCCCGGCGTCAACGGGACCTACGCCCCGGCCGGTTTGACGTTCGGCATTGACAAGGTTCTGGTGCATGGGTTTATTTATGTGAAAGATTCCTTCTCGATCACCGGCGGCGGCAACATGAGCGTGCACGGGAGCATGTACCTGGGGGACCCCAGCAGCATGGACGGATCCAACGTCAAAATTTACTACGACAATTCCGTGACCGTGCTCACCAAAAATGTATCACTCGGGCGCACCTCCTGGGAGGAAGTCGGCGGCTGCGCCTGGTCCGGCGCGCACCCTGTCTGTCCCTAATAACTAAGCAGGAATATTGGAGAGGCCTTGAAGCAGGAGGCGCCACTCATTACGGGCGCCTTTAAGGCGGGATTCGTATTCTTGTAGTTTGGCTTTCCAGTGCTGGCGGGCGGTCGCAACGGCGCGACGAGCTTCGTCCGCAGCCGCATGGCGGGTGTGCTCTGAGTCTTTCCAGGCCGTTTCCTTCAGCTCGCGTATCTTCGCTTTAGCCTCGGCCCACTGAACCATCGCATGGTCCATGCGGACTTTGGCCGCCTCCAGGCGCTGGCGCCAGGAAACGCCCAGTTCCGGTGCAATTCGCTGCAGATGCATTTCGGCATCGATGGCATCCACTTCAACCCGAGCTTTCAAAATCAAGTGCGGGGGGATCCTGTGCAGCCGTTCCGTCATTCTGACCGCATGGAGCGCCCAAATCATCCATTTGGTCGGGTCCCACTGGTACCAGTGGATCCCATTCCGGTAATCCGATGGAAACCGGTGGTGAAAATTGTGATACCCTTCCCCGTTCGTCAAGAACGCCAGCCACCAGGAATCCCGGGACGTATCGGTCCGCGCATAGGGCTGCCGGCCCCACATGTGCGCCAGAGAATTGATGAAAAAGGTCATATGATGCACAAACACCACCCGGACCAGCCCGCCCCAGATCAATCCGCCTACGGGCCGTCCGATCAACGCGCCTGCCAGGAGGGGAAAGCCGAACCCGACCACGACGGCGACTTGCCAGTGATAGCGGTGCTGCCAGCGGACCCATTGATCCCTCAACAAATCGCCCACGTTCGTGAACGACCGATCTACAGGCGATTGATAGAAGATCCACCCGATGTGTGAGGTCCAGAATCCCAAAGCCGCGTTATAGGGGTCCCGCTCCGTGTCCACATACTTGTGATGATTGCGGTGATCGGAGGCCCAGTTCAGAACCGAATTCTGGAGAGCGCAGGCCCCGAAAATCAGATAGAACAGCCGGACCAGCGGGTGAGCCTTATAACTCACATGGGCAAAGTGACGGTGATATCCCCCGGTGATGCTCAAACCTGTGGCGAAAAACATCAAGAGAAACAGGGTGATTTCCAGGGGATGGATGCCATACAGGCGGGTATAGACAACCGCCCCGATCAACGCGGCCAGGGGCGAAAGTGTCAGAAACAAAACGTTGGGCCAATACAGCGGTTTTTGAGTCCGGGCCATTCGTGTCCTTCCTCCGTTAGGCGCGAAGCCCGATGAGTTTAACACAATAAACCGTCAAGAGCCACCCCCCCTGCCGCGGTGTGGCGGTACGAAGTATTCCATGCAGAGTCGTCTCAGGCAGGTGCCTGGTAGAGGTCTTCGGGGAAAAAGGTATAGAGGTCGTCAATGTCGATTGTTTTCACCTCTTTAACATCGCGGACGAGCCGGCAGCGGTAGCGGTTGAGGTCATAGATGTTGATGGGGTGCGTGACCAGGTCGTTGCGCAGCCAGACCGCGATCAGAGTAAACCACGTGCGGACATCCGGGCCGATCTTGTAAGGGCTGATGACTTTCGTGCGCAGGGGGTCGAGCGCGATCTGGTAGGCGGACAGCGGTGTCCCTTTGGAATCGGCGAAGTAAGCGCCGTGATTGGGGTCCAGACAAACCCATTTGCCCAGGCTCGGGACCCAGGCTTCCGCGACTTCGTGTCCCTGGATCGTGACATGCCGGGCATAAAGGCCCAGGGCCTGAAGCGACTGGACCAGGACATAGCAGTAGTGGGCGCAGAAACCCGACTCCTTGCCTGCCCGGAGCGCTGGGAGAAGCTCCAGGGCGTTTGTCGTCCGGTAGACCCTCGGTCTGCCCGGCTCGAATTGACGCCGCGTCCATAAAAGAGTATTGCGGACGGTGTCCCAGTCCGTTTCGCCCCGCAGGGCGTCCAAACCCTCGCGTTCGCGCAGCGTGCGCAATTCGCGGGGGGTGTTATAGAAAAATCGAAACCGCGACGCATTCAGTTTGGCCATCGCACGCTGTTCGGGCGTGTGGAGAATTTTGACCCGATTGCGCGGCAGAGGCTGGCTGTTTCCCGGCTGTCCGAATAGCTGGATGACCAGTTTTTGATTTCCCCCGCTTAGGATGGGAAATCGTTCGTCATCGATCAGCAGGCTGTAATTCTTGCTCACCTCTGTTCGCAGTATGATTTCCGATTCCGGGAGGCGCACGACGTACGCCAGCAGGGCCGTTTCAAAGAGAAGGAGAACCAGGAGAATGCGGGTCCATGCGGGGTAGGAAATTTTGCGGGCTTCGATAAGCTGAATGCGGCGCATGGTCAGGGGCTGGTATTATAGCGAAAGAGGAGTTTGAGGTAGCTGAGGATCGTGCTCGGGATGTGGATTTTGCTGCCCGAGCCGCGTTTGTCGTAGCGCAGTTCAAAGGGAACCTCTCCGGCCCGGGCGCCCTGCCGCACCACCTGGATGAACAAGTCCGTCCCGCCCGCGAAGCCGCGTTCATCGATCAATCGCTCTCCATGGCGTTGATACGCGTTTTGCAGATCCCGCACGCGATAAGCTCGAAAACCGTTGGTGTACGCGGCCACGCCCGGAAAACGAAAGCGCATCCGGAAAAGCGCGTTGGCGCCGCGGCTCAACACCGTTCTCAAGAATGGAACTCCCCGCGCCTGCCCGCCTTCGGCGGTGTAGGATCCCGTGACGGCGCCGAAACCCTCTTCTATTTTTTTGATCAGATCCGGGATGGCGGCCGGGGGGTGGGTGTTGTCGGCATCCAAGGTCACCAGAATGTCTTCCGGCCGGGCATTTCGGAGCACCCAGAGGACGCCCGTTTTAAGGGCCGCGCCATAGCCTTGATTGGCGGCATGCTGCACGTATTGCAGCGGCATCCGGCCCGCCAGGGTCTTGGCCAAGGCGGCGGTGCCATCGGTGGAACCATCGTCCACAAGGCAAAGGGTGAAGCGGATCTTCAAGGGCGTCAGGGTATGATGGATGTCAGGTATCAATTCGCGGAGAGCGGCCTCTTCGTTGAAGGCGGGAAGGAGAACGTAAAGGGATGCGGACAAGTTAATGGGATCCCTGAGGGATCGGCCGGGCGCGGCGGACTTGTGTCAGCATGAGAAGCGCCAGGAGCGCGAGGATCACGGCGACCCAGCCGATGGGATCCAAGGCATTCGATCCTAAGCGCGTGCGCGCCGTGACCCCCAGCGACCAGAGGGTCATGACCAGCATGAACGCCGCCGGAACGGCCGTCGGCCAGATGGGTTTTCCGAGCCGCCTCAGCCATAACGTCAGGCCGACCAGCGTCAATCCGGCCAACAGCTGGTTGGACGTTCCAAAGATCGTCCAGAACATTTTCCACGCGGGGATCGCCTGCCCCGAAGCGTCTTTGAGACTCATACAAACGAACACGCCGGGCAGGGCGAGGCTCATGATCGTTGCCGCATGCTTGCCTTGAGCGCTCTTCCACCCCAGAAGTTCCTGAAGAATATAGCGGCTTAACCGGGTGGCCACATCCAGGGTGTCATAGATAAACGTCGCAAAGGCGAGCAGCGTAAAAGACATGGCCCATTCCCGCGCAACACCGAAGGTCTCCACAAAACGGCTTAACCCGGCGGCATAGATCCGGTCCGGCTGCGAGGCGGTCAGTCCGTCGCCGGGCGCCAGGAGCATGACGGTCGATAGGGCGATCACCGCGACCAGGCCCTCCAGCAGCATACCGCCGTAACCCACCAAATGGGTGTCGCTTTCCTGCGCGACCTGTTTCGAGGTTGTTCCGGAGCTGACTAATCCGTGAAAACCTGAGCAGGCGCCGCACGCGATGGTCACAAAAAGCATCGGGAAAAGCGGCAAGCCATTCAACGCCTGCCATCCCAGAAATGCCGGATACCGCACCGATTCGCCGCCAAGGAATATCCCCACGACCCCTGCGGCCAGGACGATATATAGGAAGAACCCTCCCAGATACCCCCGGGGCTGCAGCAGCGCCCACAGGGGGGTGACCGACGCGAGAAAGCAAT
Organism: Elusimicrobia bacterium RIFCSPLOWO2_01_FULL_59_12; assembly: GCA_001800075.1. GTDB lineage: Bacteria > Elusimicrobiota > Elusimicrobia > 2-01-FULL-59-12 > 2-01-FULL-59-12 > 2-01-FULL-59-12. The sequence continues at coordinate 80,354 of MGUR01000062.1, forward strand.
ACGCCAGAAGCAGGAGGTTCCAGACGACCTGCGGCCGCAGGCCGCCGAGAGCGGGCATCTGAATCGGGAATGACTGGCCGAACCAGATCGCTCCCGCGACGAGGGGCACGAAGATGACGGTCGCGCGCCCCAGGGTGATTTTCCCGGATCGCAGCCAGAACCCCATCGCCACCGCCAGCAAGAGATAGAGCAGTGAAGCGGTCGCGACGCCGCCTCCGTAGGTGGGTTCCATAAAGGACGCGCTGGTCAAGTCGGTGAAGGCCGTGATCACGTAAACCAGGGACAGCCAGATGAACAGGAGAAAAAGCAGGTACGCCCGGCGTCCCATCTGCTCCCCGACGATTTCAGCGACGGATCGCGCGTCGTGGCGCACGGAGCCTATCAGGCTGGAAAAATCATGAACCGCGCCGAAGAAGACGGCGCCCAAAAGGATCCACAGCAGGGCCGGAAGCCATCCGAACCAGAGTCCGGCCAGGATCGGGCCGACAATCGGCCCGGCGGCCGCGATCGCGGAAAAATGCTGGCCGAGCAGGAGCGGGGCGCGCGCCGGCACGAAGTCCTCGCCGTCGTTATGGACCGAGGCGGGAGTGGGCGTCACGTTGGAGAGCGTGAAAAAACGGGCGATGACTCGTCCGTAGGTGAAATACGCGATCAGGAAAAAGGCGCAGGCGCCGAATGCGATCCAGGAGAGCGGCATGCCGGTTATTTTACATGTTGTCGGTCTTAATAATTCAGCGTGCGGAGCGTGGCGCCGGGATAATAAAAGCGGATGATGTCGGCGCAGCTCTTTTTTGCGGCGGCCTGTCCCGCGGCGCCGGTCTGACAAAGCCCGACGGCATGGCCCCACCCTCCTCCGTAAACCCAGAACGATTCCGGGGCGCCGTCAGGGTCCAGGTGCGCCTCCGCCAGAAAAAGCGTGCTGCGCAAACTTCCCAGCAGGTATCGGATCAAGTTCTCGCGTTTGATCGTCCGCGTTTGCCGCGACCCTTCGATTTGGATCTCGCGCACATTCCCGCTTTCGGTCCTGCCCACCGGGAGGATGCGACGGATCCGGCCGACGCGGTGGCGCTTGCCGAGGTGTCTCTGCAAGTCCGCCGCCGGGATGATCCGGAGCCAGCGAAACTCCGATCCGGGGGACAGCTCCGGCGCGTTGCAGTAAGCGGGAGGCGCGTTCTTTATCCAGAGCAGGACCTCCCAGGGGGAACGGGGAGGCTCCAGGCGGCCGGGATCCCCATCCGCGCGGCGCTGGAGGTACGGGACCTCATGCCAGCCGGACAGATCGCTGGACCGCTGGGTAAAACCGCCGCAGGTGGAGTGGTAAAGCGTATTCGCCAGGCCGCCGCGGTAATACGCCACTTGCCCCCGCGTCGATAGAACCGCCTGGCGCACGCGCGGATCCTCTGCCCTGACGCCTTGATACACCTGACAGTGCTGGCTGTCGCAAAGATCGTAATAGTATCGCCCGTGACGGCGGAACCCCTGTTTTCGGAGCAGGGTTTGATTGCGCGCGATGACGGCTTGGACCTTCAGCACCTCCATCGGCCAGCGGGCCGGGACCTCCGCCGGCACCACGCCCAGCAGATAGGCCTCCACGTTGACCCGGTTCACCGGCGATATCACCCGCTCCAGCGCAGTCAACTCCAGTTCGCCGCGGTACTCGCGGTCGTCCCAGCCGGTGCGCGAGGCGTCCGCCGGGACGCCGTCAACGATAAACGTTCTGAAGCGCGCGTCCAGGGGTTCAAAACGCAGGGTGCGGCGGAAGCGCCCGTATCGCCGGCCATCCGGCCCGATCAACTCCAGATGATGCGGCGCCGCCATCCGCGCCCGCCAGGTTTCTTTCGGTCCGCCCTGCGCGTAGACCTTTCCCGTTCGCGTGCCGACCACCTGGAAAGGCCCGGCGAAACGCATGGTTAGGGTGGTCACGCCTTGCGGGCGGCCCTGGCTGTTGGTGTTCAGGCCGATGCGGACATATGGGAGACGCTCGGTTTCCGGCACCGCTTCTACATGGGGACTGAAAGCAAGCCGCACGAACGGTATGATGTCGCCCGGCTTTTTGATGAGTCGTGGATGCAGCGCCTGCTGCTTCCGGTAAATCGGGTCATTGCGCGGGAAAGCGTTGAGATACCGCGCGTACTGACCCCAGGC
>MGUR01000063.1:0-1255 GCA_001800075.1 Elusimicrobia bacterium RIFCSPLOWO2_01_FULL_59_12
AGATGATCGTGCCGAAGAACATACCGGATTTTGGCGTTCGGTTCACCTACTTAAAGCTGTATAAGCGGTCGGAAGTCATCGGCCTGGCCTGGAACGGTCTCGAAATGAAACAGGTCTGGCGCATCCCTATTCAGGGATACCTCGCGGATTTCGGGATTGCCGAGCTCCTGGGCGAGCCGCGACCGCAGTTATGGGCGGCGGCCGTCGGCCCGGGCGACAAAACCGTTCTCTTAAGTTATCGCCTCCCCTGATTCTCACCCATGAACGGCATGCCTGAAGACCTGATGGAGACGGTCATACAGGGAGACAGGTCCCGCCGTCAGCTCCTGGGCCAGCCGCCCCATCCCGGGTATTCCCTTTGGAAGCGGATCTGGATTGAACCCTGGTTCAATCTGATCGGCCTGGCCGTGGGCCAATGGATGGTCTGGCTGCCCTGGGCCCTGCGTTGGCGTATGGACCAGCGCATCGTGACGTGGATGGGCGCCCGGCCGCCGGCTGAAAGTCCGGACTTTCGGTCCCGCTGCCGCGAATTTGCCGCCGCGGCGCGGCGGCTGCATCGGGAAACAGGGGTTTGGCCGGCCGTTTTCGTTTTTGTTTCTCATGCGCCGACGGTGGGGGAGCTGGAGTGGCTGCGATTTGAGCTCGAACGGGAAGGTCTGCAGTTGGCAAATGCGATCGTGGAAGAAAGCCACACCGGGCGTCTTTACCGGCCGTCCCCGGAGTGTTTTTTGGCGATCGATCCCTTCGCTCTGGATACGATCTCTACGGTCGTCGCGGGACTCTACGCCGGGTTTATGCACCGGATCTATCTGGCGTGGGACCGTCAAAGCCGGACGCAAAGCTGGCTGCAGCGCCATGCGCTGCTGCGTGGGAGCGGCTACCAACGCATTGCGCAACGTCTCATAAACCGGGTGAACCGGGGAATTCCCATCGTCATGGTGCTGCCGGGCGGCCTGCCGCAAAATGCCCGCCTGCTGTACACGGCCAGAGAATTCGTTCGCGCGCTGCCGGTGCGGCGCTGGCCCTGTGCGGTCGGTCTGGCCCAAAAGAAATGGATGGATATCCTGATCCGTCCCGTGAACGGCCAACAGCCCATTGAAAAAGGAAACATTCCGGAGGAAACCGGCGCCGCGCTGCGCGCGCTTCTCGGCGAATGGGGATTTGCGGAAGCCGACCAGCGGCGCTGGCTGGAAGCCTTTGCCAAGGAATTCAGACTGGAGGTCCCGTATCGAACCCGGCTCTTTCGCGTGTTGTT
>MGUR01000063.1:1268-3325 GCA_001800075.1 Elusimicrobia bacterium RIFCSPLOWO2_01_FULL_59_12
ATCGCCGCCAAAGGAAAGCCGCTGCTCTGGATCGCCGCCGCCCATCGCGATCACATCCCTCACATCAACGTGTCCGAACCCTGGGGCGCCTATCGTGACCGGGGAGGCGGGCTGCAGGTGATTCGCGGAACGGCCGGTCCGGAGCCCGTTGCGGACATCGCGCGGGTGGCCGAGGCGGTTTCCAAGGAATTTATTGTTTAATCATCCGCAATCCCGCTGTCATCCCCGCGAAAGCGGGGATCCAGAGGGTTGTATTGAAAGGAACTGGATTCCCGCCCTCCACACAACCGGGCGGGCGCGCCGGCAGTGTGGCGTGCGCGTTTTCGCGGGAATGACAAATAATAGATGAACACGATCTTGGTCGTCGGTTCCGTCGGACTGGACAACGTGAAAACGCCCTTCGGGGAAACGCGTGAAGCGCTGGGAGGATCGGCCACCTACGCGTCCTATGCCGCGAGTTTTTTCTCTCCCGTCCGGATGGTCGCGGTGGTGGGCGATGACTTTCCCAAGAAACATATCGCGACGCTCGAAGAACGGGGCGTGGACGTCGGCGGCGTTGAAATCGTCAAGGGAAAAACCTTCCGCTGGTCAGGCGCCTACGAATATGATCTCAACGAAGCGCACACCCTGGCGACCGAGCTGAATGTCTTGGAACACTTTCGCCCGACCCTCCCCGCCGCCTATCGGAAAAGCGATTTTGTTTTCCTGGCCAACATCGACCCGGACTTGCAGCTCTCCGTGCTGGACCAGATCGAGCGCCCGAAATACGTCGCCTGCGACACGATGAACCTCTGGATTAAAACCAAACCCGCCGCGCTCAAGGAGGTGATCAAACGGGTGGATTTCTTGTTTTTGAACGACGGCGAAGCGCGTCAATTCACCAACTCGCCCAGCCTGGTGAAGGCGGGCCGCATTCTTCAATCGTGGGGGCCGAAATGCGTGCTGATCAAGAAGGGCGAGCATGGCGCTCTGATGTTCGAAAAGAACACGTTTTTCGCCGCCCCCGCGTTTCCCCTGGAAGAGGTGTACGACCCTACGGGCGCCGGCGACACCTTCGCCGGCGGGTTTATCGGCTACCTCGCCAGACAGGAGGGGGGCGTCACCGAAACGCTCCTGCGAAAAGCGGTGGTGCACGGCAGCGTGATGGCCTCCTTCACCGTTGAAAAATTCAGCCTTGAGCGGCTGACGTCCCTGACGCCTGAGCAGATTGACGCCCGAGTCCGGGTGCTCAAACAACTTGCGCACTTCGATCTCGATTAGGGGCAAGGGGGACGTAATGAACTTACCGAACTTCCCTATGGCCGGCGAAGAAAGTTCGGTAAGTTCATTACGTCCCCCAAGGGTTCTGTCCCTGGCTGCCTGCCTGCTTTTTCTCTCCCGTCCTTTGACGGCCGAGGAGGTCCAGCCTCTGGATGTCTGGTTAACCAACACCTCCGGCCCCGTCACCCTGACCCTGGATGACGCGAAAGGAAGCCCGCTTTTGTCGGGGGATATGCCTTTGGAAGAGGGCGATGTGATCGCCACCGGGCCCCGCGCGGCGGCGGATGTGGCATTCAATGAAAGGACGCTGGTGCGTTTGCTGGGAAACAGCGAGCTGGAGTTGAGGCGGTTGACGCCCAAGAAAACCCTATTGATTTTGCGGACGGGAGTCCTGCTGGCCAAGGTGAACTACGATAAAGGCGACGGCCAGCTGTTCCATGTTCTGACGCATTCCGCGGTGGTTTCGGTGCTGGGGACCGAATTCGTCGTCGAGCAGAGGGGCCCCCAAACGCGCGTCGGCCTGCTGAATGAAGGCCACGTGCTGGTGAAATCTCCGGCCTACAAAAAACGCGTTGTGATGCGCTTCAATCAAGAGACCGTGGTGCGTAAAGGGTATCCGCCGGCGGACGCCGGCGTGCTCCAGCGATTGTATCCCCACAAAGTCCAGATGGCGGACATGCGCGACCGCATCAAACGGCTCCGCAGGCACGTGACGGAAATGACGCCTCAGCAGAAAGTCTTGCTCCGCGCCGGATGGGTCAAGACCCACGGATCACGCCCACGGCGCAAGCCCTCGC
>MGUR01000063.1:3425-8217 GCA_001800075.1 Elusimicrobia bacterium RIFCSPLOWO2_01_FULL_59_12
CTGAGCAAGACCTGCCACGGGTTCTCTAATCAAACCTCATTGATAAATTAAGCTCTTTCTGTTAGGCTTACCGCAGTGCCATGAAAGCGCAAAAAAATTCGAAATTTTCCGAAACTCTTCTGCTGCAGGGGCATATCATCGACTCGCTCACGTTTTCCAAGGTGCTCGACCGCATCATGGAGCGCGGCGGACGGTTCTCCATCGATGAAATTCATGTGGGCCAGCGCAAGAACGAACGCAGCCGCGCGCTCCTGCAGGTGGGGGCCGGCACGCAAGGCCGGTTGGATGAACTGCTCAAGGAGCTGCGCAACCTGGGCGCCGAGGTGCTTGAGAAAGAAGACGTGCGGCTTGCCCCGGCTCCTAAGGACGGTGTGTTCCCTGAGGGGTTTTACGCCACCACCAACCTGGAAACCTGGGTCCGGCTAAAAGGCCGCTGGGTTCGCGTGCGCACGGAACAAATGGACGCCGGCATCCGCGTGAACCGGGCGCGCTCCTCCGCCGAGACCGTGCGGTTTGGCGGCGTGAAACGGGGAGACCTTTTTGTGATCGGACATCACGGCGTCAAGGTCGTGCCGCTGGAGCGGCCGAGGGACGCCGCCCTGTTTGAGTTCATGACCTCAGACGCCTCCACGGAAAAACCCAAGACGGTGTTTATTCGGCAAATCGCCGACGCCATCCGTCAAACGCGGCGCCAGTCGCCGCCGGGGAAAGTCCTGGTGGTCGCGGGGCCGGCGGTCGTGCATACCGGGGCGCACAAGGATCTGGCGTGGTTGATCGAGCGCGGATTTGTGCAGGTGCTGTTTGCCGGGAACGCGCTGGCCGCGCATGACTTGGAAGCGGATCTTTTTGGAACGTCCCTGGGTCTCAGTTTAACGAGCGGCGCCGTGACCCACGGCGGCCACGAACACCACCTTCGCGCCATCAACCTGATCCGTCGCGTGGGATCGATCCGCGAAGCGGTCAAACGCCGGAAGGTCCGCGGCGGCATCATGGCGGCCTGCGTGCGCAAGAAAATTCCCTTCGTGCTCGCCGGTTCGATCCGGGATGACGGGCCGCTGCCGGAGGTCCTGACGGACGTCCTGGAGGCCCAGCGGGCGATGCGGCGGGAATTGGAAGGGGTCCAGGTGGCGATCATGCTGGCCACCACCCTGCATTCCGTCGCGGTCGGCAACCTGTTGCCGGCCCGGGTCCGCACCATTTGCGTCGACATGAACCCTTCGTCGGTCACCAAGCTGTCCGACCGGGGCACCTGGCAGTCGATCGGCCTGGTGACCGACGTGGGCTATTTCCTTCGCCAGCTGCGCGAGGATTTGACGCGGTAATCCGATGCCTCGCGTCCTCATGTGCCCCCCCAGCCACTACGCCATCCGTTATGAGATCAATCCCTGGATGAAAATCACCCATACGGTCAACCCTGCGGCCGCCCGCCGCCAATGGGATGCGCTCTCGAGCCTGCTGCGCCGGCTGGGCGTGTCAGTGACGCTCATCCCGCAGAGAAAAGGCAGCCCGGACATGGTGTTTACGGCCAATGCCGGCATCGCTCGCGGCAGGACGTTCATCCCCAGTCATTTTCGCTACCGCGAGCGCCAGGCCGAGAGCGCCGCGTTCACGCGCTTTTTCAAGCGGAAGGGGTACCGCGTGGTCGATGCCGCGAAAGGCCTTTATTTCGAGGGGGAGGGAGATCTGCTTTCTTACAGGGATATGCTGTGGGGAGGTTTTCGCTACCGCTCGGAGCTGAGCGCGCACGAGAAAGTGAGCGCCGCGCTGGGCAAGCGCCTGGTGTCGCTCGAGCTGGCGCAGCCGCGGTTCTACCACCTGGACACGTGTTTTTTTCCGCTGGATGAACGCACCATCCTGTATTATCCCGGCGCCTTCGACGCCTATGGCCGCCGCGTGATCCGACGCTTCGCGGAAAACCCGGTCGCCGTGGGCAAGGCGGACGCTCACCGGTTCGCCTGCAACGCCTACCGCGTGGGCCGGAAGGTCGTTCTCAATGAAGTCAGCCGCGCGCTGAAGCGGCGGCTTCACGCGCTGGGGTACCAGGCCGCGGAAACTCCCACCTCCGAATTTGTGAAAGCGGGCGGGAGCGTCAAATGTCTGCTCTTGAAGCTCTAGAGGCCTGAGATGAAACTCCTGACGTTTCTGGCCAAGCGGTTCGTCGCCGGCGAAACAGCGGCGGAAGCGGTCGCCGCCGCGCGGCGGGTGAACGCCCGCGGCGTCGGCGCCATCATCGATTATCTCGGGGAGCACCAGGCGTCCCCCGACGCGGCGAGGGCCGCGGTGAGCGAGTACCTCCGGCTGATTGAGGCGATTCGCGAAAGCGGCGTTCCCGCGTCCATTTCATTGAAAGCAAGCCAGATGGGACTGCTGGTGTCGCCCGACGTTTGCCTGGAAAACCTGCTGACCGTCGCGCAGCACGCCGGGCGGTTTGGGATTCGCGTATGGATCGATATGGAAGGATCCGACCTGACCCAGAAAACAATTGACGTGTTTGAACGCTTGCGGCCGCGCTGTGAAAACGCAGGGATCTGCTTGCAGGCGGCCCTGGTGCGGACGGGGAGCGACCTGGATAAGCTGATGCGCCAGCCTCTTTCCGTGCGCCTTTGTAAAGGGGCCTACAAAGAACCTCCATCGATTGCCTACACCGCCAAACGGGCCGTCGACGGCAGTTATCGCATGCTGGCCCGAAAACTTCTGGAGGCCATTCCCCGCGGAGCTTACCCGGCCTTCGCGACCCATGACCGGGCCCTAATCCATGAGATTCTGGGAGCGGCCCGTGAGAAAGGAGTCGATCCCAAACAGTTCGAATTCGAGATGCTTTATGGCATCGAAAACAACTATCTCGAAACCCTTGCCGCGCAGGGATATCAGGGACAAGTCTACATTCCCTACGGCACAGACTGGTTTCCCTACTTCATGCGCCGTCTAAGGGAGCGCAAAGAAAACGTCTATTTCTTGGTCCGAAACTTACTTCGAATGTAAAGAAATCCAAAATATGTTAAAAACTATTGACTTTTCCAAGGCATCTGCTAGGAGCATAGTGATGAAAAGCGCCTTACGCGTACCCAGGCAGGTTCTTATCGAGGCCGTCGTGTGCACCACCTTGCTCAGTCCGCTGATGGGCGACGTTTCACGTCCCCTCCAGCAGCTGAAAGCGGACCCGGTACGGGCGGCCATCCATCCGGACGATTGGAAATCGTTCACGGCCGCGCTCCGCCAGCGCTCGGTTCGGTTTCAGGGGTCGGTGGGGTACGTCGTGAAAGATTTGCGCTCCGGCGAGATCGTCGCCATCAACCAGGACAGGGTGTTCCCGAGCGCCAGCCTGATCAAACTGCCGATCCTGGTGGCCGCCTACCAGGCGGTGGAAGACGGCCGGGCGTCTCTCAGCCAGCCGATCACCCTTCACCGGCGGGACCGCCGCGGCGGGTCGGGAATTTTAAAGTGGGCCATGCCGGGCACGATTTTCACCCTTCGCGAGCTTCTGGAGTACATGATCATCCACAGCGACAACACGGCCGCCGAGATGGTCATTCAGCGGCTCGGATTCGACTACCTGCGCCACACCTTCGACCGGCTGGGCCTGCAGGACACCGAGATTCATCCCGACGGTTTCCGTCTGACCGGGCGCCGCGTGGCGGAGGATAACCGCACGAGCCCTCGGGATATGGCTTACCTGCTCGAGAAAATTTATCACGGCGGCCTGGTGAGCCGGGATGCCAGCGAAGATATGCTGCGCATCCTGAAGCACCAGAAGCTGCGCGACCGTCTGCCCCGGTTCCTGCCCACCGGCTGGCAGATCGCCCATAAGACCGGTTTGCTGCGGCGCGCCTGCCACGACGTCGGCATCGTCTTCAGCCCCCAGGGGGATTATCTGATCTGCGTGCTGACGTCCCACCAGGCTACCTACAAAAACGCCAAACGCTTCATCGCCTCACTCGGCCGCATCACCTACGACTACTACCAGGGGGGCTTCCACCGTCCCATGCTCCAGTCCCGCCGGGACGCTCCGGCCGCTCAGCCGGCCAGCTAACCTTCACGTATGAAACCTTTGCCGAAACGTCTCGTGCTATCAGCCGCCTGCGCCCTGGGTCTTTTGGCGCCGTCCGGGGCCTGGGCCGCCGGAACGCGGGCGGACTTGGTCAAATGGGACTACGCGGAAGAACGCGTGGTGGATCTCATCATTGTCAAAAAGGCAACCGGCCAGAAAAAGTTCCTCTTCATCAAGACCCCGCACTACACGGAATTTCTTGAAGGTTTCATTCGGGGCATGGTGGTGGATTACAGCGACAATCCCGTGGAGGGCGTCCTGGTCCGGGTGGGCGACCCGGGGGAAGAAAACGCCATGTTCGACCCGACGGTGACCAATTTTAACGGCATCTACCGCATCCGCTTTTCCATTCCATTCGACAAGAAGGGCCGGGTGGACATCCGCAACAAGCTCGTCTATGCGCCGGACTGGGAGCAGAAGCGGGACAGCCTGGGCAACTCCTATGAGCCCCTGGACCGGGAAACCCCTTTCCGCCTGTACTACGACCGCTCCCGGAAGCTCCTGGCTTTCGCGGAAGGCCTCCGCAAGGCGTTCGTCAACCCGATCAACCGCGGCGAACCCCTCGTGGAAAAGAGCTCCGGAAAATCCAAGAAAGCCTCCGGCGACGCCAAGAAGGAAGACAAAGGCGGCGGCGGGGACGACTTCTTCAAGGCGTTCGGCGGCGGCTTCTAAGCCTCACCCCCAGCCCCTCTCCCTGATGGGAGAGGGGAGACCCCAGAAAAAATTAAGCAGTTCCCTCTCCCG
>MGUR01000063.1:8273-9068 GCA_001800075.1 Elusimicrobia bacterium RIFCSPLOWO2_01_FULL_59_12
CGATATCGTGGATATCGCGCTCAAGAAATTCCCGCATCCGATCTACGTCCGCAAAGAGATCGTTCATAACCGGGCGGTCGTCGACAATTTCAAAAAGCAGGGCGTCATTTTCATCGACAGCCTGCAGGAAGCCCCTGAGGGCAGCCTGGTGATTTTCAGCGCGCACGGCGTCTCTCCGGCGGTGCGGGAAGAGGCGCGCCGGCGGAAAGTGCATGTGATCGACGCCACCTGTCCCCTGGTCACCAAAGTGCACCTTGAAGTCCACAAATTTGTGCGCGACGGGTATTCCATTATTCTGATCGGCCACAAGGAACACGACGAGGTCGTCGGCACCACCGGTGAGGCGCCCGACAAGATTCAGGTGGTCGGCTCGGTGGACGAAGTGGCCCGGCTGAACGTTCCCGATCCCGCCAAAGTGGTTTGCCTGACCCAAACGACCCTGAGCGTGGACGAAACGCGCGACATCGCCCTGGCCATCCGCAAACGCTTTCCGGAGATGGCCGCCCCGACCAAGGACGACATTTGCTACGCCACCCAGAACCGCCAGGACGCCGTGAAAGAACTGATCAAGCGCGGCATCGATCTTCTGCTGGTGGTCGGATCGCGCAACAGCTCGAATTCCATCCGGCTGTGCGAAGTGGCCCGCGCTAACGGCATCGCCTCCCACCTGATCGACAGCGCCTCTGAGATCCAGCCGGAATGGCTCAAACATGCGGACAACGTCGGCCTCACGGCCGGCGCCTCCGCCCCGGATTACCTGATCGATGAAGTCGTTCGCGACCTCCGGTCCCGCGG
>MGUR01000063.1:9078-11809 GCA_001800075.1 Elusimicrobia bacterium RIFCSPLOWO2_01_FULL_59_12
GAAGAGCTGGAAGTGGTCAAGGAAGAGGTCAGTTTCGCCCTTCCCCGCGAGCTTCTCACCGTCACAGCCTGAAAACCGCCTCTCGATTTTCTCCTTGCAGTCCCCCGAAACTCCCGATAAACTCGATCTGACCATGTCGACCGCCACGATGTCACCGGGCAAGGCGCTTTCCATTCTGCGTTCCGCCATCGTCAACGCCCGCATCTACCCGAAGGGCAGCCAGATGATCGATGCGTCCCTGAAGGGGGCGCATCAGGCGCTGGAGGCCTGCCTTCAGGAAAACCTTCAGATGATCATCAGCGATATTCAGGGGAAGCTCTGCGTCGGCGGCAAAGAGGTTTCGGAAGCGCGTGATTTCCGGCCGTTCATGGTGCAGCACGAAGTCCAAAGCCTGATTGTCAGCCGGGGACTGACCCTCGAGGAAGTGACCGCGCTGATCGACGGGTTGGGCCGGCGCAAGGGCCAGCTCGACAGCCACAAATCCCTGGGCGACTGGCTGCAGGCCAACGCCGTCACCCACATCAAAGCGGAAGAACTCAAATTTATCGCCGTTCAGGAGGGAGAAGTCGTTGTTTCACAGGTCCTGCAGCTGTTGGAGCAGTCCTCCGGAGACATGTCCACGTTGATGGGTTCCCTCGAAGAGTCGTACCGGTTGATCGATCAGCTTCCGGACGAAAAATCCAAAAAGAACGTGCAGACCCAGATGGCGCGCTATCTCTCCGGTCTGCCGCCCTACCAGTTGAAAGATCTCTTTGAAAGCAAGCTTCCCGATCGGGTCGAAAAATCGGGCTTGCGGGAAGAAGTCGCCCAGACCCTGTCGCGGGAAAAACTGGAAGAGACGCTCGAAGAGGTCCATAAGTGGTACGAGCAGATCAAGCAGGAATCGAAGTCCGAAATGGAAGTGGCGGAGAAACTGAGCGGCTTGAAGAGCTTCCTGGGCAAAGTGCTCCATTCCCCCGCCAGCAAGGCCGTTTCCTTTGCGCTTTATGAAGAACTGTTGAACGTGGGGCTCCTGGAAGAGATCCCGCCCGGCGTGCAGAAGGGGGAAGGGTCGTCTTTGATGGCGCAGGTGGAGCACCTCCTCAGCCTGCCCAGCGCGACGCTTCTGGACCCCCCCGTGCGGCAGAAGTTTCCCGAGCTCCTCAAGGCGTTATGCGCCATGGGGAAGGATGAGCCGATTCAGCTTCTGACCGACAAAATCATGGAAAATTTAAAGAACCCGGCCCCGATGGTCCGGGACACAGCGGTGAAGACGCTGCGTACATTCGGAGAGATTTTGGCGGCCAACCGCAAGGAACGGATCTTTTTGTCGGTTGTGTCCCAGCTTCACAAAATGGCCGAAACGGAAAGCGCGCCGGATGTCTACGGGGAAATCGCCCAGTTCCTCCAGGTGGCGGCGATGGAGCTTCTGGTCAATTGGAAATTTGAAGAAAGCGCCATGCTCCTGGCGACGCTCCGGCGGCACAGCCGCGAAGAGAGCCCGATCGGTCAAAAGAAAAAGCAGGCGGCCGCCAAGGCGCTCGGCGATTTTTCCGGCCGCGGGCTGGACGTCATCTGCGCGGACCTGAACGCGCCGCTGAAAGACCGCCAAAACGGCGCCTATAAGGTGCTCGCGGAGCTGGGTGAAGACGCCATCCAGCCGCTGGTGGAGGCGCTCAAACGCTCGAACGATTCGCGCGCGCGGCAGGCGGCGATCCAGGCCATGAAGCGGCTAGGCAACGCGGTGAAGGACCCCCTGCTTAAACAGATGAGCATCGGAATCGCCGCCGATGTATTGGTCAAGCTGATCCCGCTCCTGGAAGATTTTGCGGACACCTCGCTGCTCCCCACGCTCACGACCCTGCTCCAGCACCCGGAGGCCGCCGTTCGTCGGGAACTGCTCCAGCTGCTGGCGAAGATCCAGGACGCCAAGGCCCGGTCCATGCTGATCGGCCTGCTGGACGATCCGGACGCGGACATTCAGACCGAAACCGTGCGCTTTGTCGGTGAACTCAAAATTCAAAATGCCGTGCCTGAGATCCTGCGCCGGCTGGACGCCGTCGAATCCAGCGTCCAGGAAGAAATGTGCATCGCCCTGGGCCGTTTTGGCGATCGCTCTGCGGTGTCCCCTCTCGTTAAGCTCCTGCAGGCGAAAGGTTCGTTCTGGAAGAAATACAGGGGACCCACGGATTTGGTCCGGGTGCGCAGTGTCTGGGCGCTCGGCCAGCTGATGCCCGACGCCGAGGCCGAAAAAGCGCTTCAAAAAGCCCTCAAGGACCCGGTGGGCATGGTTCAGCGCGCCGCTCAACTCGCCCTCCAAAAAGCCTCCGTTCCGACTCGAAAAGCAGCTTAGAACTCATTAATTCGTATAATCCCCCCGTTCCTATGCGAAAAATTCCGTATGCATTTTTTGTTTTCTGCTTTTTTGTCCCCTTCGCGCAGGTGTTTGGCGCGGAAGAACCGAGGGTGGGAAAATCCGTCACCTGGACGACCGATGACGGCGTCCAGATGGCGGGGTTGTACAAACTTCCAACGGGTCCGGGCCGCCCGATATGGATTTTGCTGCATGGTCTGGGAAGCAGCAAGCAGGAATGGCTGGGGTTTGTGCGCCTGTTGACCCTCCGGGGGGACGGTTTTCTCATCTATGACGCGCGGGGCCACGGCGAAAGCGTTCACCAATCCGACGACACCCGGCTCGATTATCGCGAATTCCGCGCCGACGGCCCAGGGTCGTCCTGGGATCGCATGGCGG
>MGUR01000063.1:11835-14198 GCA_001800075.1 Elusimicrobia bacterium RIFCSPLOWO2_01_FULL_59_12
GATCGCCGTGGGAGGGGCCAGCCTGGGCGCCAACGTCGCGCTGACCTACGCCAGCCGGCATCGGGAAGTTCCCGCGGCGGTCCTGCTGTCGCCCGGTCTGGAGTATGCCGGCGTCCAGACCGAGGGGCCTTTTCGCCAGTATGGCGACCGTCCCATTTTTTTTGCGGCCAGCCCGGGCGACGCCTATGCGCACGCCAGCATGCGGAAACTCGCGCTGCAGTGCCCCGCGTCCCGCTGCACCCTGCTTCAGGGGGAGGGCGCCGCCCACGGCGTGGCGATGTTCAATGAAGCCTTCACCCGGACCCTTCTCGACTGGATGTCCCAGATCAAATAAATGGAAATCGGCATCGTCGGCCTTCCCAACGTCGGAAAATCCACGCTGTTTAACGCGCTCACCGGCTCCGCCGTCGCGGCGGAGAACTTTCCTTTCACCACCATCGAACCGAATGTGGGCGTCGTGCCTGTCCGCGACCCCCGGCTCTACGCCTTGAGCGAAATTTTTCACAGCAAGAAAACCACCCCCGCCGGCGTGCGCTTTGTCGACATCGCCGGGCTGGTGAAAGGCGCCAGCAAAGGCGAAGGTCTCGGCAACAAATTCCTGTCGCATATCCGCGAGGTGGACGCGATCGCGCAGGTGGTGCGGTGCTTCAAGGACGCCGATGTCGTGGACGTCGCCGGGGACCTGGACCCGGTGCAGTCGCTGGAGGTGATCGCGACCGAGCTCCTGCTGGCCGACCTGGATCAGGCCCAGCGCCTGCGGGAAAAACTTCTGGGCTCGGCTCGTTCGGGAAACAAGGACGCGAAGGAAACCGTCGCGGAGATCGAGCGCGCGGTTGAAGGGTTCAACAGGGGGGTGGCCGCCCGGCGGCAGGGCCTATCCCCCGGCACCCAGCAGACCTACCAGTTTCTGACGGGCAAACCCCTGTTGTACGTGGCGAATGTGGGGGAAACGGAACTGGCTGGCAACCCGCTGGCGCGGCAATTGATCGATTACGGCGCCAAAGAAGGCGCGGAAACGGTCGTGCTCTCGGCGAAGATCGAGTCCGAGATCGCCCAGCTGCACGAAAAGGAGCGCGCCGAATTTCTCGCGTCGCTGGGTTTAAAAGAGTCCGGACTGGACCGGCTGGTGCACGCGGGACAGAAACTGCTCCGCCTGCTGACATTTTTCACGGCGGGGCCCGAGGAATCACGCGCCTGGAGCATCTCCGAGGGGACGACCGCGGTGAAAGCGGCGGGGAAGATCCATTCCGACATCGAACGCGGCTTCATCCGCGCGGAAATTTACAGCTTCAGCGACATCGTCCGGTATAAAAGCGAGGCGGCGCTCAAAGAGAAGGGTTTGATCCGGCTGGAGGGGCGGGACTACCTGATGAAGGACGGGGACGTAACGTACTTCCGGTTTAACGTCTGATAAACCGTCATTCCCGCGAAAGCGCGCACGCCACACTTCCGGCGCGCCCGCCCAGTCGTGTGGAGGGCGGGAATCCAGCGGCGTCAACGACACTGGATCCCCGGTCTCCACACAACCGGCGACCGGGCCCGCCCGATGTGTGGAGGGCCCGCTTACGACCGCGGGGATGACGTAGAGAGAAGTCGTTTCAGATAAAGGTACTCGCACACAAATTCGATGATTTCCAGGTGGTTCCTCGCCTGTTCCGGGGTCCGTCCCCAGCCGGTCAGGCCATGGTTATAGATCAGGACGACCGGCAGCGCTTTGGGCGTCTCTAAAAGGAACTGCCGGATATCCCGCGCGACGATCGAGACGTCCTGCCAGTTTGGGAAGATCGCCAGCTCGGCGATTTCACCCTCGTTCACCCCGACGCCTTTCATCATTTCCAGCCATTCAAATTGAAGCATCTGGCGTTGTTTTGAATTCCCGTGGAGATTGGAAATGAGCGTGGCGTACACCGGGTGCACGTGAAACACCGCTCCGCAGCCCGGCAGGGTTTCATGGATGGTCTGGTGGATGACGGTTTCCGCGGAGGGCATGAGCGGCGGCGAACCCCTCACCCCCACCCTCTCCCCTTTTGAAGGGGAGAGGGAGTAAGGGTGAGGGGTTAGCTTCCCAGGTTTTTGACTTTTTATGATCATCAAATCCTTCAGGGTCATCTGGCCTTTGCTGAGCCCGCTGGGCGTGATGGCGATTTCGAGGGGCGTGTGGCTTAGCTTGACCGAAAGGTTCCCCGCCGTGCCGACCATCCAGCGCCGGTCATAAAATTGCCGGCCGCAGTCGATCAGCGCTTTGAGAAGGGCTTCGCGGGAAAGGGGGGGCGTGCGTTTCACCCGCGGCCCCAGAGCGTCAGCGCTTGAGCCAATTCCGGCGCACGGGTTTCACCTCGGAGCGCTTGTTGGAAGGCCCGGGC
>MGUR01000063.1:14209-16279 GCA_001800075.1 Elusimicrobia bacterium RIFCSPLOWO2_01_FULL_59_12
TGATCACATCGTTTCCATAATCCTGAAGGATGCGCGGGACCAGGCCGGGGTGGATGCCGGCGGAAGGGCCTGGGAAAGAACGTTTCAGCGGGGAGGTCTCAGTCAAAGCCTCCGTAATCGTCCGTGTCTCACTTTCCGGCAGGGCAACCGTCCCGTAGCTGGATGGAAACAGCACGATGTCCGCGCCTCCCAGCCGCATCAAGGAACCTAAGACCACCCGATAGCTGATGCCGGTGTTGGGCGATCCGCACCACCCGCCCGCGAGCGTCGGGTGCGCCATGACCGGGACTCCGACCTGCTTCAGTTCTTCCAAGGCTCCGTAGCCGTAACTCAAAACATTGAACAGAAAGCACTCCGCGCCGAGCTTCGCCAGGCGTCGCGCTTTGGCCTGGAGTTGGCTGGCCGGGCCGGTCAGGTTGACCGCGTAAAGCGTTCGCCGGCCGGTCTGTTTTCGAGCTTCCTCGCCCGCCTTCAAGCAGGTTTCCAGGCGCTTCTCTACCGGACAGATCGACAAATCCGGGAGGATTTCGTCATCCTTCACCAGGTGCATCCCGCCCATGGCCAGTTCGAAAAACATCTGCCCCAGTTCTTTGGGGGTCAGCCCCACGCAGGGCTTAAAAATCGCCATGGTTAAGGGCCGGGAGGTTTCACCCACCATCCTGCGGATCCCCTCGATCCCGT
This sequence comes from Elusimicrobia bacterium RIFCSPLOWO2_01_FULL_59_12, assembly GCA_001800075.1. Taxonomy (GTDB): domain Bacteria; phylum Elusimicrobiota; class Elusimicrobia; order 2-01-FULL-59-12; family 2-01-FULL-59-12; genus 2-01-FULL-59-12. The sequence continues at coordinate 14,891 of MGUR01000063.1, forward strand.
GCCGGGGACCTTTCCCCCTCAGGTAAGAAGGGGGAAAATCAATGTCCTGCACCCGAATCTGCCCGTCCATGCTGATCTTGCCGAAAATCATGGTCAAAAGCGAAGGGATATCGTTTTCCGTGTTGACAGGGGGATACCCGATGGTGAGACGATATTCGTACATGGGATGGGAGGGAAGATCAGGGAATATCACGGAAGATGAGGGAAGATTCCCTGCTGTTCCATGTTCTTCCCTGCTCTTCCCTGATATTCCTTGTGCGTTCAAGACGATTCCCCGATGTTTTTCCAGTTTCTTCAGCCCGGACCGTTCGTTGGGGGTCCAGGTATCGGTCGTCTGCCCCAGGGCGATCGCCTGGGCCTTCTTTTCGGGGTCGATGGGTTTTTCAGAAGTGATCTTATAGGTGACTTCGATCAACACAGGGCGAAATTTTACATGAATATTTTTGTTTATAGGCAATAAAGTTCAGATTAGGAAATGGATCATTTATTGGTTTGGATGGGGATAATTGCAATTGCTACAATTCCCGGCGTCATGGAGCCCCCTGTAAGGTCGTTGGATTCCCGCATCACGGAAATGGTGGGTCGCTTGGTACAGGCGAGCCAGCCGGAGCAGATCATTCTGTTCGGTTCGCGAGCCCGAGGCACGGCGCGGCCGGACAGCGATGTAGATTTCCTGGTCGTGATGCCATTGCGCAAGCCGCGCCGTCGCCTGGAGGGGGACCTTCATGCTGCCGTGGCAGGCTCCGAACTTTCCAAAGATATCGTCGTCGTAACTCCCGAAGAGTTAGAACGATTCAGGCATGTGCCGGGGACGGTTGTGGAGCCGGCCCTCGAATCAGGCCTTGTGGTTTACCGCCGTGCCGCCTGAACAGGAGATTGCGCTCCAATGGGTTCGATTAGGCGAGCATGATCTCCGTGAAGCGCAGCGGTCCTTATCGGAACACGAGGATCCCGCGTATGAAATCGCGTGTTTCCATGCTCAGCAAGCGGCTGAGAAGTACCTGAAGGCCTTCCTCTGCTCTCGAAAACTTGCCGTCCCCAACACGCATGACCTGGCAAAATTGGCCCACTCGATGCCCCCGGAAGCGCGTTTAGATCACATGATGGAGGACCTCGCCCATTTGACGCCCTTTGCTGTTAGCTCCCGTTACCCTGGCGTCGACATTCCTGAAACGCGAGAAGATGCTGACTTCGCCCTGCGCACTGCGCGTCGCCTCCGCGAAGCCATCCTGCCGCTCCTACCCAAACCCTAAACTAGTTCTCCCACTCGAGCCCCAAGGGGGCCCAGCGGAAAACTGGGCCTATCGGGAAGCGATTTTTAGCCGATGGCTCCATTCAATATTCCGGCCGTTTCGCGTACACTTACGAGCGTCGCCATAAAATTCACAG
>MGUR01000064.1:0-4437 GCA_001800075.1 Elusimicrobia bacterium RIFCSPLOWO2_01_FULL_59_12
ATACGCTTCGCCCATCGCAATGGCCCGGGCGCCCACGCCGATCTTAAGGACGTCCGCGCCGGTCGTTCCCGCGCCCGACGACGCCCACACGGATCCGAGAGCCTGCGCCGACAAAACAAGACCGACGATCGCGCCCCTCATACGATGCATTTCCATTTCCTTCATGGCACCAGTGTACCCTGGCAGTGTTACGTCCAAATGACTTTTTCGTAAATTCAGTGTTAATTTAAACATGGCAGCGGTACAGGTCTTAGATAACGCCGGAAGGCCCATATGTCAATAAAATTATTAACACCCATTAACAGATCGATACATGACATCAATAATTGAGCTTAAAAATAAGCGTGTATTGATAATTAAAAAATAACCACTACACAACGTTATTGGCGCCGAATGTTATGGCCGAATTTTACAGGCCTGACAAGCCTAATTATCTACTGTTTGTCGCTAGATTCTATAGGAGCCGCGAGTACTCAGAGACAGGCAGTCTCCAGACGGTTACACCGCAGTAGTGGTCTCCTTCGGGACAGAAGGGCTTCACGTTGGCCTCTTTGCGCATCCAGCAGGGCGCGCCGAGGTACTTGGCGAGTCGCGGGAAGGTCGTCCGAAGCTGAAGGACCTCCTCCTGGGAGGTTTTCCAGATCTCCTCCTGGGCCGTGTAGCAGAGGCGGTGGGTCCATTTATGGTGGAAGTTCAGGAGGTCCCCGGACTCCTCAAACCGGATCGGGAACGCGTTGGGTAGGAGGTAGCTGACATGGGCCTCATTTTCCCCCCTGCTTACCAGAGCTGACATATGTCCCCAGAGCCTGTCCAGGGTGCTTTTGTAGAACTCCAAAGCGGCAGGGGTCTCCTCGACGAGCCTCGGGACAATATAGTCCGGCTGGTCCCATTGGACCTGACGCACCATGACAGGCCGTGAAGCCGGGGTCATGCGATGGCGCTGGTCCTGGGAGTCGGCGGTGTGCGAGATCTTCTTCTTAAAGGTAAAGTGAGGGTGGACCAGGGCCCGGGTCAGTTTGCCGAGGGTGGTCAGGTTCAGGGACTCGGAAAGATAGGGGTTTTTGGCCGGGCTCAGGACCCAGCCGATCGCCTCGTCATCCACCATCCCGGATTCGGGCACCCCCAGCACGCTTCGCACGCTCTGGGCCAGGACCCGTTCGGCGTTCACTTTATAGTCGATCAGTTTTGAAGAATACCCCCCCATCTCCCGGTCGAATTCTTTGATGAAGGCCTTGGGCCAGCGGCAGCGCTGGCCCTCGTCAAACCCCTGCAACACCCGGTATTCCAGGGTCTCTTCCAGGGGCAGGGGGTCCTCGATGAACTTGAAGAAATCGGGGTCAAACCGGTTGACGGCCGCGACCATCTTCTCGATCACGAGCCGCTGCTCATCGGGGACATCGAACTGCCGGCTGAGACGGTGGTAACGGTGCAAGGTCAGGCCGCTGATGGTGTGGTAGAGATGGGCGTGGGTCGCCACCGGCAGGACGTAGCGGGCGACCTCCTGGCAGCGCTTCTTGATCGCGCTCTGCCAGCGCTTCTCCTCCCGGACGCGGGCCGGGAACAGGCGCTTGTATTCCAGGGTGACGGCGGGTTCCAGAAGGGCGCTCAGCTTGTGGTAGGCGTCCATCAGTTCCTGGATGGCCAGGGTGTATTCCGGGACGTTCTCCTCATTAAGGGCCGGGGTCGTGAAATTCCCAGGCTTCATCTCCACGTAGCGCTGGCTGACCTGCTCGGAGTTGTAGAACGGGTGGCTGTGCAGGAAAGACCAGATGAACTGCCGGGAAACCTTGTCCAGGACGAACTGGAAGGTGGCGTGCTGGATGGTGGTGTGGTGGCCGGCTTTGTAGGTGGACCGGGCGATGGCGTCGCGGCGGACGCGGGTGGGCTCGTCTTTGGAGACGTCGTCGGCGCTGATCACCCTGGACGAATAGCACGTTCGCGCCGTGGCGACGGCGTTGTCGTAGGGACGTTGGAAAGCGTTCTCTAAAAGAACAACGGGCTCAGGGGACAATTGGGTTGGTGTTTTAAGCATTCAAAAGGTTGGAGAGATCCGCCAGCGTGTGAATGACAACGAGATCATTATAGTGAATCGTGGGATTCTTGGTAAGGGCGCCCCGTGCCCTCACCCTAACCCGCTCCCGCCTTGCAGGCGGGCGAGGGGACTTAGCTCCTTCTCCCGTCCGCAGGATGGGAGAAGGTTGGGATGAGGGCAGAGCGTATTTTCTGTGCCTATCCAAAAACACCGGCCTGATCCCCGCCCGCGACGCGCCGTGGTAATCATCTTCCAGGCTGTCCCCTACATGCAGGCTGTGGGCCGCTTCGGCCCCCATCGACTCCAAGGCCGCCTCAAATATCCGCCGGCCCGGCTTGGCGACGCCGACGGCGGAGCTGGCGGTGACCTGTTCAAAGAAATGGGACAGTCCCAGCTGCTCCACGATGGAAAAAAGCCGGTGGTCCCAGTTGGAGATGATGCCCATCCGGATCCCCCTTTGCTTCAAGGCTTCCAGCGCCGGGACCGTGTCGTCGAACAACCGCCAGCATTCGGCCCTGGCGAACAGCTCGTAGAGCTCCTGAAAAAAGCGGTCGAAGTCGTCGAACTCGGCCAGGTTGCCGAAAACGTCCCGGACCAGGCCGCACCACCATTCCTTCTCGATTTTCTCGCTGCTCAGCCCGGCGAGCGTCGTCATCCCGTTGCGCCGGTGCCAGTGGTCGTGAAAGGCTTTCTCGACTTTAACGGCCTCCACCTGAACGCCGTGCCGGGCGGCCACCCGCGCGTACACGTCCCCCACGGAGGGGTAGGGACGGAACAGCGTCCCGCCGGCATCAAAAAAAATGACGGTCGTTTTCATCTAATCCCCTCTCCCGTCCGCAGGATGGGAGAGGGCCAGGGTGAGGGCACAGCCACTGAATTATTCATACCTAATATCATTCCGCCCTCACCCCCACCCTCTCCCACGCTTCGCGCGGGCGAGGGGACTTTCAGGAGAGGAAGCCATGAGGGCACAGCCACTGAATTATTCATACCTAATCCCCTCTCCCACGCTTCGCGCGGGCGAGGGAGTAAGAGGTTGCGTCTTCGACACCTGCTTTTAAAAAGGCTTTCCGCCGCTCGGCGCATTTATTGCACCGCCCGCAGTGCTTCTTCCCCACGGGAGCCAGGCAGGAAAAACTCAATGCCAGCGGGAAGCCTTCCCCCCTCTTTATCACCTGCGATTTGGAGAGAGCCCGGTACGGCGTCTTGATGGCCAGCCGGGCATGGAGCCCCATGCTCAGCGTCCCGGCCCACCGCCGGAAAAATCGCCTGGAGGCGTCCGGAAAAGGATTGCGTCCCAGGGACCCCAGCGCGATCGCGGGAATTTTATTCAGGACGCAGAAGACGGCCGCTTTCACCCCCAGGGCCAGATTCCTCCCGGCCAGATAAACGGCCCGATCGTCCGACCGACACCCCGGCACCCGCCTTCGCGCAACGCGCTGCCGCGCGGCTTCGGCGGGCAAGCTCCAATGACCTTTGGGATAGAGGTCGCCCATCGGAAGGTTGAAGATTTGGAGCGGCCGGACCTTGGGGTTCTTCAGCGCCTTGAGAAATTTCTTCAGCCAGTAAAGCTCGGCCTTTTCCCAGGCCAGGCCCTGGCGGATGTAGAGCGGGACGACCGTGCGTTTGCGAGCCAGGTCACCCATCAGCGCGCAACTGTCCAGACCGCCGGAGGCGAGTACGGCGACGACGTTCTGTGCCCTCACCCGAGCCCTCTCCCACTTCCAGCGGGAGAGGGGGCTCCCGCTGCGCAAGCACCCTCTCCCGTCCGAAGGACGGGAGAGGGTGGGGGTGAGGGCTTGTTGTATAATCGCCGCATGTTTCAGGTCACCAAGGAAATCCACTTCTGCTACGGCCACCGTCTGCTGAAATACGCCGGCAAATGCCGGAACTTTCACGGGCACAATGGGAAGGTGGAAGTCCAGATCGGCGCCTCAAAGCTCGACGCGCTCGGCATGGTCCGTGACTTCAATGAGATCAAGCAGATCCTGCAGGCCTGGATTGACGCCACGCTCGATCACCGCATGATCCTGCACGAGCGAGACCCGCTCCGCGGCGCCCTGGAAAAGGCGGGCGAGCCGCTTTATCTGCTCAAAAAAAACCCGACCGCAGAAAACATCGCCCAGATGATCTACCGCGTGGCCCAGAAAAAAGGGCTGCCGGTGACGGCCGTGACCCTCTGGGAAACCCCGCACTCCAACGCCACCTACAAAGAGTAATCCTTTTTCGTCACCCCCGCGAAAGCGGGGGTCCAGGACTGGATGCCGGCTAATGACATGCCGGCATGACGGTGTGTTAATTTTTTCGCTTAAACGCGGGCAGGAGAGCGACCCGCCCCCAGGATGTGCCGTGCATCGCCGTGAGCAGCGCCACGTAAGCGTACCCGAAGCCGAACAGCAGGATGA
>MGUR01000064.1:4517-19858 GCA_001800075.1 Elusimicrobia bacterium RIFCSPLOWO2_01_FULL_59_12
GCCGCGGTAGAGTTTCTTCTTCCAACTGCCGTCGCGCGCGGCCACCGAATATTTGGGCGTCCGGTGAAATTCCACGGGATGTCCGATGAGGCCCTGAAGAACGGCTTTGGCGTTCGAAACGCACATCCCCACCCCGACGGAGATCATCAGCGGCAAGTTTCGTATGCGAATCCTCCAGTCCGGATGCAGTTCCCTTTGACATACGGCATAAAAGAGGACGACCGACGCGCAGGAGCCGATCAGCACCCACCGTTCGACGCCGGCCACCCAAGGCCAGTGCACCTGGGCGCGAAAATAAAGATTTAACGGGACGACCAGCGACATCGCCACCATCAGCACATAACCGAGGCAGGCCGTCAGGTGAAAGGTCGCTTCCACCTTGACTTTGAGCGGCAGCGCGCCGCGCCAAATCGAAGGCAGCATCTTTTTGGCCGTTTGGATCGCCCCCAGCGTCCAGCGATGCTGCTGGGTTTTGAACGCGTTGATATCGACCGGCAGTTCGGCGGGGCAGACCACCTCCGGCAGAAAGACAAACCGCCAGCCCCGCATCTGCGCGCGGTAGGACAAATCCAGGTCTTCGGTCAGGGTATCGTGCTGCCAGCCCCCGGAAGAAAGGATGGCGCTGCGCCGCCACACCCCGGCGGTCCCGTTAAAGTTAAAAAAAGCGCCCGACCGGTTGCGGGCGGTATGCTCGAGCAGGAAGTGCCCGTCCAGAAAAAGAGACTGCGCCCAGGTCAAAAGAGAATGACCTTCGTTGAGATGACCCCAGCGGGTCTGCACCATGCCGATCCGCGCCTCTTGAAAATGGGGGAGGGTCTTTCGCAGGAAGTCCCGAGGCGGCAGGAAGTCCGCATCGAAAATCGCCAGGAACTCGCCGCGGGCCTGATCCAGGCCTGCCTGCAGCGCCCCGGCTTTAAACCCCTCGCGCCGGGCGCGGCGAAGGTGTGAAATGGCCACGCCCTGCGCCTGGAGCGCCCGGACCTTCGCGGCGATCTTGTCGGAGGTGTCGTCTGTGGAATCATCCAGAACCTGAATGTCGAATTGCCCGCGCGGGTAATCCAACCGGCAGACGCTGTCGATCAGCCTTTCCACGACATAGCGCTCATTATAAACGGGCAGCTGAACGGTGACGGTCGGCCAGACTCCTGACATCTCCGGCGCGGCCTGAGGCGCGGCCCATTTGTAATACCGGAAATACAGATAAAGAATCCAGCCTCTATGAAGTCCGTAGAGCGCCAGGACAAAAAGCAACAGCAGGTAGACGGCCATGAAGAGACTGCTGAGGACCTGCATATTCAATTTTAAGCGGGTTTTGAAGAATCGCTTTTCGACGCGCTCTTATCGTCGGCGCCATCGCGGAGGCCGCGGCGGAATTCACCGACCGCTTTCCCCATTGCTTTTCCCACCTCCGGCAGCTTGCCGGGGCCGAACAGAATCAGGATCACAACCAACAGTACAGCCAGCTCCGCCAATCCAATATGTCCCATTTTTATCTCCTTATAGGGGTTTCCCTACAAACTTCATGTGCACCCTCAGGGTCTCCTCCGGAAAACCCGCCGGCAAGGGCGGCAGCGGGTTGGAATACAGCACCGCGCGCTGAGCCAGCTGGTCAAAAAGCGAGTCCCCGGAAGGTTTCTCAATGAGCGTGTCCGTCACCCCGCCGTCCCGATGGATCACAAAAGCGACCTGACAGACCGTGTCCGATTGGAAGTCGCGCGGAGGCCGCCACTTGTCGTTGAGACGATCAGCGAGGGTCTTCAGATACCAGGGGTACGGAAACGCCGGGCCGGCGTCCGCCACGATGCCCGCGCCGCCCGACCCCCCCCCGCCGCGGGGCGCCCCGGTTCTCTGGCCGTCCAGGACCGCCAGGGCCGCTTTCAGGTTTAGTCCTCGCTTCTTCTCAGGGACGGGAGCGGCCTGAATCTTTTTGGGTTTTCCTTTGATCCGGATCACTTCACTGGCGGGGATTTTTCTTTCTTCAAGGGGGATGGGATCCGGAGGTTTCCTGGGGGCTTCCACATCCGCCCCGCCCATCGCCCCGGCTCCTTTCCCGGCGGGCAAAGAGCTCAGCAAGTCGATCGCATAATAACTCATCCGCGGCTTGGACAGCAAAGCGCCGGAGGCGATCCAGGCGGCCAGCAGCAGCAGGTGACCGCCGCTCGATAGGAACAGATAAGACCGCATACCTCAAGGCTACTTCGGCGACTCTACAGAAATGCCCAGCTTGGAAACTTGAAGGCGTTTGGCGACATCCATCACCGTGACAACCCGCTGAAGAGCCAGGTCCTTGTCGGCCTGGATCATCACCGGACGGTCCTTATTCTTTCCCAAAAGGGCTTTCAAGCCGCTCTCCAGGTTGCCGGCCGCCACGGCCGTCCCATTCATCGTCATCTCCCCGTTTTTTTGAATACCGATCACAATCGGCCGGTCGGGAACCTGGTTGCTGGTCACCGACTGGGGCAGGTTGACGCGCACCTGCTGCTGGACCAGGAACGGCGTCATGACCATGAAAATGACCAGCAGGACCAGCACCACGTCGATGAAGGGGACCATGTTGATGTCAACGATGGGCGCGCTACGGTGGGCCTTTCGCAGGAGAATCGCCATGAGGTTTGGGTCTCCGGATTAACGGGGAATCAGCCAGTCCGTCACTTCGTCAACGGACAGCTGCATATCCTCCGAGATGCGCTCGATCTTGCGCAGGTAAAGATTGTAGCCCACCACAGCCGGGATAGCGACAAAGAGCCCCAGGGCGGTCGCCACCAAGGCCTCCGCGATGCCGTTGGCCACCACGCCCGGCCCGCCGCCGGCATTTTCCGCGATCGAGCGGAAGGCGTGAATGATGCCCACCACGGTCCCGAAGAGCCCCACAAACGGGGTGACGCTCCCGATCGTTCCCAGGACGGTGAGGTAGCGCCCCAATTGGGAGATCTCAACCTGGAGAAGGCGGGCGGCCCAGCGCTCCAGGCGTTCGCGGTCGGCGGAACGGTGCCGCCGGGACAATTCAAGCAGCGGAGCGATAACTTTTCCCACAGGCTTGCGCATGGATTCGCAGAGGGTGATGGCCTGGTCAAGCCGGTTTTCCGAGAGCAGCTTCTCCAACTTGTTCAAAAGGCTCTCGCGATCGAATGCCGCGCGGCGAAGGCTGACCCATCTTTCCAAAATGATCGCCCCGGACAGCACCGAACAGGCCAGGAGAACGGAAAGAATCGGCCACGCCTGGGACCACATCTGCTGCAGGGCCATGGGGCTAAACATAATCCTTCACTCCTTATCCTTCGGCCGCGCCATGCGGTCTTCGATCGGCACGACGCCATGGGAAATTAGAATCTTGACCGCTTCTTCCATCGTCAAATCGATCGCGATCGTCTCCGACTGAGGCGCGTAGAGCAGAACGCCGGATGTCGGGTTGGGAACGGTCGGGATAAAGACGCAGAGATACGTCTCCGCCGAGTGGAACACCTTCCCCGACATCTGGCTGGTCACAAACCCGAACGTGTAAACCCCCCGGCGCGGATATTCTACTAAAACGACCGATCGATAGAGAGGCTTCGAACCGAAAAAGGCCTCCGTGACTTTTTGGATCGCCTCGTAAAAGCCTCGGAAGAACGGAATCCGTCGAATGATCCACTCCATCCAGGACACGAAGCGTTTCCCGATGAAATTGGAGGCGACAACGCCCACGCTCCAGATCATCAGGAGCGTCAGGATGAAGCTCAGCGGCCGGACGGCGCTCTGCGGTATCGTAAACCAGCGCTGCGTGTTCAACAAGGGAAACAGCGTCTGGCTGATCAACAGGAAAAAAAGATGGAAAAAATAAATCGACAGGCTGAGGGGCACAAAAATGACGAGTCCGGCGAAGAATTGCTGCCTGAATTTTCCCAGGAGGGACGCGCGCGCGGCGTTTTTGGCGGTCATGGTTCGGGGATTATATAAAAAGGGCCGCCCGACGCTCGCCACACGTCTGGCGAGTCCGGCAGCAGTGTGTCGGATCCGGCGGCCCTTTATTCGAAGCGGTGGGTCGAGAGCTTAGTTGTTGTAGAACAGGTTGCCCGGAAGCTCCGCGACATGCAGGGTCGCATAGCTTAACGCCCGCTGTTCGGGGTTCTCCAGGGACTTCAACGTCAAAATCACTGAAACATGGTCGCCCGCCACCACGTTGACATGCGCCTCGTTGCTGGCAAAGCGGTCGAGCACGTCATCCGCGGCCCTCCGGATCAGGGCGGAGGAGATGCGGTAGGTCCCTTCCTTCATGGAGAAGGTCGTTGTGCCCGGGATATCCGCGCCTCCCACAAATTGGCTTCTTTTTTCCCCATAGATATACACGGGGGCTTCCGCGACGACCCCCCCGTTGACATCCAAAACGGTGACCTGCACCGTACCCTCTTCGGGAGCCAGGACCGTGGACTCCGCAGAGGCTGAAGTACCGCAAAACAGGCTGGCGAGAATCGCAAGGCTCAGTGCATTTTTCATTGTCGTCCTCCCTATCATGCCCTGAGTTTAACGAAAGGCCTGATTCCCGCCACGGATTCTTCCCCCCGTTAAAGCCTGTTTCACCCCCCTTCATCGCAGTTGATTAACTAATATTCACCTCTATTTTTAGAAGCGATATGGATGGCTCAGGTTAACCCTTCTAATTTTGAGTTTTCCGAAGGTTGTCACATTTGCGATATATGCTAAACTCGCCGCCGTGACCCTTTTCCAGAGCCTGTTTTTAGGGATCGTCCAGGGACTTGGGGAATTCCTTCCGATATCCAGTTCCGCCCACCTTATCCTCCTGCCCCGGTTCATGCGCTGGCCGGACCAGGGGCTGGCTTTTGATGTCGCACTGCATCTGGGGACCTTGGCGGGGGTGATCATCTACTTCTGGAAGGATCTGGCGGTGTTTATTAGGTCATTTCTGAACCCCTCAGACCCGGGACTGGCTCGGGAGCGGCGGCTGGCAGGACAGATATTGCTCGCCACCCTGCCCGGCGCCCTCGCCGGGCTGGCGCTGGAACAGAAGGTTGAGTCCGTATTCCGTTCACCCCACCTGATCGGGTGGACCCTGATCGGATTAGGTGTCTTGCTGGCTCTGGCGGACTACACCAACCGTGGAACCAAGTCGCTGACCGAGATCACTTGGGGCGCAGCGGCCGCCTTAGGGGTCGCACAGGCCTTCGCGCTGGTGCCCGGGGTATCCCGCTCGGGTATCACCATCACGGCAGCCTTATTCCTGGGGATAGGACGCTACAGCGCGGCGCGATTTTCCTTCCTGATGTCCATCCCCATCATCGCCGGAGCCGGAGTCCTCAAATTCAAGGAGATATTGGGGAGCCCTGATAAATTGGCCCTTTTCGTGGGTTTTACCGGCGCCGCCCTATCCGGTTTTTTGGCCATCTGGTTTCTCCTGCGGTACGTGCAGACCCGGCGCTACACGCCGTTTGTGATTTACCGGTGGCTCCTGGGCGCGTTGGTGCTGCTTAATTTGAGACATTTCCAATGAAGCCTCACCCCCCAACCCCCTCTCCCGGTGGGAGAGGGGGAGCAAAAAAGAGATATACCCTCTCCCACCGGGAGAGGGTCCCGCCACGTGAGCGGCGGGGGGTGAGGCTTTTCTTTGCCTTATGCCTCTTGCCATTTGCAATTCCGTCCGCTCTGGCCGATAAGGTCATCACCAAGGACGGCAAGGTCTACACCGGAAAGATCATGATTGACGGGGACAAGGCCGTGCTCATCGGGAACCCGCCGTTTGATCCGAACTCCACCCTGATCCAGACGGAAGACATCAAGACCATCGTCTATGATGAGTACAGGCAAAACCCTCCCGCGGAACGCCGGCGCGGAGGCGCGATCGGCCTGCGTCTTTCCGGGAACGCGTACTCCTCCGGTGAGCTGTCGCTTAAACCGGCGGGCGGCCTGGAATTAGAGGGCAGTTTTCGACCCCACCCGGTGATCGAACTGGGCGGAGGGTTTCAGTGGGTGCCTGGCGTAAGCGCCAGCGGCGGAGATTTTTCGATCTCCGCGAGCACTTCCCCGGGGGGACCCGCAAGGGGATATCAGACGTTTGGGCAAACTACGATGAGCATCGGAGGCAAGATTTACCCTTTTTTTAATGAGAAGTGGAAAACTGAACCCTACCTATTAGCGGGGTACGCCTGGAGCCGCCTGACCCCGAAAGGAAGCGGGGACTCCTTCAAGGGCGCGGGCTGGCAGCTGGGCGCGGGCGCCATCCACCCGTTATCGCGGCATCTCTTTCTGGAGGGACGGTTCGGCTGCCAAAACCTCGCCTACGACACCGTGAGCTTTCTGGGCCGGGAGGCGGGGATCTCACCGGAAATCAATCAACACCAGTATTCCTTATCCATCGGCCTGTCCTACCGTATCTAGGGGCGTGGGGGACGTAATGAACTTACCGAACTTCTCTAGCTCATTTATAGGAAAGTTCGGTAAGTTCATTACGTCCCCCCCCTGTCATTGTTGTGCCGGCAACCCCCCATTTTCTACAATGCCGCTCAGTAAATGATTAAAAACTATCTTATTTTTGGATTAATTTTGAGCGTCATCGGGTTCTGGGCGCGCCCCGCTCGGGCAGTGTCGAGCCAAGTGGGGGCCGCCGAGGACCTAGGGGTGGGCATCGCGCTCGGCCAACCTATCGGCGTCACCGCCAAATACTGGCTTTCTTCCTCCCTCGCGGTGGACGGCGCGGCCGGCTACCACTGGAACAGCAATTTCGACATGCATGCCGATTACCTGTGGCACTCCTTTTCCAGCTTTCACTTGTCCAGCGGCCGTTTGCCTTTCTACCTGGGGCTAGGCGGGCGGGTGCTCCTGGGCGACGATTCCCAATTCGGGGCGCGCTTCCCCCTCGGGGCGTCGTTCCTCCTTCCTCATGATCCGATCGAATTCTTCGCGGAACTGGCCCCGGTCGTCAAGCTGACTTCCGGGCTCGGGCTGGATATTGACGGCCTTCTGGGCGTGCGCCTTTATATCAACTACATGAAATGACCGTGCCGACCACGCTCTTAAAAGATAAAAAGATCGCTGTCTTCGGGGTGGCCAACAAGTGGAGCATCGCCTGGGCGATCACCCAGTCGCTTGCCGCCGCCGGCGCGCGGATCGCCCTGACCTATATCGATGAACGGACGGAAGAGAAAGTTCGCTCGTTGGCGGCCGCCCTTCCCCACCACCCGCTCGTCCTGCCCTGCGACGTGACCAAGGATGACCAGATCGAGAGCGTATTCAACAAGATCAAGCATGAGTTCGGGGCGCTGGACGGCCTCATCCACGCGATCGCTTACGCGCGAAAGGAAGAGCTGGAAGGGTCCTTTTTGAAAACGACGCGGGAGGGGTTCCAGGAGGCGTTGGACGTCAGCGCCTATTCATTGACCGCTTTGGCCCGCGGGGCGGCGCCGCTGATGCAAGGCCGGGATGGATGCATTGTGACCCTATCGTTTCTGGGGGGCTTCCGGGTGGTTCCCAATTACAACGTCATGGGGGTCGCCAAAGCGGCGCTGGAAACGTCCGTTCGCTACCTCGCCGCGGAACTCGGGTCCCGGCGCATCCGCGTCAATTGCATCTCCGCCGGCCCGATCAACACCCTGGCCGCCCGGGGGATCTCCAACTTTCACAACCTGCTGTCCCACACCGCCGGCAAAGCACCCCTCCAAAGAAACATCGATGCCGACGAAGTCGCCGATACCGCCCTTTACCTCTGCAGCCATCTCGCCCGCGGCGTCACGGGAGAAATCCTCTACGTCGACGCGGGATACCACATCATCGGCGTCTAACAGCAACACCGCGATATCGTGGTAACGTGATATCGTGATACGTTAACACGTTACCACGTTATCACGTTATCACGCCGTTAAAGGATTGACTTGTCTTTGTAAGTAACGTCCGAGTATCTTCCGGCAGGCTCCACGCTGGCGGGATCCGACAGGGATGGTTTCTCCGCTCATGCCGCAGGCAGGCCGCGAAACCGCCTCAGCCGAAGATCCAGCGGCGCACGGCTTCCGTCCAGCTCACTCCCCAGACGCCCAAGGCGGAAAACTTTTTCGGGTAAAACGTCTCGCGGGCTTCGGGTGTTCCCACAAAGCGCCAATGCCAGGGTTCATAGCCGATCCCCTGCCAGTTTTTCGGCGGGAAAGAAAGCTCAAAACCGTGCCGGCGCGCGTTGGTCTTCAGCCAGCGGAAGGCGGGGGTGCGCTCGAACAGGGGGTTGTCGTCGGCCTGGGGATCGGTTTCATCGCCGACGTCGATCGCCCAACCCGTGTGATGTTCCGAATACCCGGGCGGCGCCAGCCATCGGATCGCTCCCCGCTTGCCGTGTTTGCGCCGGGCTTCTTCAAATTGCTGCGCCTGGGTGGAAGCCGACCGAAACGCCCAGATGATTTTCAGCTGAATATTTTGTTTTTTGGCGTCGGCCGCCATGCGGTTATAGGCCTGAACCGCAGCCGGCATGGCCAGATGCATCCGGTGGCCGTCCGTCGACACGCTGATCGGGCTCAATTTCAGCTTGTTGGCCTCCACGACCCACTGGTGGATGACCAGGTTTTTGGGGAGCAAGCGCATGGGCCCATTTTAGCTTTTAATACGGAGATTAATTCAGCGGCGGGGAGGCGGGAAAGTTACGCGGCGGCCCAGATCTGCCGTTGTTTCTCCAAAAGCAGTTGGGCGGCCAGCCGGCGGTCCTGCTTGTTGCGGAAAATATCCGTAAGCGCCTTGAGGAGGGTCATGGACGGAAGACCGGGCACGCTTTCAACAGGGGCCATGTCGGGGATCTTGGCATGATCGAGATCTCGTTCCAGCCGCTCGGCGGCGAGGGCCTTGCGTTTGATGGCCTTGAATTCACTCAATACAAGATGCAAAACCGCCAGTGCATAGCCCAGCGCGGCCGCGGCGAGCGTCAGGCCAACCTGGGGCAGGATATGGAACCAGGAAGGAAGCGTCAAAGAAGCCTCTTTTAAGGCTGGCCCATGCACAGGATTGGCCATAGCGGCGGTTGCCATACCTAGAGCGATTACAACCATGGCGATGGGCTTGATGGCGCCGACGGCGCGTTTTCCCCATTCCAGAAGGATGTTGCGTGTTTCGATTTTAGAGCCTTCCACTCCCGGTTGATCAAAAGCGTTAATCCCGTAGAGCTCCCCGAGAATAGCCCAGCTCATCATCAAGGTAAACATGTATTCACCTAAGTCCTCCTCATTTTTCTCGGGAAGAACTAACGTAACACTGGGAATATCATCTCTCGTGAGATCTTGGGCAGTCCCCATCTGAGATGCTTTCAACAAGTGGCCTCCCAGTTTCATTCCATCCAGATAATTCATTTTTCCAGCATCGCCCGCTGGGATAACCAGATCGTCCTTGAATTCATTTACACGGGTGAAAATCGTAAGGGCTGTTTTTTCGCCATCCTTCTTTTGCTGCATGGTCGAATGGTTATCTCGGGACCCAACCAGGGCGCGGAGTACCGTGCGAACACGCGTCCCGTCCGGTCGCTTCTTTCCAAGACTCTCGTTATGGCCTTGCATTTCCCAATCGCCAACCGGGCCCATCGTTTCGTCATATGGCATGAAGTCCACAATGTACTTACCCTTAACCACATCGTAGACATAGATCGCCCGAGCCAGTTGATACGCTATGTTATCTGGATCCAGCGGGCTCCGATTCGCTCGTTTGACCCCTTTGGCAAACCCCGCAATCAACTTGTCAACATCCAGGCCGGCCACCGCCGCATAAATCAAGCCGACCGGCGAGAATACGGAATACCGCCCACCTACCCCGTTAGGGACAGGGAGCAGCGCGCGGAACGGGGTATATCCTTTAGCCTGCAACTCTTTATTCTCGGTGAATAAGGCACTTGAATCACTGAGACCTGTAACCGCGATGATGCTCTGCCCGTAATTTTCCACTCCCAATTCTTTGATCAGTCGGTCGCGGAGTATTAGATAAGTCGCTAAAGGTTCAGGGGTTCCTCCTGATTTAGAAGTCACTATGATGCGAGTTTTCTTCAGATTGATATTGTCAAAGAGGCCGTTCATTTCATCGGGTGAGGAATTATTGCCGACAAAGTGGATCCTAGGAGTTTTGCGCCTGCGCGAACCGTTATAAAATTTACCGCCATTCAAAGCCTCGTGCCAGGCTCGAGCTCCTAAATAGGACCCACCAATCCCAACGATCACTACATCCTCTACGTCGCCGGCTTCGTAGTCACGCTGAACGTCCGCCGCAACCTCTTTAACCTGCTGGATATGGTCTACCTGCACATGACTTTTTCTCCAAGCTGTTTCCGTTCGAACGAGTGTCTCATCGTCTTCTGCTTGCTCGGCATATTTAGAGTGTGCGGCAACTAACTTGTCGTCGACAGAATGCCATTCTTCGTCCGTTAGGCCATGCTCTGGCCCAATCGTGGAAGACATGATATTTTCAACTTCAAGGCGAAGGCCCGCCGCGCCGCGGTTTCCAGGTTCCGCTGATTCCTGGCCGGGATCCTGATCCGCACGACCCACGGGCTGCCTTCCAACGCGCCACGCTAATCTTAAATGGCCGAGGGTTCCGGTTTGCGTGGAGGGCTGATCAAGAGGCGGGCCGGGCCGCTGAATGGATATCCCGTATTTTGCGGGATCGAAGGATCCTCGCAGGTCTGCCGCGTCCTTCCAGTCAAACGTGAACCGGTGGCCCTCGCTGCGCAGCTGCTGGACAGCCACGTCCATCAGCAGATACCCCAAACCGAGCATTTCGTTCAGTTCATCCTTTTCATGACCCGGCTTCCCCTTATAGGCCTCGCCAGAAATCGTAAACCCAGGGCCCGAATTGGAGTAACGCGCCAGCATCATGGCGCCTGTCAGATTGTTGACAAGATGAACCCCGCTGACCACTTCAACTTTTGGATCGTTAAAATTGATCTGGAACTGGGAACGGCCGCCGAACCAGGCCTTCGCGAGCCGCTTCATACGGTCTGCGATATGGTATTTCTCCAAATCGTCCTCGCGCTTCAGGGCCGGTTTCTTTTCCCCGGTTACAGTCGGAGCCAACTGATAGCGTTCCTGGATCCATTTCAGCTGTTCGATAGGGCTTTGGCCTTCCCATTGGTGCACCATCGCTCCAATCACGTACGCGCTGGAGAGACCCGCATCGTCACCTCCCTGGAAACCCTTGCCATCGGGCCGGGTTAAGGTCCTCGGGGCGCCCCAAGTGGTGTTTGTCATGGGATTGGTAAAAAAGTGCAGTGTGTTCTCAATGGCCACATCGGCCGGCAGCTCAGACATGCCTTTCATGAAGAAGGAATACCCCGCTTCGAAGGGAACCACCGTGACCCGCCTCCCATCGGCCCGCAAAGCCTTTTCAAGATCCTTGGCGCCAAGACCCGTTCTCATGTCGCTGATCGCCGTTACCGGTTTGCCGCTGGACGCGAGATCCTCAATCACCAGCTGAACGACTTCGGAACCTGGCATGGTCACCGCCGGCGCGTCACCCATCTTGGATGAAAGTCCGCCGCGGTCGCCATCTGGATCGACAAACACGCCAACGCGCTTCTCACCCCGTGCTGCAAATTGATCGATGCGCTGATTAACAGCCAGCACATGCGGCTCATTGTGCTCGTTTGGATCGAGGACTTCTTTCGGGCTGACATTCGGATCGACTGTCTCGCTGTCCACGGCGACATCCGCGCCGAGCCCTCGCAATAACTTGACGACATCCATGGCGATGGACCGCCCCATGACAGGGACATACAGCTTAGCTCCTGCCAGCAGCTGATTATCAGGAATGTGCCCCCTTCCCCGGGCCGATGTCGCCCGGATCATGTCGGCCGCGACCTTGAGATCGTTCTTGGAGGTGTCGGCGACATTAATCACCGGTCCACCGGCGCGCTTGTGTTTGATCGGAGCATGGCCATTCGCAGGATCGATGATCCCGTCAAAAAGAGTTCCGCTGTTCACATCTCCGACATGCCGGATCTGCGGGCCGCAAAACACTTCGCCGTCGATTCCCAATTTCGCCCCAACGAGATCTGTTTCAGTGCGGTGGCTCTGGGTAAAGAAAACCCAGTCGCCGCCTGCATGGTGAGTGGCTTGATACAATTGCGCGTAGTTCCGGATACTGCCGCCGTTGCGGACACCCCAGTAATAGATGCCGCCGCCGTTGTCTGTAATCCCCGTCCGGAGCATCGCGTCCGCGAACACCTGCGCGGTTTCAAAATGGTGCCGGTAGGCATCGACGGCGATATGGATAACCAGGCCGTCTTTTTTCCCATTCTTTTCCTGCATTTTTTTGGCGAAGGCCTGGGCGAAAGCGACCGTGAATTCCGGATGTTCCCGCCAATATCCCGACCGGATGTCGTAGTACATAATGCCCGCTTTGATCATTTCCTGGACGCTTTTGTCCGACAGGCTGTCCATGAACCTCTTGAGGTCCGCGTTCATATCGCCATCCGGCGTGAAGAAGCGGCCGTCAGGCTGAAAAACCCTGCCGTATGAATCGGCCAGTCCCACTCCGGCCACAATGCCGCCCGGCGCGCGCGACAGCGCGGCCACCTTTTCAACCAAAGCTGAAGAGGCGCCGCCCCCGGCCGGGCCTCCTTCGGGAGTTTGGTAAGGCTCTATCTGGATTCCACGCGGCCACCCAAAAATGAACAGAGAAGCCAAAGAGCTGCCCGCCGCGGTCGAAACGATTTGAAACGGGTCGTGAATCCAACCCAAACCATAAGCAATGCCGGCGCCCGTCAACCCCGCCCCCCAGACCGCCAACAAAAGGGATTTCCAGCCCAGCGCGGCCAGCCGCCGGCGAAGCGGCGGCAACGGAGGGGTGTGTGATGCGGCAAAAGCCTTTTGGATCGCCGCTCCGGCAGCTTTCCGGCTCTGGAAGAGTCCGCGCCAGGTTGTTCTTTGACGTTGAATACCCCGCGATGCCGTTTCGATGACGGCAGGAGCTTCCGGGTTGGTCCCGCTCAGCAAACTGCTGAGATATCTCAACGTCTGCGCGTCGGCTCGCGGGAGGGATTGGCCGTTCCGGACCGGTCCGACACGAAAATCATGCGCGACTTCCTCGGCGGTGAGCTTCTCTCCCGCTATCCGCCTTTCATACAGCCGGTGATACTCTTCGCCGATTTGCTCGTTCACGTTGGGCGTGATGACGGCATACCCCACGCCGGCTTTTTTCAGCGCCCGCGTGACGCCGGCCGTGTGAAAACCACCGGCGACCAGAACGACGACGCGGGGAGATGTTTCTCCGCGTCCCCGTGTCCCCGCGTCTCCGTGTCGATTCAACAGCGCCAGCGTATTCTCCGCCAGCGGTTTGTCCCGCATGAGGGCGACGGCGTAAAAATCGACGGCGGACTTGAGCGTCTCTTCCAAGTCGTCAACGGAAAGGGCGGGGGCGTCGGATGGGGTATTGAGCTTCAGGAGAGCTTGGGTGAGCTGAACAAATTGAGGGAGCCGCTGGGCGACATAGCGCACTTCCTCCAGCGTCGTTTCCTGGCGGAGAAGTTTATCCAGGAAATGGAGGGAATGGTCGATCTCAATGATGTTCCGGACCCGCGCGGCTCCTTTTGGGTCCTTATCGCCGGCCAGGGACTTGGCGGTGGCGAGTTTCTGGTCCAAGAGCTGTTGAGCGGAAGCGACGTCGTAGGCTTCGGTCCGGTCTAACGCCCGGAGGGCGCGGTTGTAGTGCTTTTTCTTAAGGAAGGCCAGATCGTTCTGAATGCGGGCCAGGCGCCCCTCAAGCGATTTGCGGTTGGCGAGCGTGGATTTGTACAGGCCCCGGTTCAGCGCGTAAAACTTTCCGTCATCCACGCCCTGGAGGCGATGGCTCTCGCCGCGCAGGATGGCGAACGCCTCATCCCCGGACAGCTCGCCCTTCCGCATGAAATAGTCAACGAGCTTGTCTTTTATTTCTCCCGCCGGAAAGGAAGCCAGCGGGGCCGTATCGTAATCACCCTGAAGCCCCTCGATGGCGATGGGACCGGTGATTAAATTCCTGGCATATAGGTGGTCGAGGATTTTAAGGATGCGCTTCTGGGTGGGGTAATGGAGGTGGAGGTCCTGAACCAAAATGACGCACTTGCCGGTGTCTGCTTTATAGCTTTCCGTGACCACGCCGAGGGTCGGCGCGAGGGCGAGGCTTCTGATAATATCCGGGGCCTTGGGGGCTTGGGTATACGCCTGGGCGACGCTTGAAAGGGATAGGGACGCCAAGACAAGGGCGCTGGACAAAACGCCCGCTAAGACCTGCTTAAACCGGCTCATGCACGACATGGGGAAAGTGTACAGAAACCCTCCCGGAAAGAGAATGGAGCCATCGACTAAAAATCGCTTCCCAATAGGCCCAGGTTTTGGCTGGGACTCCGGAACGGGGGAAAAGGCTTGTAATTCTGTTAATTATCATTTACGATAATTATCGTAATTGTGAAATTTCGCGCGTTTGAACGGGCTATGAAAAAAGCGGCGTTTACGTTCCGCGAGGCGCAGCTGGTCGCCCAGCCGCGATCGCCGGCCGGCCTGCGTCTGAGCCTTCACCGATGGGTTAAAAGCGGGGATCTTCTGCGCATCCGCCGCGAGGTGTATGCGTTTCCCCATCGGTCCTGCCCGCTCCCCGAAAGGATCAAAACCCTCTACTCCCCGGCCTATATCAGCCTGGAATCCGTCTTGAACCAGCACGGCCTCCTGCCGGATGTGCCTTTCGAAACGACGCTGGTCACTCCCCGCCCCACCCGTTCCTTCCAAACCCCTTGGGGCCGTTTTCACTTCCACCACATCCAACCCGGGCTATTCTTCGGCTATGACTCGGCGACCCTGCTCGCCGAACCGGAAAAGGCCGTCCTGGATTATTTTTACTTCCGCGGAGATCGTCTGCGGGCGGCGGAGGCGTTCTGGCAGGAAGCCCGCTTCCAAAATCTCGGGACGCTCCAATGGAAAAAAGGCGATTCGTTGGCGCGGCGATATCCACGAGCCCGGGTCGCCAGGCTCTGGAAGAGTTTAAAACACTATGCAAAAACTCATCGATCTGCTTAAAGCGGCGGCCTTTCCCTCGGAGCTGGAGAAATGGAACTTTTGCCGCGAATACCTGCAGCTGGTCGTATTGCGGTCCATTTTCAATTCCCCCATGGGCGCCGCCCTGGTCTTTCAAGGCGGGACCTGCCTGCGGATCTGTCATCATCTGAAACGTTACTCCGAAGACCTGGATTTTTCGCTGGAGAATCGAGGCGTTCATTATTCTTTCAAAGCGCTGCATGCCGGCATTCTCAAAGATCTGTCCCGTCTCGGATTCGAAGCCGGCGGAAAGTGCTCGGAAGACAAAGTCGTTCAGAAGGCTTTTGTGCGGGTCGGCGGCCTGCCCCAGCGGCTGGGTTTCGCGTTGCCGGC
>MGUR01000064.1:19893-22900 GCA_001800075.1 Elusimicrobia bacterium RIFCSPLOWO2_01_FULL_59_12
CCGCGCCACGGCGTCCGGGAAACCCACTTCGTATCCCGGATGAGCGAGTTCTTCCCCGTGCTGAAGTACGATCTGCCCACCTTGTTCGCAGGAAAGGTCCTCGCCGTTTTATTAAGGCCTTACGAACGAGGGCGGGATTTTTACGATCTCCTCTGGTTCCTGACGCAGCGCGTCCCGGGCAACCTGGCTTACTTTCAATCTGGATTTGCCCAGGCACGCGGACAGAAAGGCACGCTGAAAACCTGGGCGGAGGTCCTCCAGGCCGTATCCAGGAAGATTGAAAAAATTAACACGTCCCATCTGACCAAAGACCTCCGCCCTTTCTTGGAAGACCCTGCCGATCTTCGATGGCTTCAGGACTACCCGAAGGTCTTCCACAAACTCCTGCAAGAACAACCACTCTCTAAGTAACAGCAAAAATCCCCCCGCCAGGTGTGTGGAGGGAGGATTTTGCGAGCGCGGCGTCAGAGGGAGAAAATTGGCCTTTAAGCGGCCGCCAATAGAGCGGCTTTTTTGCCTATGGCCGTTGTGATCTCATGCAGCTTATTTTGTCCGCGGGGCAGATCAGGCATCCCTGTCACGCGCGCCACAAAACCCTGCGTGGCCGCTTTCACGGCTTCTTCCACATGCGCCTTTGACACATCAGGGCCGCCTTGTCTCTTGAAATGTTCTCGGAGCTGCCGCACATTTGCTTCGTAAATCTCCTGCGGTCGGAAGATGTCGTAAATTATCTGTCGAAGATTTCGCAGGTCAAACATGGCGTGCCTTGCTTGCGCGTAAGCAATCTCGTAATTGACCGCGATGGCACCAGCTTCCGCCGCATTAAGACCGATATCGCCGCTGACCCCTTCCAGGAAACGTCTAACAAACCATCGTGGGAGGTCCGACGCGGTACCGGCAAGGCCTAACTGTGACCCCTGTTCAACAGCAATAAAGGAAGCCGCGTAGGCGATGGACAGCGTGAGTGAGTCCGCGATCACGAAGCGTTCCCCGACTCTGCCCTGCCTCCCCATGCGCGTGTTCGGATGGATGAGTTCATGCAAGGTATCAAGCAAGGCCTTATAGACAACCCTCTCTCCTTCCGAAACGCCGGTGGCGGGATCTATCGATCTGACGATTTCCCTGAGATGTCCCAGGCGTATTAAATCGTGCCGGTTTATCAAAAGGACAGGCCGTTCCTTTTGCAAATCGAGCGCCAAGAAACGATCGTTTCTAACTACTCTGCCATCAGATTTTCGCCTGGTCTGGACCTCGCCTGCTATGGGCTGAATAATGATTTCATCTGCAGTCTGATTACTGTCACCCGTTTTCACATAACTGTTCACTGCGGCAACCAAAGGTTCGATCAATCTGCGAAAAGATTCATTTCCTTTGGCAGGCATAAAAAGGCCTGCTGCGTTACGCTTCAGGACGACGGCATCGCCGGGATTGAGCATAACGTGCACCTGATTGCGAACAATGGAGTCCCTCACGCTATCCTCTATGGACGGATCAATACCTGGGTCGGGATCGACAAGGCCCATCCTCCCCTCTTCAAAATCTGCTGCAAACGTCGTACCCTGAACAGCCAATTCGATGTCTTCCGCTGTTAGCGTAACCCCAGCTTCCATCAGCGTCGTGGCGCGGGCCACATTTCCACTAATCACTTCTGCGATCTCTGGGAGCTGAGCGGCCACGCCGGCCGGTTCGGGGACGTTGTTCCGCCCCCGGATGCTTGTGGACACCTTTGCGATCAGGGCCTGGACGCCCAAGCCGGAGACCGGACCACGGACCGAATGGGAAACCAGGTTCTTGCCCCAAGCGGCTTCCATGTCTTGCTTCACTTCGGCGGGGGTGACGTGTTCGTCGCAGATGCGTTTGATGTAGTTGAGCTGTTCGCGCGCGGTCAAATCGCGGGAAACCTGCGGGTGAATGACCATGTGCGGGATACGGCGGGCGCGGAGCTGGTCTGAAATCGCCCCGGCGTGAAAGCCGCCCACGACAAGGATGCCGGTCCCCGGGCGGGTCGTGTCGCGCTCAAGCGCGGCCAGGGAATTTTCCAGCAGGGATTCATCGCGCAGAAACGCGAACGGATAAAAATCCAGACTGCGCTGGAGGGTGGAGCTGATATCGACGCCGATCTTCTCATCTCCCAACAGCATCTCCGCCGCCCCGATCAAGCGGGGCATGTTGGCCAGCGCGTAGGGAACTTCTTCAGGGGTCAGCTGGTTGCCCACGACGCGCTTTAAAAGGTCCATCAGGCTGCTGGTCACAGCGAGGTTTTTGCGGATGGTCGCTTCGTTCTCCAAGGGTTCGCGCAAATACGAGCGCAAGGGGCGCTTTTCCGATACTTTTTCAGCGATCTGGCGGTAAACGGTCTGCATCGCCAATTCCAATTCGCCCCAAGGCATCCGGTCAGCCTCCTTCAGCGATTCCACAGACGCGCTGCTGAGGCCCGCTTGGGACGCCTGCTTGCGCAAATACCGGGCGTATCGCGCCACTGAAATCGCGCCCCGTTCATAGCGGCTGCGCATGGAAGCGAGCTTCTTGTAGGAAGCCGGCTCCACGTGTTTGCTGAGGACCGCCATCGCCTCTTCCCGCGCGGCGAGCGCTTCCAACAGGCGTTTCCGGGCCGGGTAGGTTTCCACAAAACGGGCGCGGTTGGCTTCGTACTCTTCCTTATTCTCGACCCCGGTCAGCGTGATCTGCCTGGAACCTACGCGGCGTTCCGAGAAGGCCTGAGCGGCGGGGATCTCCGACTTGTATAAAAGGTATTCCGAGAGAACCGAGCGGGTCTTGGAATCTTTAATGACGGCCAGGGGTTCTTCCAGATTTTCGGTCCAGCCGCCTTCCACGAAAATCGGAACGCGCTGCTGTGAAGCGCCGCGGTTGCCGGAAGTGAGCTTGCCGACCAGGGAATCCAGAATCCCGATGATCTTGTGCTGGACGTCCACATGACCATGGAGGTCGGCGACCACGATCAATTTGGGCGCGGCGGCTCCGCCGGCGTCATAGGAGGAGGCCACCA
>MGUR01000065.1:0-3583 GCA_001800075.1 Elusimicrobia bacterium RIFCSPLOWO2_01_FULL_59_12
GCCGCCGCGCCCGCGCGCTCGGTTGGCCGTAAAAAGAAGGTCTGGAAAAACGTCACGATCGCCAACGCGCACGTCCAGTCTTCCTTTAACAACACGATCGTGACGATCGCCGACGATCAAGGCAACGTGATCGTTTGGGCGACCGCGGGCAGCTGCGGATTTAAGGGCACCAAGAAGGGAACGCCGTTTGCCGCGCAAGTGACCGCTGATACGGCGGGTAAACGGGCGCTGGAAGCGGGCGTCAAGCAGGTGCATGTGCTGGTCCGGGGACCCGGATCAGGCCGTGAGACGGCCGTTCGGGGCCTGCAGGCCGCAGGGCTGTCCATTCTTTCAATCCGGGACGTCACCCCGATTCCGCACGACGGCTGCAGGCCGCCGAAGCCAAGGAGAGTATAAACAGTGTCTAGATATACCGGGCCCGTTTGCAGACTTTGCCGTCGCGAGACCGCCAAGTTATTTCTTAAAGGAAACAAATGCTATACCGCATGCATTCTTGATAAAGGGATCCGTAAATCCGCCCCGGGCATGCACGTGAGAAGCCGGCGGGCCAAGACCTCGGAATACGCCAAACGCCTGCGTGAAAAACAGAAGACCAAACGGATCGCCGGACTCACCGAACAGCAGTTCCGGCATTATTTCCGCAAAGCGCAGATCATGCCCGGATTAACCGGCGAGAATTTGCTGCGCCTCCTGGAAACCCGGTTGGACCACGTTGTGCGGCGCATGGGTTTTGCCCTCTCAGAGCCCCATGCCCGCCAGATGGTGTTTCACGGTCACGTTCAGGTGAATGATCAACGCGTAGATATCCCGTCATACGCCGTTCAGCCGGGGGACCGGATCGGCTTGTCCGAAGCCATGCGGCAGAACGGAGCCGTTCAGCAGGCCATTCAAGCGACGCAAAAACGGGGTCCGTTGCCCACGTGGTTGGAAACCAACCCCTCGCACGCGTCTGGGAAGATGCGCAGCTGGCCGACCCGCGAAGAGATTTCGTATCCAGTCGATGAACAGCTGATTGTAGAGCTTTATTCAAAGTAAGAAGACGTAATGCCGTCATTCCGGCGAAAGCCGGGGTGACGAGCCTCAAGGAGGACGTTTAGGATGAGATTACGCGATTTGGTATTACCCCAAAGGTTGGAATGCGATCAGGACACCCTGACCGATACCTACGGTCGTTTTTACGCCGAGCCGTTTGAAAAAGGCTATGGCCACACGATCGGCAATTCCCTGCGCCGCATCCTGCTGTCCAGTCTCGAAGGGTGCGCGATCACGGCCGTGAAAATTGACAAGGTCGTGCATGAGTATTCGACGCTGAAAGGAATCCGGGAAGACGCCATCAGCATTCTGCTGAATTTGAAACAGCTGCGCTTCAAACTGCAGACCCCTGAGCCTGAAATCCTTCGCATTTCCGTGAAGGGCGAGAAAGTGGTGCGCGCCAAAGACATCGAGGCCAATGCCAACGTCGAAATCCTGACGCCCGAACTTCCCATCGCGACGCTCGATTCCAACGGCGAGCTGAACATGCAGATGTGGGTCGTGCGGGGCCGGGGATATGTTCCGGCGGACCGCCAACTGCGCGAGAATTATCCCGCAGACAGCATGATGCTCGACGCGCTGTTCTCTCCGGTGATCAAAGTCCACTACGATGTGGAAAACTCACGCGTGGGGCAAGTCACCGACTATGACCGGTTGGTCCTGGATGTCTGGACGGACGGGTCGGTCGCGCCGGGCGACGCGATCGCCTTCTCCGCGAAAATCCTTAAAGACAGCCTCTCGATCTTTATTACGTTCGAGGAGGAAGAAGTGCCTCAAACGGAGCAGCCTGCCGCGGCGGGCGGGACCGTGCCGTTGACGCCTGACGTGGAGCGTTTGCGGGAATTGCTGGGCCAGCCGGTCGATATTATCGAGCTGTCCGTTCGAGCCTCCAACTGCTTGAAGGCGGCCAAGATCCGGACGATCGGGGATCTGGTCAGCCGCAAGGACGACGAGCTGATTTCCTACAAAAACTTCGGCAAGAAGTCGCTCGATGAAATTAAGGAGCGGCTGACCGAGCTGAATCTGTCCCTCGGGATGGACGTCGGCGGCCTGCTGCAGACGGCCGGCAAAGCTTCTTAAAGGAGCGCGCGCGTGCAAACATTCGCAGGACGCAAATTATCACGCCCCACCGGGCATCGTTTCGCGCTGCTGCGCAATATGGCTTCGCAGCTGCTGCATCACGAAAAAATCGAGACGACGGTCCCCAAGGCCCGGGAAGTGGCGCGCTTTACCGAGAAGCTGATCACCATCGCCAAGGGCGAAGGATTGTCCGCGCGGCGGCGGGTGGCGCGCGACCTGCATGCCCGAGCCGTTCAGGAAAAGCTGTTCGAGGTGCTGGTGCCCCGGTATAAGGCGCGCGGGGGCGGCTATACGCAGCTGATTCGCAAGGGTCCCCGGTTGTCGGATGGCTCCGAAATGGGTATCCTTAAGTTGGTTTCCTAGACCACATGCATGTTTAACTACCTGTTCAGTCTCTTCAGCAACGACATGGGCATCGACCTCGGGACGGCCAATACCCTGGTGTATGTCAAAGGGCAGGGCATTGTGCTGCGCGAGCCCTCCGTTGTGGCGATTGAAAGGGACTCGCGCAACGTCCTGGCGATCGGCGCGGAGGCCAAGCGGATGCTGGGAAAAACACCCGCCAATATCATCGCGGTCCGTCCCCTTCGCAACGGCGTGATCGCCGACTTCGACGTCACCGAACGGATGATACGCTACTTTATTAAAAAGGTGCACAACCGGCGGAGCCTGCTGCATCCCCGGATTGTGATCGGGGTGCCCTCCGGCATCACGGAAGTGGAGAAACGCGCGGTCCGGGAGTCTGCCCAGCAGGCCGGCGCGCGCGAGGTGTATTTGATCGAAGAGCCCATGGCGGCGGCGATTGGCGCGGACATTCCCATTAATGAACCGCGCGGTCATATGATCGTGGATATGGGAGGGGGTACCACAGAGGTCGCGGTGGTTTCACTGGGCGATATGGTGGTCTCAAAGTCCCTGGATGTTGCGGGCGACGAGCTGGATGAAGCGATCATTCAGTACTTTCGGCGCAAATACAACCTCCTGGTAGGTGAAACGACCGCGGAAGACGTCAAGATCAAAGTAGGATCAGTTTTTCCTTTGCCTGAAGAGCAGGTGATGGAAGTCAAAGGGCGTGACCAGGTCACCGGGTTGCCAAAAACCGTGACGATCACCTCGGAGGAGGTCCGGCAGGCGTTGGCGGACCCGATCAAACTGATCATTGAGGTTATCAAACAAACTCTGGAAGAGACACCGGCCGAACTGGCCGCCGATTTAGTTGACACAGGCATTGTCCTGGCAGGCGGGGGAGCGCTCCTGCGGGGATTGCCGGACCTGTTATCACAGGAAACCGAGTTGCCTGTTGTCATGGCAGCAGATCCATTGACCTGCGTGGTCATGGGGACGGGGCGTTATTTAGAAGAGCTGGATCAAATGCGGCGTGATCGCCGCGCTCTGCCCCTGAATTAAATAAGCCTGGTCGCCGGGTGTCTGGCGACCGCTCTCCTCACTCTTCCAGGCCCGCCACACAACA
>MGUR01000065.1:3599-6001 GCA_001800075.1 Elusimicrobia bacterium RIFCSPLOWO2_01_FULL_59_12
CGAAGCCCGGCACACTACAGTCGGGTCCGTCCGAAGTGTGACGGATGTGGCGGGGTTTCCCTAATAAACGTATGCATTGGGAACTCTACGAACGGCAACGAGCCACTCTGGTGTTGATCGGCGTGGTCTTTCTATCCGTCCTGCTCCTGGCCTTCCAGCGATCTGCGGTCGTGCAGCACATCAAATCCTTCTTCGTCGCCTGCACGTTTCCGTCCCAGAGGCTGTTCTCTCAGTTGTCTGCCCCGGTCACCCCGTCATCGCCGGCCGCCCCCGCGATTCCCTCCGCCCCCGTTTCCGAAGAACTTGGCGCGCTTCCCGATGCCGCCGCGGATTGGCGCGCGGAGAAATTCCGGGCCCTGAAAGTGCTGGCGGACGAGAACGCGCGTTTGAACGCGCTCCTGGGGCTCAAGCGTGAACGGTGGCCGCGGTTGGTGGCCGCCAGGGTCGTCAGCCGGGATCCCCAACGCTGGTTTCAGGAGATTCTCCTGGATAAAGGACAGGAGGACGGCCTCCAGGTGGATGACCCTGTGATCGCGCCCGTAGGAAATTATGAGGCGTTGGTGGGGCGCATCGTGGAAGCGGGCGCCCGAACGTCCCGGGTCATGCTGGTCCATGATTCGCTCAGCGCGGTCGCCGCCACGGTGTCCGGCGCCAGCGCGGATGACGGCGTCGTCGAGGGGAGCAACAGCCAGGATCTGTATCTCAGGTACCTTTCCCGCGAGAGTCAGGTGAAAATTGGCGACTCGGTGGCCACCTCCGGCCTGGGACGCCAATTCCCCGCCGGCGTCCCGATCGGGTGGGTTCGGGACATCCAGCTGGATGATCGTCAACTTTTTCTTCAAGCGAGGCTCAATCCGGCTCTGGCCGCCTCCCCTTTGCGTATCGTGGGGGTGCTGGTGAGGCGCGATTAAATGAAGCGGTCCATTTTCTATTCGCTCACGGTGGTTTTTGTTTTCCTGCTTCAAGCGGGGGGGAATTATTTTGCAGGCATGTCGGGGTTTTCCGCCAATGTGGTGCTGGTGGTCGTTCTTTATTTCGGTTTGTCCCGGGGGCCGATGGCGGGCCTGTTGCTTGGATTTTTATGGGGGTTGATGGTGGACGCGAGCAGTCTGGGCCTGCTGGGGCTGCACGCCTTGCTTTACTCGGCGGCGGGTTACTTCTCCGGCATGCTGCGACGGCAGCTTGATGAAGACAAGGGGTGGACCCAGGTTATTTTCTCCCTCATGGTATCCGCGCTGTATCTGGCGGCTTATTTTGTCGTCGAACACCTGTTTTCACCGTCTCCACGCCCTCTTCGTTGGCCGATGGCGGCGCAGCCGCTGATCAACGGGGCGATGGCGCCGCCGGTGTTCTGGTTCATGCGGCGCTGGTCTTACCTGTGGAATGCGCACCCCCAAGAGGAGTAAATCGCGGCGATGGCCTTTTTGATCCGGGTTTCTGAAAAATCAGTCCGTGAAGAGCGGGCGCGCTGGCTGGCGGTGATCGGCGGGTTTTTTTTCGGAATCATTTTCGTGCGTCTCGCTTATTTGCAGATTGTCCGCGGGCGCGCGCTGGCGGCCGCCTCTGAGAACAACCACACCCAGATCCTGGTGGAGCATGCGCCGCGCGGCCGCATCCTCGATCGGAACGGGAAGATCCTGGCGGATAACCAGCCGGTCTTTGTGGCGTTTTTTTCGCCCCTCGGACTGTCTCCCGCGGACCTCCAGTTAACCTTGGAGCGCTTGTCGCCGATCGTGGGCTTGCCCCGGCCGGAGCTGGAACACCGGTTGCGGGCCGCCCTGCGCGCTAAAACGATGATGCGGGTGTCCGACCGGCTCACCCGGGATCAGGCTTTTCTTATTTTGCAGGGCCGCGTGCATCTGCCGGGGGTCTCTTTGACCATTGAAGAGCAGCGGTATTATCCCAACGGGCCGCTGGCGTCCCACGCGCTCGGTTACGTGGGAGAGATCACTGAAGAGGATTTGGACCAGTTCTCGGATAAGGGGTATCGATCGGGGGATTGGATCGGAAAATCCGGGCTGGAGCGCCTGTATGATCCGCTCCTGCAGGGACAGAACGGCGGGTTCTTGATCGAAGTCGATGCGTGGGGCCGGCAAGTCCGGGTCCTTCAGCATCTGCGTCCCCAGGCCGGGAAGGATCTTCATCTCACGCTGGACAAAGACCTGGAGGATTTGGCAGAGAAGCGTCTGAAGGAAACCCGTCGCGCGGGCGCGGCCGTGGTCTTGAACCCGCGGACGGGGGAGCTGCTCGCGCTGGCCTCGTCTCCCGGTTTTGATCCCAATTCCTTTTTGCCGACCGGAAAATCGGAGGAACGCACCCGCCTGCTCAACGACCCCGCCTTGCCTTTATACAACCGGGCCATCCAGGCGCTTTACCCTCCCGGCTCGACCTTTAAAATCATC
>MGUR01000065.1:6007-6306 GCA_001800075.1 Elusimicrobia bacterium RIFCSPLOWO2_01_FULL_59_12
CTCGCGGAGCTGGAGGAACGCGTCCTGCGGCCCGACGTTAAGTTTCATTGTACCGGATCGCTCATGCTGGGTTTGGAAAAGCGCGTGTTCCGCTGCTGGAAGAAGGAAGGCCATGGATGGATGAGTTTTCACCGCGGCCTGGCGGAATCCTGCGACGTTTATTTTTACCAGGTCGGCCTGAAGCTGGGCGCCGTCCTCATCGAAAAATACGCCAAAGCGGCCGGCCTGGGACAGCGAACCGGAGTGGACCTGCCTTCTGAAAAGCGCGGGCTTTTGCCCATGGCCTGGAAAGCGTCCAC
>MGUR01000066.1:0-10149 GCA_001800075.1 Elusimicrobia bacterium RIFCSPLOWO2_01_FULL_59_12
ACTGAAAACACACCTGAAAACACTGAAAACACTGAAAACACGTGTGAAAACACCGTCAACAAACATGAAAACAGGCCGCAAACACCCCCATCAGGGGGGTATCCCCTGTTACGAACGACTATCGCGAAGTCGCCGCGGCGACCGCTCCGGGGACGGTAGCTCCACCAGAATAGGCCGCTATTCCAGGGGCCGCTATTCCAGGGGACGTTCCTGCTTAACTTCCTTTCGGCTTCAAGCGGCGCCGGAAAAGCAGTTAAGCAGCTGCGTCCGTGTGTCACGAAGCTGCGTTGAAGATGAGGGGAGGCCCCTCGGCATCGGCTTGCACGAGCAGATGCCAAACCGCCTTGAGCGGCTCTATTCCAAGGGATGGGGTCGTGAACGTCAAGGAGCGGTGCCATCGGAAGAGATGAACGCAAGTGAACCCCTGACGAAGTGTCGTTAATGTGAAGCGATGTCCGAACCAGGGTCTGGACGTAACCCTGGGACACAGTGGAGCGGAAGCGTGCGGATTGGCTCCACGGCATCCGGCATAGAGGGGGCATGACTTTCGATGAGGCTTGAACGTGGAACGTGAGAACCTGCTGGGTCCTGCAAAGGGAGAACTGCAAGAGCGAATGAACGCTTTAGCGGGAGAGTACCGATAGGCCGAGCAGGGACGGATCGGCTCGTAGTAGCAGCGAAGCGCAAGATAAAGGCGTGGAGCGAAGGGGCCGAGTTGTTCAGTGGAAAGGAGCGGCCAACCCGCAAGGGGAGGAGCCGATCATGGACACAAAGCCATACAGGATCAGCAAATCAGTGGTGTGGGAAGCCTGGACGTGCGTGAAAGCGAACAAGGGAGCCCCTGGAGTCGACGGCCAGACGGTGGAGGGTTTTGAGCGCAAGCTCAAGGATAACCTTTACAAGCTCTGGAACCGGATGAGTTCAGGGAGCTACTTTGGCAAGCCGGTACGCCTCTGTGAGATTCCAAAGGTGGGAGTTGCCCGACAAAGGTGCTGGCAGTTCGATTGGGTTATTGACCTCGACATCCAGGGGTTCTTCGATTCGATCGATCACGGCCTGATGTTGGGAGCGTTGCGGAAGTACACAGCAGAGCCGTGGTTGCTTCTGTACGTGGAGCGATGGCTGAAGGCACCGGGACAGGGAACGGACGGAAAACTCGCCCCACGGGACCGAGGCACGCCGCAAGGCGGCGTGATCAGCCCGTTGTTGGCGAATATCTTTCTGCACGAAGCGTTTGACCGCTGGATGCAGGAAGAATTTCCGACGCTTCCATTTGTAGCGGAATGGTGCCTGTGATGACAGATGACAAAGTGGCCTTATCAAGCGCGGGCAATTGAACTTGTCGCTTGTCATCAACGGCACCCTGATCGAAAAAATCACCCCAACGTGTGGATAATATCGAAAATCTGAAGCCAGGCACCAGGACACACACCAGGACACACTATGACAAAGAATGGGGTGATCGACGGGACTTGAACCCGCAACCTCTGCCGCCACAGGGCAGCGCTCTAACCAGTTGAGCTACGACCACCATAGAACGGGAACACGAATTGCTCGGAAGGTCGACCAAGTATAAGAAATGACCCGGGAGGATGTAAAACGGCCGGTTCTACAACGCGTTTTTTTGCTGGCTGTCGAGAATGCTTTTTCGCAGGTTCAGCAGCGTCGGGCGGATGGCCTGCAGGGCCTTGAAGCGGTGGCTCAAGGCGTTTTTCTGGTTGGGGCCCATCTCGGCCAGGGTTTTGCCCACTTCCGGGACCAGAAAAACAGGGTCATAGCCGAACCCGTCCTCGCCGCGCGGCCGGTCGGTGATATAGCCGTCCAGGCGACCTTCCACGGTCAGGGTGGCCCCGCCGGGGACCGCCAGCGCCATGACGCAGCGGAAGCGCGCCTTGCGGTGTTCGGTCGGGGCGCCCTTGAGCAGGCTCAGCAATTTCTGGTTATTATCGCTGAAGGAGCACCCCTTGCCCGCGAACCGCGCCGAAATCACGCCCGGCATGCCGTCGAGAAACGCCACTTCCAGCCCGGAGTCGTCCGCCAGCGCGATCTGCTGGGTGAAGCGGGCGATTTCGTAGGCCTTCTTCTGCGCGTTGCCTTCCAGCGTGGTCGCGTCCTCATGGACGTCCGGAGCGCCGGGGAAGTCATCCAGCGTGAGAAATTGGATGGGCGCATCCTGGAAAATCGCCAAAATCTCTTTGATTTTGTTCTGGTTCCGCGTGGCCAGAACGACTTTGAAGGAATCGTCAGTTTCGTTCATTGATGGACATCGCCCAGCTGACGCTTCTGCACCGCCAGGATTTTCCGAATGCCGCCGGCGGCCAGTTTCAGCAGCTGCTGGAGCTGCTGGTTTGAGAACGGCGCGTGTTCGGCGGTGCCCTGCACTTCGATAAATTGACCCTTGCCCGTCATGACCACGTTCATATCAACATCCGCCATGACGTCTCGTTCATAATTGAGATCCAGGACCGGTTTCCCTTTCACCCACCCCACGCTGACCGCCGCGACGTAATCACGCACCGGCCAGTTCGTCAGCTTCCCGTCTTTCCGCCATCGCCGCAGGCCCTGGACCAGCGCGATAAAGGCGCCGTTGATGGCCGCGGTGCGGGTCCCGCCGTCCGCCTGCAGGACGTCGCAATCCAGATACACCCCCAGCCCCGGGATGCTTTCGAGGTCGATCACCGAACGCAGGGACCGTCCGATCAGGCGCTGGATCTCCTTGGTGCGCCCGCCGCCGGCGATTTTATGGCGGGCCGTGCGTTCCGTCGCGGCGCGCGGGAGCATGGAATACTCCGCGGTGACCCATCCTTTGTTGCTCAGCTTGGCGTGTTCGGGGATGCTCTCGGATAGGGAAGCGGTGCAGAGGACTTTGGTGTCGCCCATCTGGAACAGGCAGGACCCTTCCGGGTATTTCAAATAGTTTTTAACGACCTTGACGGGTCGCAGCGTCTTGCTCAAGAAAGGCCCTCGAGGTTCTTGTGGAGCCATTCGATTTTCTTGCGCGTCTGCTGCAGGGTTTCCCGGCGCGAAGCGACTTCTTCTTTCGGCGCCCGCTCCAGAAAATCCTTATTGTCCAGGGCGGCCTGGCCGCGCTGGAGCATGTGTTCCAGCTGGGACAGGTTCTTTCGCAGGCGCGCTTTTTCTTTTTCTTTGTCGACGACCCCTTTGGACGGCACGTAAATCTCGCCGCCGCTGAAAACCGTGAAAAGGTACTCGTCAGGTTTTGCGCCCGCCTCCGTATCGAAGGCCCCGAGACGCGCCAGAAAGATGATGAAGGCTTTCACGTCCGGATCTTTCAGGATCTCCCGCGCCTTGGAATCCACGTTCCGGAGAGCGCAGTCAATTTTAGTCGCGGGCGGGATGACGGACTCGCTACGAAGGGTGCGGATGGACGTCACGATGTCCTGCACCAGGCGCATTTTATCCGCGGCGATGGGGTCGGAAGCCCCGGCGTCCTGGGGCCAGGGGGCGATCATCAGATTTTCAGCCGGTTTTACCAAGTAGGGTTTGAGGGCCTGGAACAGCTCTTCCGTTTCATAGGGCATGAACGGGTGCAGAAGGGCGATCGATTGGTTCAGCACATGCACGAGCAAGGTTTGTTTGGCCTGTTTGGCTTTCGCGTCGCCGCCGGTCAGGGCGACTTTGGAAATTTCCACATACCAGTCGCAGTAGGACCCCCACACAAACTCATACAGCGAGCGGGAGGCTTCGGCGGGATTGTAACATTCCAGCGCGGCGGTCACGTCCCCAATCGTGGACTGCAGTTCGTGAAGGATCCAACGGTCCGCCAGGCCCCATTCTTTCGAAGACGGCAACGGCTGGGGACGGCAGCCTTCCAGATTCATCAACACAAAGCGGCTGGCGTTCCAGAGCTTGTTGGCGAAGTTGCGGGCGCTCATAAAGGACTCATCCGACAACTGCATGTCCCGGCCCGGGATGCTGGAGGTGGAGAGGGAAAAACGCAGGGCGTCGGTCCCGTACTTGTCCATGATCTCCAGCGGATCGATGACGTTTCCCAATGACTTGGACATCTTCTTGCCCTTTTTGTCGCGCACGATCCCGTGGATATAGACGTGATGGAACGGGACGTCCTTCATGAATTCCAGCCCCAGCATCACCATGCGCGCCACCCAGAGGTAGAGGATCTCGTGCCCGGTGACCAGGACGCCGGTGGGATAAAAGGCCTTGAGATCTTCACTGGAGTCCGGCCAGCCGAACACGGCGAACGGCCACAGCCCGGAGGAAAACCAGGTGTCCAGTACATCGGGATCTTGAGTTAAATCGCTGGTTCCGCAGGATGGGCATTTTTTGGGTTTTTCAATGGAAGCAATGGGAGGGCATGGATGCTCCAGGCTCGCGGCTCCATGCTCCAGGATTGATTTATTGCCTGTAGCCTTGAGCTGAGAGCCTTGAGCGCTGTTGGGACAGTAATACACCGGGATTGGGTGGCCCCACCAGATCTGGCGGGAGATGCACCAGTCCCGGATGTTGTCCAGCCAGGATAAGCAGGGTTTTTCCCAGGAGGAAGGAAAGATTTTGACCCGGCCTTTACGAGTGGCCTCCGCCGCCCGCTCCGCCATGTCTTTCATTTTGAGGAACCATTGTTCCGAAACCAGCGGCTCTACGATCGTCCCGCAGCGGTAGCAGACCGCCGCTGACAGCTTGTAGTCTTCCGTCTTCTCCAGCAGACCCTGGGCCTCCAGATCTTCCACCACGCGTTTGCGCGCCTCGAACCGGTCCAGCCCGGCGTAGCGTCCCGCCCGCTGGGTCATACGGCCCGAAAAATCGATCACGACCTCATGGGGCAGTTTGTGCCGCTCCCCGATCTCAAAGTCGGCGGCGTCATGGGCTGGCGTCACTTTCACCGCGCCCGTCCCGAACGCCGGGTCCACCGCCGCGTCGGCCACGATGGGGATCTGGCGGTCCATCAAAGGCAGGACCAGCCGTTTTCCGATCAGGGACTTATACCGCTCGTCCTCCGGGTTGACGGCCACGGCGGTGTCGCCCAGCAGGGTTTCAGGGCGCGTCGTGGCGACCACGATGGAACCGCCACCGCCCACGAAGGGGTACTTGATGTGCCAAAGCTGCCCCGCTCGATCCTCATGCTCCACTTCGATATCCGCCAGAGCGGTGCGATCGCGCGGGCACCAGTTGACCATCCTGGGCCCCCTGTAAATCAGCCCCTTGTCGAAAAGCTGTTTAAAGGCCGCCCGGACCGCCCGGGAGAACACCTCGTCCATCGTGAACCGGGTCCGCGTCCAGTCGCAGCTGGCTCCCAGCCGCCTGAGCTGAAGCAGGATGGCGTCCCCGGACTCCTTCCGCCACTGCCACATGCTTTCTAAAAATTTCTCCCTTCCCAGGTCATGGCGGGTCTTTTTCTCCTTTTGGAGGAGTTTCTCTACCACGTTCTGTGTGGCGATGCCCCCATGGTCGGTCCCGGGGACCCAGACCGTACGGTATCCCTGCATCCGCCGCCAGCGGATCAGGACGTCCTGAAGGGTATTATTCAGAGCGTGTCCCATATGGAGACTACCGGTGACGTTGGGCGGGGGGATGACGATGGAATAGGGGCGAGACCCTTCCGGGGGGGCATCGGAGGGCTTAAAATAGCCCTCCTTTTCCCAGGCCGGGTACCACTTTTTTTCCGTCTCAGCGGGGCTGTAAACCTTGGGTAATTCCATGGCGGAAAGCAATTCAATCAAAATGGCGGGACATTTGCAATTCGACTCCTCGATGGGCATGCTGACATGAAAATCATGCCGATTTTACGCGGGGGGTTGTCCATCCTGTCAGCGGCGATTTTTCCCTTGACAGCCCACAGGGGCGTTGGTATATATGTAGCGGGTTTTAGGAAAAACCCGAATCTCTGATACAACTTGGTTACAGGCCATGAGAAAGGCGCGGAATGAAGTCTGATGAACTGAGGAAGCAACTCCGCCGCAAATTGACTGTGATGTTGATCCCTCACAGCAATATCCGGCCTGTCCAGCTCCATTTATCGGTCTCTCTTCTGGTCGCTCTGCTGGTGTCCTGGGCCGGTTTGACGATGTGGTCCGGTTTTATCGTCAGCCGTCACGTCGACTATTGGAAAACGAAGGCGGACGAACAGGTGATGAAGGCCAAAGTGTGGTATTACTCCCAGCAGATCAAGAAATCCCGGGAGTATCTGGACCGCGTCCGGGAAACCCAGCTGGCGCTGGAAACCCTCCTCAATATGAAGACCCGCAAGGCGATCGTCACCTCGGAGAACGCCATGGGAGGACCCGGCCGGGCAGACCAGAAGGAACTGGCGTTGCTGTTAAACAAGCAGGCGTCGGCCCTGAGCATGGAGGACATCAAGGAGCAATTTGACGATATGGAGCGGGCGGGCGAAGGGGTCCTTCAAAATTATCAGGAGATCTCCAGCTACATTAAGGATCAGCATGAACTCTACCGGGCGACCCCGCTCAATTGGCCCACGAAGGGCCGCTTGACCTCTTATTATGGGCTGCGCAAATTTCCACTGGATGGGATGGATTCCGAGTTCCACCGCGGGATTGACATCGCCAGCCGCGAAGGGACCCCGATTCATGCCACCGCCGACGGGGTGGTGCGCATCGCTTCCTGGCAGGGGGGCTACGGACGGATGGTCGTCATTGATCACGGGCGCGGCTATCGCACCTATTACGGCCACAACTCTAAATTGCTGGTGAGCCCCGGGGACCGCGTGACGCGCGGCCAGCCCATCGCGTTGATGGGCACTTCAGGCCTGAGCACCGGCCACCATTTGCATTACGAAGTCTGGCGCCACGGCAGCGCGCAAAACCCGATGAAATTTGTCAAAGCGGATTTCGAAGTACAACACTAAGGGAGACCTCGCCCATGTTCAACAACAAACAAACCAACGGCATTAAAAAACCGGACGCTCAGCTCGAAACCATGGTCGGCGCCGAATCGTTTTTTCAGGGAACGTTGCGCTCGAAAGGATCGATCCGCGTCGATGGGAAGATTGAAGGCGGCGTGTCCGCGGACGGCGTCATTGTCGGGGAGCAGGGTGAAATCCAGGGCGATGTGTCCGCGCGATCCGTGGTGGTCGGCGGCAAAGTCACCGGCAACATCCACGCGACCGAAACCCTCGAGCTCTTAGCGAAATCTCAGGTGTTCGGGGATCTTCACGCGCCCCAGCTGGTGATCGCCGAAGGCGCCGTTTTTGAAGGCAGCTGTCTCATGGCGTCGGAAAAATCCAAGATCATCGAAGTCAACGTCAACTCCTAACCCAGCGAACCCCATCCGAATAGAGGCTATCATGAAAATCGAAAAGCGTCTCCCGGCTTTAACGGCATGTCTGGTCGTCTCCTTAAGTTCTTGGATGTGCGCGCAGGAGAAGCAACCGGCTGCCTCCGCGCCGGCGGCGGCAGAAGTTCCCGAGGGGAGCATCGAAGTCCTCCGCCTGGCGCTTTGCAAAAACGTGGCGGACCGGGAACCGGACCAGGAGATCACCAGCGCGGCATTGGGAGACGTCGTGACGGGTTGGATTCAGGTTCGCTCCGGGCTGGGGGAGGTCACCCTAACGCACCGGTGGCTTCATGAAGGGGAGAACATGGGCGATGTGCCCCTGGTCGTGCGATCCTCGCCCTTTCGGACCTGGTCGCGAAAAACGATGGGTGCGACCGGGAAATGGACTCTGCAGGTGCTCGATCCCCAGGGCGCCGTTCTCAAAGAAGCGTCCCTGACCGTGACGGCGGCGCCTCCCGTGGCGTCTCCGCAATAAACTCAAAAAATCGCTCTATTTTTAACCCTTCCTTCCTTTAGCTGCCTGCCTACCGGCAGGCGGCTTGCCTTCCCGGCAGGGTTTTCCTAAAATGTCGCGGCTACCAGCTCTCAGGGGCTGGTTTTTGTACGTCTGAACGCAAGGATCCCTCGCCGTTATGATGAACTTTCTTCGCAAGCACCAGTTCAAAATCTTTTTGTTCACGATTACGGTGTTTCTCCTCGGGACGTTCATCGGGTTCGGAGGGTATTTTTTCGCCTCCAAGGGAGGGCCGTCCGCCGCGATCGCGTCGGTGGACGGCGAAGACATCCCGCTGCGGGTTTTCCTGAGTCATTACCGGCGTGCGCTGGATCAGGTCCAGCCGGGAAAAACGCCGGACAAGGCCACCCTGCAAATTAAACGCGATGAGACCCTGCGCGACATGGTCCAGAGCGCGGTGTTTGCCAGGGAAGCGGCCCGCTACGGGATCCGCGTCCCGGACCAGCAGGTCGCCGTCAGCCTGACCCAGGCGCCCGCCTTCCAGGAGAAGGGGTCTTTCAGCTACCGGGTTTACCTGGAGGCGCTTCAGTCTCAAATTCGCATGAGCCCCAAGGACTTCGAAGAGGAACAGCGAAGGTCCATCGCGTTTTTCAAGCTGCGCTGGCTGATCCAGTCCGCCATCAAAGTGACCGACCGGGAGGCCGACATGATGTCGGCGGCCCGTAACGCGGCCAAGCCGCTGAAAACCCAGAAGGAAAAGTCCGTATTTCGCCAGCAGCTGTGGCAGGAAAAGGTGATGCACTCGTTTAACGAGTGGTTTTCCCGGATCGGACGGGATCTGAAGGTAAAAACGCATTTTGAACTGCTGGAGGGGGCGCGCTAGATGTCGACGCTGGTGGTGGTGGGAGTTCAATGGGGCGATGAAGGCAAAGGCAAGATCGTCCATTTGCTGGGGCATCAGGCGGACTGGGTGGTCCGCTATCAGGGCGGAAACAACGCCGGCCACACGGTCATCTTTGACAACAAACATTTCGTGCTTCACCTCATTCCCTCCGGCATCCTTCAGCCGGGGACGCAGTGCCTGATCGGCAACGGCGTGGTGGTGGACCCGGAAGCGCTGCATGAAGAAGTTCGCTTCCTGGAGAAGCGGAACGTTCACGTCCGCGGCCGGCTGCATGTGTCCGACGCGGCCCACGTGATCCTGGCGTATCACCGCTACCTGGATTGTTTGCGTGAAGACCGCGCCGGCGGGGGCAAGATCGGCACCACCCGCCGCGGCATCGGGCCGGCCTACTCCGACAAGGTGGGACGAAACGGCATCCGCATCGCGGATTATCTCAACCCATCCGTTTTTCGCCCGCTTTTGGAGCGGAACCTGCGTGAAAAGGCGCCGCTTCTCAAACGCTTCGGCTCCTTATCCAAGATACGCCGCGATGTGCTGAAGTCCTATCCCGCTCTGAAGCGATTTCTTCAGCCGCTGGTCACAGACGGCCCCCACCTGGTGTACCGCGCGATGGAAAAACGCAAGAAAATCCTGTTTGAAAGCGCGCAAGGGACCATGCTGGACGTCGATTTCGGAACCTACCCGTATGTGACCTCCTCCAACCCGGTGGCGGGCGGGGTCTGCATTGGTTCCGGCTTGGCGCCGAACCGTTTGGATGAGGTGCTGGGGGTGGTGAAAGCCTATACCACCCGCGTGGGGGAAGGGCCGTTCCCCACAGAGCTTAAAGACAGCCTGGGCGAAGCCTTGCGCCGGCGCGGCATGGAATACGGCGCCACCACGGGCCGTCCGCGCCGCTGCGGCTGGTTCGATGCGGTCGCCGTCCGCAGCGCCGTCCGGATCAATGGCTGTCAGTGGCTGGCGCTGACCAAGCTGGACGTGCTGGAAGGAACGCATCCTTTGAGGATCGCCGTGGCCTATCGCGTGGGAAACAAACGGCTCAAGGAATTTCCAAACGACCGGCAGATGCAGGCGGAA
The DNA here is from genome assembly GCA_001800075.1 of Elusimicrobia bacterium RIFCSPLOWO2_01_FULL_59_12. Classification (GTDB taxonomy): domain Bacteria; phylum Elusimicrobiota; class Elusimicrobia; order 2-01-FULL-59-12; family 2-01-FULL-59-12; genus 2-01-FULL-59-12. The sequence continues at coordinate 9,705 of MGUR01000066.1, forward strand.
GCGGAGCCGGTGTATGAAGAAATGCCCGGTTTCCACGGCTCGATCCGAGGCATGAAGCGGTATGCGCAGCTGCCGGCCAACGCGCGGGCGTACGTCAGGCGCCTGGAACAGCTGGTCGGCGCGCCCTTTGCTATGATTTCGCTCGGCCGCAGCCGCGAGGAAACGATCATTCTGGACTCCAAATTCCCATGGAAACCTTAACTCTTTTTCGTCATTCCCCGCCGTCCTTAGCGGGGAATCCAGTGTCGTTAACGTCTCTGGACCCCCGCTTACGACATGCGGGGGCGACGGCGGTGTGGAATTGATATGAAAGCCTTGCTCGCTCTTGAATCCGGAAAAACGTTCCTCGGCGAATCGTTCGGCGCCGAGGGGGAAACCGCCGGTGAAGTGGTGTTCAATACCTCGATAGCCGGGTATCAGGAAATTCTGACGGATCCCTCGTATG
>MGUR01000066.1:10181-25181 GCA_001800075.1 Elusimicrobia bacterium RIFCSPLOWO2_01_FULL_59_12
GACCCGGCATCTGCGCGAAGCCGGCGCCATGCGCGGCGTGGTCTCCACCCGCGATCTGAATCCCGAGAGTTTGGTGGCCAAAGCCCAGGCGTCGCCCTCGATGAACGGGCTCGATCTGGCGAAGGCCGTCACCTGCGCCAAACCGTATCACTGGGTGCGCGAGGGCGGGCGTTGGCTGCGCCGATCGTTGGACGCCGTCCCGCCGCTTCAGCCGCGAGAACACCACCGCGTGGTCGTCATGGATTTTGGAATCAAATACAATTCGCTTCGCAGTTTAAGCCTGCGGGGATGCCAGGTGCTGGTGGTTCCCGCCCAGACGAAGGCCGACGAGATCCTCAAGCTCGAACCGCACGGCATTCTGGTGTCCAACGGTCCGGGCGACCCCGCTGCGGTGACCTACGGCATCCAAAGCCTTCAGCGCTTGATCGAACACACCGCCAAAGCCAAAAAAGAAAAACAAACGGTGATCATGGGGATCTGCCTCGGTCACCAGCTGCTGGGGCTGGCGCTGGGGGGCAAGACCTACAAGTTGAAGTTCGGCCATCGCGGGGGGAACCACCCGGTGAAGGATCTGACCACCGGAAAAATCGAGATCACCTCCCAGAACCACGGTTTCGCTGTGGACGCCAAATCCCTGCCCGGGAATGACGTCGAAGCCACCCACGTCAACCTCAATGACCAGACCTGCGAGGGCCTGCGGCATAAGAAACTCCCTATTTTCGCCGTTCAATATCACCCCGAGGCCTCCCCCGGGCCGCACGACGCCAGCTATTTGTTTGATCGGTTTATTGACCAAATGAAAGAAAGGATAACTAGATGACTAGATTACTAGTGATCAAGTCATCCAGTTATCCAGTTATCTAACGATGTCCAAGCGAACGGATATTAAAACGATCCTGGTCATTGGCTCCGGCCCGATCGTCATCGGACAGGCCTGCGAGTTCGATTACTCGGGGACTCAGGCTGTAAAAGCATTGATGAAGGAAGGCTACCGGGTGGTTCTGGTGAACTCCAATCCCGCCACGATCATGACCGACCCGGAAATGGCCCACGCCACCTATGTCGAGCCGCTCACTCCGGAAATCGTTGAACAGATCATCGCCAAGGAACGCCCGGAAGCCCTGCTGCCGACCCTGGGAGGGCAGACCGCATTGAATCTGGCTGTGGCGCTGGCCGAGCGCGGGGCGCTTGAGAAATACGGCGTCGAGCTCATCGGCGCCAAGCTGGAGGCCATCAAGAAAGCCGAAGATCGAAAACTTTTTAAGAAAACGATGCTGGACGTCGGCCTGCGCGTTCCAAAAAGCGGCTATGCCACCTCCGTGGCGGAGGCCGAGGAGATCGCGCGCGGCATCGGTTTCCCGCTGATCATCCGGCCCTCGTTTACCCTGGGAGGGATTGGTTCGGGCACGGTGTATACCCGCGACGAGCTGCTTGAAACCGTCCGGCGGGGCATCGAAGCCAGCCCGGTGAACGAGGTCTTGATCGAAGAATCGGTGATCGGCTGGAAGGAATTTGAGCTGGAAGTCATGCGCGACCATGCCGACAACTGCGTGATCATCTGTTCGATCGAAAATTTTGACCCGATGGGCGTTCACACCGGCGATTCGATCACCATCGCGCCGATCCAGACCTTGACGGACAAAGAATACCAGGACATGCGGGACGACGCCTTCACCTGCATCCGCGCGATCGGCGTGGACACGGGCGGGTCCAACATCCAATTCGCGGTGAATCCCCGGACCGGCGAACGGGTCGTGATCGAGATGAACCCGCGGGTCTCGCGCAGTTCGGCGCTGGCGTCGAAAGCCACGGGGTTCCCGATCGCCAAGATCGCCGCGCTCCTGGCGGTGGGCTACCGGCTGGACGAGCTGCCCAACGACATCACCCAGAAGACCCCCGCGTCCTTCGAACCCTCCATCGACTACACCGTAGTCAAAATCCCGCGATTTGCTTTTGAGAAATTCACCGCCGCCGACCAGACTCTGAATACCGCGATGAAGTCCGTCGGCGAAGTGATGGCGCTCGGCCGGACGTTCAAAGAAGCGTTACAGAAAGCGCTGCGGGGTCTGGAGACCGGCGCGCAAGGATTGGGATCAGACGGCAAAAACCCCGCGGCCGAGCTGGAAAAAGAGATTTTGACGACCGGCAAGCTCGGCGAAGAGCAGATGATTCTCCTGCGCGAGCGCATCCGCAAGCCCAATTGCGACCGGATTTTCTTCATCAAGGCGGCGCTTCAAGCGGGCGTGTCGGAGCAGGACGTGGAAGACTGGTGCCAGGTCGATCCCTGGTTCCTGCATCAGATTCAGGAGATCGTGCAGATGGAAAAGCGCCTGCGGGCCGACAAGGCGCGCCCCCTCCCGGCCGATCTGCTCCTGGAGGCGAAGCGCTTCGGGTTCTCGGACGTCCAAATCGCAAAAATCTGCAGCGTGTCCGAAAAAGAGGCGCGGCAATGGCGCGTGAAGGCCGGGATTCAACCGACATTCAAGTCGGTGGATACCTGCGCGGCGGAATTCCAGGCCTATACGCCTTACTTTTATTCCACTTACGAATCCGAAGACGAAGTGACCCCCAGTGCCCGCAAGAAAGCGATGATCCTGGGAGGCGGACCCAACCGCATCGGTCAGGGGATCGAATTCGACTACTGCTGCGTGCACGCGGTGATGGCGCTGAAAGAGGAAGGCTATGAGACGATCATGGTCAACTGCAATCCGGAGACCGTCTCTACAGATTACGACACCTCCGACAAACTGTATTTTGAACCGCTTACGCAGGAAGATGTGCTCAATATTGTAGAAAAGGAAAAACCGGAGGGGATCATCGTCCAGTTCGGAGGCCAGACACCGTTGAATCTGGCCCTGCCGCTGGAGAAGGCGGGGGTTAAAGTGCTGGGCACCTCCCCCGACTCCATTGATCTGGCGGAAGACCGCAAACGATTTGGCGCTCTATTGACGAAGTTGGGCATTCCTCAGGCGCCGAACGGCACCGCGCGCTCCTTTCAGGAGGCCAAAGCTTCCGCAGAACGCATCGGTTACCCGGTGATGGTCCGTCCCAGTTACGTGCTGGGGGGCCGGGCGATGGAAGTCGTCTACGACGAGGCGATGCTGGCGGAGTACATCCGCCGCGCGACCCGCGTTTCCCCGGAACACCCCATCTTGATCGACCGCTTTCTCGACCACGCCCTGGAACTCGATGTGGATGTCCTATGCGATGGGGACGACATCTATATCGGCGGCATCATGGAGCATATTGAGGAAGCCGGCATTCACTCCGGCGATTCCGCCTGCGTGCTTCCGCCGCGCACGTTGTCCCCCAAGGATCTGGCGACCCTCCGGCACTACACCGAGGCGCTGGCCAAGGGGCTGAATGTGTGCGGGCTGATGAATATCCAGTTTGCGGTGCGGGAAGGGATCATCTATATTCTCGAAGCCAACCCGCGTGCCAGCCGGACCGTTCCCTTCGTTTCCAAAGCGACCGGTGTTCCCTTGGCGAAACTCGCCGCGCGGCTGATGGTCGGGCGCAAGCTCAAAGACTTGCTTCCCGCCAAGCTCCTGAGCGAAGGGCCCTCCATGAAGTGGGTCGCGGTCAAAGAAGCGGTGCTCCCGTGGTCGCGATTTCCCGGCATGGATGTCGTCCTGGGACCGGAGATGCGTTCCACCGGCGAGGTCATGGGTATCGACAAGGATTTTAACCGGGCGTTCGCCAAATCGCAGGCGGCCGCCGGCTCCCAGCTCCCCAAAACGGGCGGGGTGCTCTTCAGCCTGACCGATCAGCACAAAAAAGAGGGCAGCCAGATCGCCCGGGATCTGGCCGGCATGGGATTCATGCTGTACGGCACCGGGTCAACCGCGGAGTTCATCCGCAGCCAGAATTTAGAGGTGCGCACCGTGTACAAGCTGAACGAAGGCCGTCCCAATGTCACCGATCTGATCAAAAATCGCGACGTGGTGCTGGTGATCAACACGCCGTCCGGCAGCCGGTCGCGCTCGGAGGGTTTTGAGATCCGCCAGACCGCGCTGCAGCACAACGTGCCCATCGTGACCACTATCGCGGCCGCGCGCGCGGCGCTCTCCGGCATCCGCGCCCTGCGCGAAGGCCAGTACACGGTGTCTTCCCTGCAGGAGTATTATGCGCGGGGTTCGAACGTCATCCCCGCGAAAGCGGGGATCCAGAACTCGACGGGACCGGATTCCCGCTTGCGACCGCGGGAATGACGGGTTAGGATTTATGGCTGAAGTCACTCTTCGAAGCGTAGTCAAAAAGATCAACGAGCACGTCATCGTTGATAAGATCAACCTGGAAGTGAAAGACCGGGAATTCGTCGTGCTGGTCGGGCCCTCCGGCTGCGGGAAAAGCACCACCTTACGAATGATCGCCGGCCTGGAAGACGTCAGCGAGGGGGAAGTGTGGATCGGCAACCGGCTGATGAACGGGGTCCCGCCCAAGAACCGCGACATCGCCATGGTTTTCCAGAACTACGCGCTCTATCCGCACATGACGGCCTACCAGAATATGGCTTTTGGGCTCAAACTGCGCAAGCATCCCAAAAAAGAGATCGACATCCGGGTGCGTGAGGCCGCCGAAATTTTAAATATCACCCATCTATTGGAACGCCGCCCGAAAGAACTCTCCGGCGGCCAGCGCCAGCGCGTCGCGGTGGGCCGGGCGATCGTGCGCAAGCCCAAGGTGTTTTTGTTTGATGAGCCGCTGTCCAACCTGGACGCCAAACTGCGCGTGCAGATGCGCACCGAGATCTCCAAACTGCACGACCGCCTCCAAACCACGATGATCTATGTCACGCACGATCAGGTGGAGGCCATGACCATGGGGGACCGGATCTGCGTGATGAAGGATGGCGCCATTCAGCAGGTGGCCAAGCCGCTGGAGGTCTACAACCGGCCCAACAACAAATTCGTCGCCAGTTTTATCGGCAGCCCGCCGATGAACTTCCTCGATATTCAGGTCATTAAAAAGAGCGGCCACCTCTGGCTGGATGAGGGGAAATTCAGTCTCCAAGTTCTGCCCGCCATGGAACAGCCGCTGGACAGCTATGTCGGCCAGACGCTCACCATGGGCATGCGCCCGGAAGATATTTACGACCGGGTCTATGCCGTCAACACCGTCACCCGCGGCCGCACCGCGACCTGCACGGTGGAAGTCGTGGAACCCATGGGCAGCGAAATTCTGCTTTATTTGAATACGGGGAAGAACACCCTCGTCGCCCGCGTGGAGCCCTTCAGCGAGGCCAAAGTCAACCAGGAAATCGAACTGGTCTTCAACATGGAAAAAATCCACCTCTTCGACAAACAGAGCCAAGCACGAATCCTCTAGCCGGGAGCCGGAGGGGACGTCATGAACTTACCGAACTTTTCGGAAGATGAGACAATAAGTTCGATAGGTTCACTACGTCCCCCAAGTGCAAATACATAAGGAGATTCGAATGTCGGACAAAACGATCACGCAGTACTACAGCGACGACCACGACCGGCTGGACGGTCTCTTCGGCCAGTTCCAGGCCCTCAAGAAGAGCGACGCCGCCAACGCCCGGAAATGCTTCGGCCAATTCAAGGCCGGCCTCGAACGCCACATGGCCTGGGAAGAAGAAATCCTCTTCCCCGATTTTGAGGCCAAGACCGGCATGCGCGACGCGGGTCCTACCCAGGTGATGCGGATGGAACATCAACAGATCCGGCAGCTTCTCGGTTCGATAGCGGCCCACCAAGGCGTGGGGACCGAACCGGAAGAGACCCAACTGCTCGAGACGCTCGGCTCCCACAATCAAAAGGAGGAGCAAATCCTTTACCCGGCGATCGATCAGCGCGTATCGGCCGAGGAACGCCGCGGAATCTATTTGCGGATGGAGACGGTCGCGGCGCCTTAATGGGCCCACAGCCCAAGGTGCCAACAGCACCAGTTCCTTCCTGGGCCGTCCGGCCCGATAATTTAGCCTTCCGGACTATTTCGCCGCCCGCTTAAACCTCTTAAAATATACCGTGAGCTTATGCCTAAATGCCTGGTTTGCCTGATTGCCCTGCTTCTAATCCTCCGCCTGACAGCGGACCCGGTCGCGGCGTCCGGCTCTGCGCACCCCCGCGTCCATTCGGCGACCCGCCTGACGGAAAAATCCGTTTTTGAATCGCAAGCGCTGAATCTTCTTGGCACGTCCTACCCGCGTCCCCGCGGCATGAACGCGTCTGTAACCGTTGACCAGAACCGCCGGATTATAGGCGGGCTGGAGGCGCTTGGCCTCCGGTGGGGCGGGACAGGTTTCCCGGGCTACGAGGCGTCCGGGATGATAGATGGGCCGAAGAATGATTCTTCCGTCGCCCCGCTCCCGCAAAGAGTCAGGTCGTTATTATTGGGAATCCTGGTGAGAAACGATCCGCTCCGCCGCGTGGAGTTCCTGGAATCCCAGCTGGAACATATCGATTGGAGGCAGCGGATAGGGTTTTTTCAAAGTTTGTTCTGGCTGAGCGATTGGGAGAATGTTTACGGGCTGATGGAGGACGTATTTCTCCCGCAGAGCGACGAAGCCCTTGACGTCCAGGAGCACTTGCTGATGTCCATGCTGACCGATCTCACGGGCCGGTCCCTGCTGGTGTTTTCCGAGCTTCTCCGGCAATTGCCCGTCCAAGCGGTCGATCAAATCGCCGGTTTTTTATCGGTGAAGGTCGGGCATTTCGGCCTTGACCAAGCGCTGTTGCGCGCGCAGGCGGGGTCCAGAGTCCGCGCCATCATGATGGATCAAAATGTCTCGTTGGAAAGGAGACACGCGGAATCGGCTCAGATCTATGATGCGCTCGAGCTCTATTTTTTGACGGATGGAAACGAAGAACTCAGGGCGATGGCGGATATTCCGCGCGCCCTGTCGGTTCTTCATGAGTTGACCGCGAAACGCCTGCGAAAAGAGGACGTCAGCGCCAACGCCGGGAACGCGGCCGGCCAGATGTATCAAAAAGGCGTCGCCGCGCTGGACCAGCGGCTGGCTTCTCTTCAAGGCGAAAGCGCGATAGAGCGCTCTGTTTTGCTGGAGCACGTGGTGGATCTGGATCAGACCTACGCCGGCTTTCTGGCGCATGTCCCGGGCGCCGATCCCGCCCCTTATCGAAGGCGGGTCGACGAACGGAAAGCCGAACTCGCACGGATAAAGGCCGACATGCTGAAAAAGCTGAAAATATCCGGCGATGACGAAGGGATGCGAGGTTCCTTCCCGGGATCAAAGCTTATCATGCAGTCGGGTCTGGACATCCGGTCGGGCGGCGACGACCGGCTCCTCATCACCTCGGGCGGGGCGGGGCGGGCCCCTGTCGACATTCGAAATCAATTGGATGCGCCGCGTGACATCCCGGGCGCCGCCCTGGCCATTCTGGGAGCGATGGGGCTGGGAACGTTGATTCATTCGGGACGGCGCTTTCACCGGAATCCCCGGCCTCGGGACGGCGCGCCGGTTTTTCTGAACAGACCCCTGCGAAGCGCAGCGTAAGCGATCCATGATTTGATCCGCCCGCTTGACCCCCACTATATCTAGTTGCTATAGTAGTCCCGTCGTCTACCGGTTGTAGCCCTCTTTATCCCCTTATGAAATGTCCCTACTGCGGTAACGAGCAGGATCGCGTTCTCGACTCCCGCCCCCTGGATGGCGCCAGCGTCATCCGCCGCCGCCGCGTGTGCCAGTCCTGCCATAAACGCTTTACCACCTACGAACGCCTCGAAAATGTCCCGCTGATGGTGTCCAAGTCGGACGGCCGGCTGGAGACGTTCAGCCGCGAGAAACTGCGCGAAGGCATCAGCCGGGCGTGCGAGAAACGCCCCATCCCCGCCGACGCCGTTGAGCGCCTCGTTTCGGAAATCGAGTACGAACTTCAAGATTACCTGATGCAGGTCCCCTCCCATGTCATCGGCGAGAAAGTCCTCCAGAAACTCCTCAAGCTGGATCATGTCGCCTACGTGCGTTTCGCCTCCGTGTACCGGCAGTTCCAGGACGCCGACGCCTTCCTCCAGGAGCTGGAAAAGCTGAAAAAGGCGGGCGTCAAGCCGGACCCCGATTTTCACCCCGGTCGGGGCCGCAAAAGTCTCAAGCTGAAAAAAGCCGTCAAAGTGAAGGAAGAGGCGGTCGGATGATCAAGCCCGACCGCTGGATCATTCAGATGGCGAAGGAAAAAGGAATGATCGAGCCGTTTGAACCCCGGCAGATCAAAGAAATCCGTACGGGATCCGGGCTGAAAAAAGTGATTTCCTACGGCGTTTCTTCCTACGGCTACGACATCCGCGCAGACAACGTTTTCAAGATTCTGGATCCCGCGCAGCAGGGAGGCGGGGTCAATGACCCCAAGGATTTCGATTTTTCCGGATTCAAGGAATACAAAGGCGATGTCTGCCAGATCCCGGCGCACGGGATGGCGATCGTCCAATCCTTGGAGTATTTCCGCATCCCGCGGGAGGTGCTGGTGGTCTGCTTTGGGAAGTCGACCTATGCCCGTTGCGGCGTTCAGGTGTCGATCGCGCCCTTGGAACCGGAGTGGGAGGGGCGGTTGACGTTCTCGATCACCAACACCGCCGGCCGACCGGCGAAAGTCTATGCCCATGAAGGCATCGCCCAGATTTTGTTCCTGGAATCGGATGACGTCTGCCAGGTTTCCTACGCCGACAAGCAAGGGAAATACCAGAAGCAGACTGTGCTCACACCCCCCAAAGTCTAACAAGGAGGCCACATGGCGTTTTTTGTAGGGCGCGACCGCGAGGCGCGCCGGGCGTATGGGTTCGATGAAATCGCGCTGGTGCCGGGCGCCGTCACGGTGAACCCGGAAGAAGTGGAGCTGTTCACGGCGATCGGGTCCGTCAAGCTGGAAATCCCTTTCATGGCCAGCGCGATGGACGGGGTGGTGGATTCCAGATTCGCCGTTTCGATGGGCAAGCAGGGCGGCCTGGCCGTTCTGAACCTGGACGGGATCCACTCCCGCTATGACAATGTGGATGAGGTCTACGAGAAGATCGCGGCCGCTCCGCCGGAAGCGGCCACCGAGCTGGTCCAGAAGCTTTACAAGGAGCCGGTCAAAGAGAATTTAATCGCCCAGCGCGTCAAGGAAATCAAAAAAGGCGGCGTCGCGGCCGCCGTCTCCTGCATCCCGATGAACGCCGAGAAGTTCGCCCCGATCGCGCAGGCGGCGGGCGCCGACCTGTTTTTCGTCCAATCCACCGTCGCCACCGTCCGGCATATCGCCTCCAAGTACAAAGTCGTTGATCTCACCCAGCTGATCAAGTCGCTCAAGATCCCCGTCGTCGTTGGCAACACGGTGAGCTACTCAGCCTGCCTGGAACTGATGGATACCGGCTGCGCCGCGATCCTGGTGGGCGTCGGTCCGGGGGCCGCCTGCACGTCGCGGGGCGTCCTGGGCATCGGGGTCCCCCAGGTCACGGCGACGGTGGACTGCGCCGCCGCGCGCGACTTTTACTTCAAGAAGACCGGCCGGTACGTATCGATCATCACCGACGGCGGCATGAACATGGGCGGGGAAATCTGCAAGGCCTTCGCCTCGGGAGCGGACGCGGTCATGGTCGGCTCCGCGTTCGCCCGCGCCAAAGAAGCGCCGGGCCGGGGCTATCACTGGGGCATGGCGACGCCGCACCACAACCTGCCGCGCGGCACGCGCATTCACGTCGGCACGTCCGGGAGCCTGGAAGAGATCCTCTACGGGCCCGCCCGCACCGATGACGGCACGCAGAACCTGGTCGGCGCACTGCGCACCTGCATGGGCACGGTGGGCGCCCGCAACATCAAGGAGATGCAGCTCACGGAGCTGATCATCGCCCCGGCGATCCAGCACGAGGGGAAAATATTCCAGAAAGCGCAGCGCGTCGGGATGGGCAAATGATTATCATTCTCGACTTCGGCAGCCAATACACGCAGCTCATCGCGCGGCGGGTGCGCGAGGCGAAAGTCTATTGCGAGATCCTGCCCTTCAGCACGCCGATCGATGAGATCCAGAAACGCGGCCCGGCGGGCCTGATCCTCTCCGGCGGCCCTTCCAGCGTCTACAACGGCGACGCGCCCCGGCCCGACGCGCGCATCTGGCAGGCGGGCGTCCCGGTGCTGGGGATCTGCTACGGCATGCAGCTGATGACCGAACACTTCGGCGGCCGCGTGAAGAAGGCGGCGCACCGGGAATACGGTCTGGCGGAGATTGAAGTCGATCACGCCGCGGCCGCCGGAAACGGGATTTTCGGCGGGTTGGGAAAGTCGCTTCCGGTCTGGATGAGCCACGGCGACGCGGCCGAAGAAATGCCCGAGGAATTCGTGCGGCTCGCTCACTCCCGGAACTCCCGTTTCGCGGCGATCGCGAACTTAGAGTCCAAGCTGTACGGCGTCCAGTTCCATCCGGAAGTCCGCCACACGCCGGACGGCGCCAAACTCCTGCACAATTTCCTGTTCAACGTCTGTAAGGAAAAGCCCGTGTGGACGATGACCTCCTTCATTCAGAATCAGGTCAAGGCGATCCGCGGGCAGGTGGGTGAAGGGCATGTCATCTGCGCGATGTCCGGCGGGGTGGATTCCTCGGTGGCCGCCACATTGGTCGACCAGGCCATCGGCAAACAGCTCACCTGCCTCTTTGTGGATAACGGTTTTCTGCGCGCGGGTGAAAAAGAACGCGTGGAACAGAACTTTAAAAAAAGATTTAAAGGCGAGGTCAAGATTGTGGATGCGCGCCAGCGGTTCCTCCGGGCGATTGAGGGGATGAAAGACCCGGAGAATAAACGCCGGACGATCGGCGCCGAGTTTATCGCCGTATTCGAAGAAGAAGCCAAGAAAATCGGTCCGGTGGATTACCTGGTTCAAGGGACGCTCTATCCGGATGTGATCGAGTCGGTGTCGGTCAAGGGGCCCTCGGCCACGATCAAGACGCATCACAACGTCGGCGGCCTGCCGGAACGGATGCAGCTCAAGCTGATTGAGCCGCTGCGGTTTCTCTTCAAGGATGAGGTTCGCGTTCTCGGGAAAGAACTGAAAGTGCCTGACGAGATTCTCCAGCGCCATCCCTTCCCCGGCCCGGGGCTGGCCGTGCGCGTGCTCGGGTTGATCACGGAGGAGCGCTTGAATCTGGTGCGGCGGGCGGACCTGATCGTGGAAGAAGAAATCCGCGCCGCTGGGCTTTACGACGCCATGTGGCAGGCTTTTGCGGTGCTCCTGCCGGTAAGTTCGGTGGGCGTGATGGGGGACGAGCGCACCTACGAGAATGTCGTGGCGATTCGCGCGGTGGAATCGTCCGATGGGATGACCGCCGATTGGGTGAAGCTGCCCTACGAGGTCATGGGAAAAATTTCGAACCGGATCATCAATGAGGTGAGGGGAATCAACCGGGTGGCCTACGACATCTCGTCCAAGCCTCCGGCGACCATCGAATGGGAATAGGAAGGAGCCTGCCATGACTGCTTCGGTGTTGTCCACGCTTCCGCTGCCTCTATTTATTCGCGGGAAGGTCCGGGACGTTTACGATCTGGGAGATCAGCTCCTGATGGTCGCCTCCGACCGCATCTCGGCGTTTGATTACGTCCTGCCCACGCCGGTCCCGGACAAAGGAAAGATATTGACCCAGATCTCCGCCTGGTGGTTCCGGCAGGTGGAGGACATCGTTCCAAACCACCTGATCAGCGCGGACGTGAACGAATTTCCATCGTCGCTGCGCGGCTACCGGGAACAGCTTGAAGGCCGCGCGATGCTGGTGAAGAAAACGAACAAGATCATGATCGAGTGCGTGGTGCGCGGTTATCTGGCCGGCAGCGGATGGAAGGAATACAAGCAGGACGGCAGCGTCTGCGGGATCCGGCTTCCGGAAGGCCTGAAAGAATCGGACAGGCTGCCCGAGCCGATCTTTACCCCGGCCACCAAAGAGGAGCGCGGCAAGCATGACGAAAACATCCCTTTTGAGCGGATGGCGGAGATCATTGGAAAACCGCTCGCCGAAACCCTGCGGGACCGGAGCCTGGCGCTCTACATCAAGGCCGCCCGCGTCGCCGAGTCCAAAGGACTCATCCTCTGCGACACCAAGTTCGAGTTCGGCCAACTGAACGGCCAGGTCACCCTGATCGATGAAATCCTGACGCCGGATTCCTCACGCTTCTGGGACAAAACGCAATACCGCGCGGGACAATCGCAGGACAGCTTTGACAAGCAGTTTGTCCGGGACTACCTGGAATCGATTCACTGGAACAAGCAGCCGCCGGTGCCGGAGCTCCCGGCCGACGTGGTCCGCAAGACGCGCGAAAAGTACGCCGATGCCTACCAACGCCTGACGGGGAAGGCCTTTCGATAATGCACGGCACCTATCTCATCGAAGTGGCGCACAAGCCGGGGATCACCGATCCCTTGGCGGCCGAAGTGCTTGACGACCTGAAGCATGCGGGCCTGCCTGCCGGTCAGGCAGGGGCGCGGGGGACCTTCAAGCTGGCCACCTCCAAACTTTACCGGCTCATCGGCCGGTTGTCGCCCCAAGAGCGCGCGCGGGTGGGCGGGGAACTGCTCTCGGACCCCGTGGTGGAAGAAGCCCATGAAGGCGGCTGGAAACCCGCCACACTACAGGCGAGGCCTCGCCGGACGTCTGGCGGGCCCAAGGAAAAGCCGGGCAATAGAAAAGCGCCCAAGGCCAAGAGCGTCGTGGTGGACATCTGGTTCAAACCCGGCGTCACGGATTCGGTGGGGGAGAGCGTGCTCAAAGGATTGCGCGACATGAACCTGGAAGAGATCCAGGATGTCCGGACGGGGATGCGTTACCGCTTTATCGGATTGAAAGATCCCAAGGTCGCCGAGAAACTGGCGCTGGCTGTCTTGATCAACCCTTTAATCCATGACCGAACAACCCATGTTGACTAAAGAAGGCGGAAGCCGTCTGGCTCAGCAGATCCCTCTGCTGGGCGCCGATGATTCAAAACTTCTTGATATCAGCCGGAAGGGCCTGCTCTCGCTCAATCTTCAGGAAATGAAGACGATCCAAACGTATTTCAAAAAACGGGGTCGCAATCCGACGGATGTGGAACTGGAAACGCTGGCGCAGACCTGGAGCGAGCACTGCAAGCATAAGACTTTCAGCGGGGTGATCGATTATCAAGAATCCGGCCGCGGATCGCGAACGTATGACAACCTTCTGAAAACCACGATCATGCGGGTCACCGAGGAACTGGACCGGCCGTGGTGCTGGTCCACCTTTGAGGACAATGCCGGGGTCATCGCGCTTGACGAGGAGTGGGGCCTCGCTTTCAAAGTTGAGACGCACAATCATCCCTCGGCGCTGGAGCCGTACGGCGGCGCGGGAACCGGTGTCGGCGGGGTGATCCGCGATATCCTGGGCTGCGGATTGGGGGCCAAGCCGGTGCTGAATACGGATGTGTTCGCTTTTGCGCCGCCGGACCTGCCGGCCGCCGCGATCCCGAAGGGGGTCCTGGCTCCCGGCCGCATCATCAAGGGCGTGGTCGCCGGCGTCCGGGATTACGGCAACCGCATGGGGATCCCCACGGCGAACGGCGCCGTTTACTTTGATGAAGGCTATGTCGCCAACCCGCTGGTGTTTTGCGGGACGGTGGGCCTGATTCCCCGGAATAAGGTAAGCAAAGAGGTAAAACCCGGAGATTGGGTCGTAACCCTGGGCGGCCGCACCGGCCGCGACGGCATCCACGGGGCGACGTTTTCCTCCGCGGCGCTCGAAGAGGGACTGACCTCGAGCGTCGTGCAGATCGGCCACGCCATCATGGAGAAAAAATGCATGGACGTTTTGCTCCAGGCGCGCGATCGGGGACTCTACCGGGCGGTCACCGACTGCGGCGCCGGCGGTTTCTCTTCGGCGGTCGGTGAGCTGGGGGCGCAGGGCGGCGTCCGCGTCGATTTGGAGAAAGCGCCTTTGAAGTATCAGGGATTGTCGCCCTGGGAGATCTGGTTGTCGGAGAGCCAGGAACGGATGGTCCTGGCGGTGCCGCCGGATCAGTGGGCCGCGCTCGAGGCGCTCAGCGAATCCGAAGGCGTGGAAGCCGCGGTTATCGGCGCCTTCACCGATGACGGCAAGCTGACCGTGCGTTACGAAAACGAAACCGTCGGGGTCCTCGATATGGACTTCCTGCATAAGGGGATGCCGCGCGTGCGCCGCAAAGCGGTGTGGCGGGAATCCGCGCAGGAACTGAAGCCTTCCGGACGGGTCCACCTCCCGCCCCGCGCGCTCGGCCCGGCGCTGCTTAAACTTCTCGCTCACCCGAACATCGCGTCCAAGAAATGGATCGTTCGCCAGTATGACCATGAAGTGCAGGGGGGCAGCGTCCTGAAGCCTTTTGTCGGTTTTGATCAGCGCGGGCCCAACGACGCCTGCGTGTTCCGGCCTCGCCTGGAGTCGGAGCGCGGGGTTGTGGTGAGCAACGGATTTAATCCTTCCTATGGCTCCATCGACGCCTATTGGATGGCCGCCGCCGCGATCGATGAGGCGCTGAGGAACCTGGTGGCGGTGGGGGGGTCGCTCCAGCACGCCGCGATCCTGGACAATTTCTGCTGGGGCGACCCGGAAAATCCGGAAGAGCTGGCGGCTCTGGTCCGCGCGTGTCAGGCCTGTTATGACGTCGCCAAGGGACTTGGGGTGCCGTTTATTTCCGGGAAAGACAGCTTGAACAACACCTGGCGCGATCCAAAGGGGAAAATCCGCTCCATCCCGCGCAGTCTTCTGATCTCCGCGATCGGCGTGATCGAAGACGTCTCTCACGTGGTGAGCATGGACGTGAAACAGCCGGGAGACTGGCTCTATCTGGTGGGAGAAACGCGGGAGGAGTTGGGCGGGGCGCATCTCTGGAACGTGCTGGGCAAGCCCGGCAAGGGCGTGGTCCCGCACGTGAACATCACCCGCGCGCGCGAAACCTTCGTCTTGCTGCATCAAGCCATCACCAAAGGGTATGTCCGCGCCTGCCATGACCTTTCGGAAGGCGGGCTGGCGGTGGCGGCGGCGGAAATGGCTTTCGCGGGCCGCTTCGGCATGGATC
>MGUR01000067.1:0-2113 GCA_001800075.1 Elusimicrobia bacterium RIFCSPLOWO2_01_FULL_59_12
TGGGAGAGGGGTTTGGGGGTGAGGCTTCCGTCGTCCAAAATCGATGCCCCGTTTTCTTGATGAAGACATCCTCCAAAGTCGGTTTTCCGAGCGTGACCGCCGTGAGCAAGCCGGGGAAGGCGCCGACCAGCTGCGGTATAAACTCATGGCCGTTTTGCCGCTCGATCCGCACGGAGCCGTCCACCACCTGGGACGCCGCGCTGAATTTCGACTCGATCCGGCTGCGCAAATTTTCGGGGTCGGGGGTTTCCACCGTGATCACATCGCCGCCGATATCCCGCTTCAGCTCGACCGGCGTTCCGAGCGCCACGATGAGGCCTTCATTCAGTATCGCGACGCGGTCGCAGCGGTCGGCCTCATCCATCAGGTGGGTGGTGAGCAGGAGGGTCATGCCCTCCTCTTCCTTCAGTTCCTTCAAGTAGTCCCAAAGATCGCGGCGGGCCCCGGGGTCCAGGCCGGTGCTGGGCTCGTCAAGAATCAGGAGTCCAGGCCGGTGCAGCAGGCCTTTGGCCAGTTCCACCCGGCGTTTGAGACCCCCGGAGAGCACCTCCACCCGATCGTTGCGCCGGTCCCACAAGCCCACGCGTTCGAGCACGCGACGGGACCGCCGGGTGAGATCGTCCCCCCGAAGGCCGTAGAGGTGTCCCTGATGACGGACATTTTCCTGGATGGTCAGCTTGCGATCCAGGCTCGGCGCCTGAAAGACGACCCCCAGTTGCTTGCGCACCTGGGCGGGGTTTTGAGCGACGTCGATGCCGAAGATCAGCGCGCGGCCGGAGGTCGGGGCGAACACCGTGGACAGGATATGGAACGCGGTGGTTTTACCGCCGCCGTTCGGTCCCAGCAGGCCGAATACTTCACCGGGCCGGACGGAAAACGTAACGCCCCGCAGGGCCGCCCGGGGCGTTTTCAACGCCCGCGTCGCGGGGTAGGTGTGCGCTATGTTTTGAACAATGACGGCATCCAAGGGGGTCTCAGAAGGGAACGCGGGCGATGTCCGGCAGAAGGCCGATCAGCAGATCGAGCGCCAGCAGAAGAGGGATGACGGTGACCGCGACCAGCGTCCAGCGTTCGGAGCGCAGGTGCATGAAATACCACGCCACCATAAACGCTTTGGCCAATGCCGTGAGAATGAGCGCCACGGCGATAAAGAGCTTCGCCATGGGCAGATACACGAGGATCACCTCGATGATCGTCAGGACCAAGAGCGCCCAGAAAACTTTCATGTAGTTCGGCTCTTGATGAGCGGCGGTGCCCATGGAAACCACTCCTTGTTGTCATTCCCCGCGGTCGTTAGCGGGGAATCCAGTCCGAGTCAGCATCCTGGCCCCCCGCTTGCGACACGCGGGGGGCGACGGATTTTTTAAATCAGGTATACGAACGTAAAAACAAGAATCCAGACCAGATCCACGAAATGCCAATACAGCCCCGCGATCTCCACGCGCTCGTTGCTCTGCGCGGTGTAGACTCCGCGGAACGATTGAGCCAGGATCGCCAGCAGGTAAATCACGCCGCAGGTCACGTGGAATCCATGAAAGCCGGTGATGGCGAAAAAGGTGGCGGAGAAAAGATCTTTCCGGGGCGACAACCCGCCATGCGTCAGCAAGTGCGTCCACTCATACGCCTGGATCCCCAGAAAGATCGCGCCGCCCGCGATGGTTCCCAGCAAAAATTTTTGCAGGCCTTTGATATCGCCGCGTCGGACGGCTGAAAGCGCCTTGACCATGGTGACGCTCGAGCAGATCAGGATGAAGGTGTTAAGCGCGGTCAGCGGGATGTCGAGGATTTTCCCCGGGACGGGCCAGCTCGGATCGCCCATCCGCATCGCCCCGTAGGCCGCGAGCAGGGCGCCGAAGGTGAGCGCATCGGAGATGAGGAAAAGCCACATCCCCACCTTTCCACGAAGCGTGCCCATCAGGCCGCTGGATTCGTACGGCGCGTGCATTGAAACGCTGTCGCCCATGCGACCTCCTTAGAGGATATAGAGGATACTAAAAAGGACCAGCCAAACGGCCGTCACGAACGTCCAGTAGATCCGGGCCGTGTCGGCCCGCGCGGGCCGCCCGAGCGCGATCCCATATCCGACCAGCCCGCCGAGCACGTGAAGGCCATG
>MGUR01000067.1:2125-3856 GCA_001800075.1 Elusimicrobia bacterium RIFCSPLOWO2_01_FULL_59_12
TAGAGGCGTTGGAACTCCACGCCCTGCAGGGCCAGAAACAAAACGCCGAGCAGGAAGGTCGCGCCCAGGAAGGCTCTGCGCTGCCCGCCCATAAAAGCGATCACGGCGCTGGCGAGCAGGACGGCCGTGCTCACGGCGGACAAGCCGATCCGGAGCGCGGGCGCTCCCGCGGGGGGCCACATCGGAGACGCCATCCGCAAAACCAGGTAGGCGCTGATGAAACAGGAAAACAGAACGGCCAGCGAACCTACCAGCAGCATCACGCCGAGCCGGCCGCTGGCCATGACCGGCAGGGGTCTTCGCGGAAGCGCCCAGGCGCTGGCGGAGGTCATCTTTACCTTCTTTGCATTTTCTGGAGCGGCGTCATGTCCCGGGGCGGCGGGAGGTCCCCGCGCGTGCCGATCACCGCCAGCGAATACGCGATCAGCCCCAGCAGCACCAGAAGCAGATAAAGACCCGTCCTTTTGTTTTGAGCCTGGATCTCCGGAGTCATGCGGCGAAGACCATCCAGGTCAATAACGCGGGCAAATAGATCACCGACGCCAACAGCAATCGCCTCGCGTGGGCCGGCGTCCGGAAGAAAGCCGCGAGCACGCTGCAGGCTAGAAAGGCGATCCCCAGCCCGAGCGCCCCATAGAAGTAGGAAAAACCCACCAGCCCCCGCTGCGCCGGAAGCAGCGTCACCGGGATCAAGATCGCGCTGTAGAGGATCATCATGCGCGCCGTGCTGCCGCCGCCCGGATCGATGACCGGAAGCATCGGAAAGCCCGCCCGGGCGTAATCTTCCTTGTACATCCAGGCGATCGCCAGGAAATGCGGCAGCTGCCACACATACAGAATGGCAAAGAGAACCCAGGTATGCGGCGCGAGAGTTTCGCGGGCCGCCGTCCAGCCCATCACCGGCGGGAGGGAGCCCGGGAGGGCGCCTACCAGCGTGCACAGGGACGTGCGGGTTTTCAGCGGCGTATAAAGCAGCAGGTAGCTCCCCAGGCTTACCAGAGACAGCAAGCTGGTCAGAAAGTTTACTCCCCAGGCGAGGGTGACGGCGCCCGCTGCGGCCAGGGAAATGCCGAAGATCAAAGCCTTGCGCGGAAGGATCCGCTTCTGCGGGAGCGGCCTGTTTTGCGTCCGCCGCATCTTCGCATCAAGATCGCGCTCCATGTATTGATTCAGCGCGGACGCCCCGGCCGCGACCAGGGCCGTTCCGAGCATCGTCAGGAACCACAGCCCGCTGAACGTTTTCCCCGCGCTCCCGAAAGCGAATCCCATCCAGGCGGTTAATACGACCCAGGTCGTCACCCGCGGTTTGGTCAGCTCCAGATAATCGCGAAGTGTCCGGATCATGAAAGAGTCTCCGTGCTGCGGAATGCCTGCACCGTGATCATGACAGCGCCCGCCAGGAGCAGCGCGCCGAGGGCCACATGCGTCGTGGTCGTGATCACCGGGCCCGTTTTCCAGGAGATATAGCCCAAGATCAGCTGGACGGCGACCAGAAGGGGCAGGGCCGCCGCCAGTTTTCCAAGTCCACTGCCGAACGTGTAGATTTTAAGAACGCGGCGCGCCATCAATTGAACGTGCACCAGGACCAGAAAAGCTCCCAAGAGATGCGCGTGCAGGCCTTTTCCGGTGTGCCGCAAAATCGCCCCGGCGATCAACTGAAGAAAAATAAGCCCCATCGTCATCAGGCCGAGGCGTTGGAGTTTTTTGAGTCTCCCCTCCCCCCATCCCTCT
>MGUR01000067.1:3868-19698 GCA_001800075.1 Elusimicrobia bacterium RIFCSPLOWO2_01_FULL_59_12
GAGAGGGAGCGCGGGGGAGGGGCGGGTCAAGACCGCGATCGCCACCAAGCCGCAGAAAAAAAGCTGGGCCAGGCAAGCGTGCGAGACGGACACAAGGACCGGGAGCCGGTAAAGCACCGCCGCGCCGCCCAGGACGGCCTGCACGCACACCGCGGCGGCCGCGGCCAACCCGAGATACCGCACCTCCGGGCGCGCGTCTTTCCGCCAGAGCCATCCCGCCAGAACGAAGGTGAGGAGCCCAACCCCCCCGGCGATCATCCGGTGGCCGTGCTCATACAGCACGCCGCCTTCCATTTTTGGGAACCATTGGCCGAAGGAAAGCGGCCAATCGGGGACGGCCAGGGACGATCCGGTGCTTTTGACCAGCCCTCCGGCGACGATCAGAAGAAACGCGGAGCAAGCCACGAATACCGCATAGACATGCAGGCCGGAAAACGGCAGAGACGCGCCGCGTTCAGGACTTCTGATTTTGCGGGAGCCAGTCTGTTCGATTATGGGGGACGCTGTATTCATACGGGCCATGGTAAACGGTCGGAATCGTTTCGTAGTTATAGAAAGGCGGCGGCGACGTCGTGGTCCATTCCAACGTATTGGATTCCCACGGGTTGCGCGGAGCCTTGGCGCCTCTGAACATGCTCCAGAAGAAGTTCCAGACGAAGAGGATCTGGGCGGTAAACAGCAGGAAGGCGTTGATCGACATGAACGTCCGCACCGGTTGGAGCGCGGCCAGCGCCGGATAGACCGAGACGTCGAACAGCCGCCGGGGCTCGCCGACCAGGCCGAGCGTCAGCATCGGGTACATGACGCCGGTGAAGAAGATGAAGGACAGGATCACGTGCAGGCTGCCCAACCGGTCGTGCATCATCCGCCCGAACATTTTGGGGAACCAGAAATAGAGCGCTCCGAAGATCCCGAACAGCGCGCCTCCCACCATCATGAAATGAAAATGGCCGACGACGAAGTAGGTATTGTGGACGTAGATATCCACCGGGGTTGACGCGAGGAAGATCCCCGTTAACCCGCCGATAATGAAGGTCGCGACAAATCCTACGCCGCACCACATCGGGGCGTTGAACCGGATGGAGCCCCGCCACATTGTCCCCAGCCAATTGAACGTTTTGATGGCGGAGGGAAGGGCAATGACCATGGTCGTCAGCATGAAGCCCGTTCCGGCGGTGGGGTTCATGCCGCTCACGAACATGTGGTGGCCCCACACAAAAAAGCTGAGCGTGGCGATCGCGCAGAGGGAGTACACCATCATCTTGTAGCCGAACAGCGGCCGCCGGGAAAAGGTCGAGATCAAGTCCGAGATGATCCCCATCGTGGGCATGATGACGATGTAAACCTCCGGGTGGCCGAAAAACCAGAAAAGATGCTGCCAGAGGAGCGGCTGGCCGCCGCTGCGGTCCATCGCGTTGCCGCCGATGATGAGGCCCGCCGGCATGAAAAAGCTCGTCCCCGCGACGCGGTCCATCAACAGGCAGGCCACCGCGACGGTCAGGGACGGCAGCGCCAGCAGCAGCAGGATGGAGGTGATAAACACCGCCCACACCGTCAGCGGCAGCCGGAACATCGTCATTCCGGGCGCCCGTAGGTTGAGGACCGTGGTGATGAAATTGATGGAACCCATGATGGAGGAGGCGCCTAAAATAACCAGGCTGATAATCCACCAGGTCTGGCCGGTCGTATCCACCACGCTCAGCGGGGCGTAAGCGAACCAGCCGCTTTTTGCCGCCCCCCCCGGAACGAAAAAACTCCAGACCATCACGATGCCAGCCAACAAATAGACCCAGTAGGACATCATGTTCAAGCGCGGAAACGCCATGTCCTCCGCCCCGATCATGAGCGGCAGGACGAAGTTGCCGATCCCGCCCATGAGAAGCGGTATCACGGCGAAGAAGACCATGATCGTCGCATGCATCGTGAACAGCATGTGATAGTAATCCGGCAGCATCTGGCCCTGCGGCATGCCCGCGGGGGCGAGAACGCCCATGAAGGACAGCTTGTGGCCGGGGAAGCCCAGCTGCCACCGGATCAGCATCGCCAGCGATCCCCCCAACAGCAGGAACAGCAGGGAGGTGAACAGGTACTGCAGGCCGATGACCTTATGATCCGTTGAGAAAACCCACCGGCGCAGGAACCCTTTCGGGGGCTGCGGGAGGAAATGGGCTGCTGGCGTCATGCGCGTCTCCTTAAAAGGCCTCGGCTTTGACGGTTTCCTGCCAGGCTTTATAGGCCTCAGAGGAATCCACCGTCAGCTGGCCTTTCATCTCATAATGGTTGGTGCCGCAGAATTGGGTGCAGCGAAGTTCGTATGTGCCCGCCTTGTTGGATTGCAGCCAGAGCAGCGAGGTCAGGCCCGGCACGGCGTCCTGGTGCACGCGCATGTCCGGCAGGTAAAAACCATGGATCACGTCCTGGGAGGCCAGCTCCAGACGCACCGGCGTATCGATGGGGATATGGAACGCATTTTGAACGTTGAGATCGTCATCGGTGTCAAAGGCCCCATCGGCGCCCGCGTACTTGAAATGCCAGAGCCATTGTTCCGCCATGACCCGGATCACCAGCGGACGGGAGGGGAATTTCCCGGGCTGGCGGAGCTGGGACCAAAGGGTCTGGCTGGCAATCCCCATATAGATGAGCAGGATGGCCGGGATTACGGTCCAGATAATTTCCACGGCGGTATGGCCATGGGAATAGTACGCCCGTCGTCCCTCCTTGCGCCGGTAACGGATGCTGAACGCGATCAGCAGGGCCTCCGTCACGACGAAGATGGCCCCGGTGATCCAGAGGATGAAGTAGTAGATCGAATCGATGCTGGCGCCGTAGGTGGAACCGGGTGGAGGCAGGATCCAACTCGACAAAAAATGGGAAAAATCCACAAGGCTTTATATCAAATTCGTTCACCGAGAATAAAGAAAGGCGGGTTCCAGGGTGTCCAGCAGCACGTCGGTGACCCGATCGCGGCGCACCGCGACCCGCCGGACGTCCGTCATCGGCGCCAGATAGGGCTGTCCCGTTTTCTCCGTGCCCTTTTCAATCCAGCCTTCATGCCAGGCGCGCAGGGTGTAGGTGCCGGGCGGGATGTCGGTCAGCTCGAACCGGCCTTCGGCGTCCGTCACGGCGACGTAAGGGTGTTCGGACACGTAGACCCAGGCGCGTGTCCAGAGATGGTAGTCGCAGTTGATTTTGTGCAGGCCGCTGGCCACCAGGGGACGCCGCACCGGGGATCCGCCGACCGGCAGATCGACGCTGAATACGGTGGTGTCCTCCCGATAAGCGTGGACGTTATGCGGGGCGGGGTCACTATTGACCAGTTGCAGACTGCCATGCCGGGGCGCCCATTGGATGCGCGGGACAAATCGGCAGCCTTTATTATCCAGCTGGACCTTCACCAACGGCAGCGGCTTGCCTCGTTCGATATCCAGGATCACCAGCGCATTCTGAATGCCGCGCGTTTCCTGCTTGACGATCAGGTGGTCCTGCGGGATCCCGCGCGGGCAGCGGGCGTCCCCCTGATTGGCGAACATCGCCCGCGGCGGCGTTTCCGATGGAAATTTCACCAGGCCGCGGATCGTGCCGCCGTGCGTCACTTCAATCGGGTGGTAGTCGGCATATACGGATGCAAAAGGGACCATGAGGGTGAGAATTAATCCCCAGGACGTCACCCCCGCGAAAGCGGGGGTCCAGAGGTGTTGCCGGGACTGAATTCCCGCCCGCCAGACTGCCGTCGGGCGATCCGCCGGCGTAGTGTGGAGGACCGCTTTCGCGGGAATGACAGCAAACCGGCACTCTTTCATTAGGGATTTGTTAAGGAGCTTTCTCAATGTACTGCCAGCCGGCAAGGTAGATGGCGACCCAGCACTGCACCAGGCCGCCCAGCAAGTAGATGACGGGAATAGACGAGGGAATCTTGAACCACAGGGCATAATTTACGCTGATAGGAGCGTAGACAAGAAACCAAGCGAGAGTTCCCATGAGGAAAGCCGTCTTTGGACCCGGTCCCAGCCGGGGCCGGGCCAGTACATAGGACCACATCAGGATAAAACCGATGCCGACGTCCATCAGAAGATAGGCCGGCATGGCCAGGGGATTCGTTCCCTTGAGATATCCGGCGAGTTGGAGGCCATGCCAGGAAGATCCCAACAGCAGGCCATTGATCACGTAATCCAACAGAAAGTAGACCCCACCCGCCAGCAAACCGCCGGTAACGATTCGTTGTGTATTCATGAGGCGATTTTACAAGATATTTTTGACTTAGGCTTTCGCCTGTGCGGGCGGCGGGTGTTGAATGCCTTGGGCGTTGTTGTACTGCTCGAGAAACGCCGGGGTATAGCCCGTGGGATAATAACCGACGGCCCCGGTCTCACGGTCACGCGCCAGGATGATGACATCGTTGAGAATGACGTTCCCATCCTGAAATCCGCTCACTTCCGTGATGGCATTGATCTGGCGGGCGCCCTCCGGCGTCCGGCGCATCTGGACAATCAAGTGAATCGCGCGGGAAATCTGCTGTCGTACGGCGATCAGCGGAATTTCATAACCCGCCATCAGAACCAGCGTTTCCAGGCGCGAGATCACATCCCGCGGCGAGCTCGCATGGATGGTCGCTATCGCGCCGTCGTGCCCGGAGTTCATCGCCTGCAGGATGTCCAGCGCCTCTCCGCCGCGGCACTCTCCCAGGAGGATCCGGTCGGGCCGCAGGTGCAGGGCGTGGGCCACCAATTGCCGCATATCGATGACGTCGGTCCCGCGGCCCTGGTAGACCGTTTCCAGAGCGACCCAATTGGGATGCGGCAGGTTGATTTCATAGGTATCTTCGATGGTCACGATGCGCTGGGCTTTGGGGATGCCCGCCGCCAGAGCGTTCAAGAGCGTCGTTTTCCCCGTGCTGGTCCCGCCCGCGATGAGAATGTTCAATCGCATTTGAACGGCGATTTTCATCAGCTCCGCCATGTCTTGAGACATCCCGCCCTTCATGACCAGTTCATTTAAGTCCAAAACGCGGTAGCTGGGTTTGCGGATGGTGAAGGAGGTCATCGCCGTCACCGGCGGCATCGAGATCGTCATGCGCGACCCATCGGCGAGACGGAGGTCCATCAAGGGAAGCTGGGGTGAGAGGTTTTTCCCCGAAACCGCCAGCAGCTGCCGGACCACGCGCAACACATCGACTTCGCTGGCGTAGCGCTTCTCCAGCTGGATGAGCTTTCCCCCTTGTTCGATAAAAATTTTCTGGGGGCCGTTGACCATGATTTCAGAGACGTCTTGCGCCGTTAAATACGGCGTGATCGGACCCAGGTCATCCATGATGGCTTAGGGTATCGGGTGTTCTTCTAAATATCAATGGGAAAATGGCATGATAGGCGCCGTGCTAACAGAGTTGAAAACAGCCGCTTGCCGTCACTTCGGGGTTTGCGGCGGATGCGCCTGCAGGCCCGGCGAAAGCGGTCTCAGCGCTCCCCCGCCGTACGATGAACAATTGGCCGCCAAGGAGGCTTGGGTCCGGACGCTGCTGGCGCCTTTTGAGGTCGAGGCATGGCGCCCCATTGTCGGGTCTCCGGAGATCTGGTATTACCGCAACAAAATGGAATACGCCTTCGGCCTGCGGACCTGGACGGAAAGGGACCTTGTGATAGGCCTTCGCCAGGCGGGACGCTTCGACAAAGTGGTCGACCTCGAAACATGCCTGTTGATGTCCCCCGAGAGCGTGGATCTGCTGGAACGGACGCGTACCTGGGCGAAAAACGCGAGCTTGAGCGGGTATGATCGGGGGCGGCACAACGGCGACTTGCGTTACATGGTGGTTCGGGAGGGCAAGAATACGGGCCAGCGTATGGGGCTGCTCATCGCCAGCGGCCCTGCCAAAGACCGGGCGATGGCCGCGCTTGAAGATTTGGCCCTTTGTCTGCGACCGCTAGTGTCCACTTTTTGGATCGGTTTTACGGGCAGCCGGTCTGACAATGCCTATGCGGAAACGATGCATCTGCGGTGGGGATCGGGCCATATCGAGGAACGTCTCAACGATGTGACCTACCGGATATCGCCGTATTCCTTTTTTCAGACCAACACGCGGGGGACGGAACGACTCTATGGCTTACTGCGGGATTGGGCGGCGGGAAGCGGCGGGGCCCTCATGGACCTCTACTGCGGGTCCGGGGGAATCGCGCTGTCCCTGGCTTCCTGCTTCGACCGGGTTGTGGGTGTGGACATCAACGAAGAAGCCATCGCGGATGCGCGGTTTAACGCGTCCCAGAACCTCTGCTTGAACGCTGAGTTTGTGGCCAGCGATACGGAAAATTTTCTCAAGATCCTCCCGGCCTCCAAATTGGCGGTTCAGCTCAATGCGGCGGTGGTCGATCCCCCCCGCCCGGGGCTGCATCCCAAAGCGCTCAAGGCCTTGATCGATTTGAACCCCCGCCGGTTGGCCTACGTCTCCTGCAATCCGGAGACGCTGGCGCGCGACCTGCAAGGGCTGGTTCCTTTTTACCGGATCCATTCCGCTCAGCCGGTGGATCTTTTCCCCCATACGCCTCACGTTGAAACGCTGGTGGCGCTGGAACATCGATGAACGGAGAATTGCGCAGCGGGCGATGGGGCATGGGTAGAACGGCCTGTCTCACCCCATGGCTCATCGCGCATTGCGCTGTTGTTGTGCTCGCTGTTGATCCCACCGCCCCGCGTCTTTTCTTCAGCGACGCGAACATCAGCTTCAGGTTTCCAAACAATTGGACGCTCCAGCCGAATTTCCCCTATGGCCCGCTTTTCACCAAGCCCGCCCGGGACGGATCGGCCGCCACGATTTCGTGCGCGATCTCCGCGCCTCTGGAGAGCCATCACGTTTCGTCCGACATTTCGCTTGAATTGCTGAAAATGCTCGCCCGGCGCGAACTCGCCGCCCACCAGCCCGGCTATAAGGCGATTGCGGAACGGGACCGGACCTTGTCCGGGCACAACGTCTTTGAAATCACCTGGGAAAACACAGCGGGCTCGGGAACCCTCCGGCATCAGACCGTCTATTTTTTCGTGGAAAACCGCGTCTACGCGCTGACGCTTCAGTCCAGGCCGAAGACGTTCCGCTGGGTGATGCCGGATTTTCAGAATTGGATTCAGTCCCTGCGGATCCTTTCCCGGAAGGACGCGGGAGCGCTCGAGGCCCCGGCGCACGGCGGGTTGTGGATTCATCAGACCGGCGGCGCTAAAATCGTCGTCCCGGATCCCTGGTTGATCGCGGTGTCGGACGACCGCACGCTCGGCGCGACCCTGGTGCAGGGCGCGTTTAACGCGGCGCTGACCGCGACGGTGGAACTCTCCACCCCCAGCCTGAAGGGCTTCAGCCGGCGCGACCGGAAAGACGCCGTCAAAGCCGTGCGCAAAAAGGGACTGAGGATCGTCCGTGAGACGGAGGACGCGTTTCACGGGTTCCCCTCCTTTCAGGTGCGGTATGAAGGGATGCTCAAAGAGCGCGTCGTGAAAGGAATCGATCTCTGGGTCTTAAGCCCGAAAGCCCGGTGGCTGATCACGCTCGAAGGGGATGTGACCCTGTATAATTCGCTCGCCGAGCAGTTTGATCAAATTTTGAAAGAGATCGAATTCATATGAGCACCGAGGCTCTCTTGGGTCAGCTGAACACTCCCCAGCAGGAAGCGGTTTTGCACATGCAGGGGCCGCTGCTGGTGCTCGCGGGCGCGGGCAGCGGGAAGACCCGCGTCATCACGATGCGCATCGCCCATTTGATCGAGCAGGGCGTCGCGCCGTGGCAACTCCTGGCGGTCACCTTTACCAACAAAGCCGCCGAGGAGATGCAGCACCGCGTGGACCAGCTGGTCCCCGGAAGGGGGAGCGGCGTGGTCCTTTCAACGTACCACCGGTTTTGTTCGAAACTTCTGCGTCAGGAAGGCAAGGCCATCGGGCTCTCCAACCACTACGTGATCTACGACGAACATGATCAGAAAAGCCTGGTCAAAGAATGCCTGACCGAACTCAACCTGGATGAAAAGAAATTCAAGCCCGGCGTTCTGCTGTCGCTGATCTCCCGTTCCAAGGACGAGCTGATCGACGCGCAGTCCTACGAGATCCATGCGCTGGCGGACCCGGACCCTTTCCGCCAGATGGTGGCCGGCGTTTACCGCCTCTACCAGAAAAAACTGGCCGCCTCCAACGCCGTGGATTTCGGCGATTTGATTCTGAAGAGCGCCGAGCTGCTGCGCGATCACGCCGCGGTCCGGGAAAAATATCAGGACCGCTTCCGTTACATCCTGGTGGACGAATATCAAGACACCAACCGGGCCCAGTACGTGCTGACCAAGACCCTGGCCGCCAAACACCGCAACCTCTGTGTCGTGGGAGACGACGACCAATGCGTGTATGTCTGGCGCGGGGCGGACATCCGGAACATTTTGGAGTTTGAAAAAGAATACCCGGAAGCCAAGGTGGTGAAGCTCGAACAGAACTACCGGTCCACCGAGCGCATTCTGGACGCCGCCCGGAATGTGGTGAGGAACAACAAGTTCCGCAAAGAGAAGAAATTGTGGACCGCGAAAACCGGCGGCGACCCGGTGGTCGCGGACGAATTTCAGGATGAACGCCAGGAGGCGCTGGTCGTGGCGAGCACCATCAAACAGGGCGTCGTCAAGGACGGCCTGCGGTACGGCGATCACGCGGTGTTTTACCGCATCAATGCGCAATCCCGCGTTCTGGAAGACGCGCTCCGCCGGATGGAGATTCCTTACAAGATCATCGGGACGCTGCGATTCTACGAGCGGGCGGAGGTGAAGGATGTGCTCGCCTATCTCCGCTTGGTTATCAATCCCGTTGACCTGCTCGCTTTAAGACGGGTGGTGAACGTCCCGGCACGAGGGCTGGGGAAGACGTCTCTGGAGCAGATCGAGCGTTTTGCCGGGGAAAAACATCTTTCACTGTTTGAGGCGCTGGGGCGCGCCCACGACATGCACGCGCTGACGGGACGGGCCCGGAACGCCGCGGTCGAGTTTCATACGCTGGTCTCCACGCTGATCGCCAACCGGGACGTGTGGAGTTCGCATGAAATGATCCGGCAGGTGCTGGAGGCCACCCGCTATCTGAAGATTCTGGAGGAGGACGACGACGGCGAATCGCAGGTGCGCGCCCAGAACGTCCGCGAATTGGTCAACGCGGTGGGAGAATACGAAGAGCGTTCCAGTGACAAATCGACTGCGGGATTTCTCGAGCAAGTCTCCCTGGTGGCCGATTCCGATGAAATCGAAAGCACCCGCCACGCGACTGGCGGGCGTCCGCCGGGCAGTGTGGTGGACGGCGCCAACTACGTCACGCTGATGACCGTGCACCTGGCCAAGGGGCTGGAATTTCCCTTTGTCTTCATGACCGGCATGGAAGAGGGGCTTTTTCCCATCGGCGAGTCTGATTTCTCACAGGAAGAATTGGAAGAGGAACGGCGGCTCTGTTATGTCGGGATGACGCGCGCCAAGAAATATCTTTACCTCACCTGGGCGTCCAGCCGCCGGCTGTTCGGTCATTCCCGTTGGAACGCCCCTTCGCGATTTATCCAGGAGGCCGGTCTCTCGACGAATCGTACCGAATCCCCCGTATCGAGTCCCGCGGTTGAATCCGAAGTGAGAGAACCGGTGTGGGATTCCTACCATGCGGGACTTGGAACGCTCGATGCGGATCTCGCAACGCCCTATCAAGTAGGAATGCGCGTACGCCATCCGGAATTCGGCGAAGGCAAGATCATTGAAAAAAGCGGCTTGGGGGACAGCCTCAAAGTCATGGTTCTCTTTGACTCCGGCCAGTGGAAAAAGCTTTTGGTAAAATACGCGAACCTCGAGAGATTATGAAAATCACCAAAAAAGATGTGGAGCATGTGGCGCGGCTGGCGCGTTTGGCCCTTTCTGAGGACGAGAAGGCGCGCTACACCGCCCCGCTGGAGTCGATTTTGGAGTACATCGACAAACTGAACAAGGTGGACACCGCCCATGTCCCGCCGACATCTCATGTCCTGCCGATGTCGAATGTGTGGCGGGAGGATCAGGCCGAACCCAACCGGCTAGGCTCGCAGACAGACATTCTCAAGAACGCACCCGAAGCGGAAGGCCCGTTCTTCAAGGTCAAGAAAGTCATCGAATGACGTTCGCCCACCTGACCGCAACCGAGATCGTCAAGAAAATCCGCGCCAAGGAATTTACAGCGAAAGCAGTGGCAACCGCCTATCTCGATCGGATCAAGCTTCTGGAGCCGAAGATCAAAGCGTTTAATGAGGTCTTCAATGCCCAGGCTCTGAAGCAGGCCGAGGCGGTGGACTCTCGCCTGGCGAAGGGGGAGGCGGTCGGGCCGTTGGCGGGCGTACCGATCGCGATCAAGGACAACCTGATGATCCGCGGCGAGCACTGCACCTGCTCCTCCAAGATCCTGCAGGGCCTGACCGCGACCTACGATGCCACCGCGATTAAAAAATTGCGCGGCGCCGGAGCGGTGTTTGTCGGCCACACCAATTTGGATGAGTTCGCCATGGGATCGTCGACGGAGAATTCGGCTTTTGGGGCCACGCGCAACCCCTGGGACCCGGAGCGAATTCCGGGCGGGTCTTCCGGCGGCAGCGCGGCCGCGGTCGCGGCGCGCATGGCGCCCCTGGCTCTGGGCAGTGATACCGGCGGTTCGATCCGCCAGCCGGCGGCGCTCTGCGGCGTCCTCGGTCTTAAGCCGACCTATGGCCGCGTGTCGCGGTTTGGCCTCATCGCATTTGCATCTTCGCTGGACCAGATCGGTCCTTTCGCGGCCAGCGCGGAAGACTGCGCGCTCCTTCTTCACGTCATCGCCGGTTCCGATGGGCAAGATTCCACCGCGGTGGACCAGCCGGTACCGGATTACGCGGCGGAACTAAAAAAGGACCTCAACGGCCTGCGCATCGGTCTGCCCAAGGAATATTTCATCGCCGGCACGGACAAAGAAATCGACAAGGCCGTCCGCGAAGCGCTTAAAACGCTTCAGGGATTGGGAGCCACGGTGAAAGAAATCTCGTTACCGCACACGGAGTACTGTTTGGCGGTGTACTACATCCTGGCGCCCTCCGAAGCCAGCTCCAATTTGTCCCGCTTCGACGGGGTGCGCTACGGCCATCGCGCGGCGCAGTCCGCCAATCTTCTCGAACTTTACGAGAAAAGCCGCGGGGAAGGCTTCGGGCCTGAGGTGAAACGGCGCATCATGCTGGGAACCTACGCGCTCTCCTCAGGCTACTACGACGCCTATTACGCCAAAGCCCAGAAAGTCCGGACGCTGATCAAGCAGGATTTCGATAAAGCCTTTGAACAGGTGGACGTTATCGCGACGCCGACGTCTCCCTCTGCGGCGTTCAAAATGGGCGAGAAGGTCGCCGACCCGCTGCAGATGTATCTGTCCGACATTTTTACGATCTCCTGCAATCTCGCGGGATTGCCGGGATTGAGCATTCCCTGCGGACTGACGGCCGGCCATCTCCCGATCGGCCTGCAGCTGCTGGGCAAGCCATTCGATGAAGCCACCCTGCTGAGGGTCGCGCATCACTACGAACAGGCCGCGGACTGGAACCGCCGCATGCCTCCCGTGGCCGCCTCCGGCAAGGAATCAGCCCGTGCCTGAGAGCAAGGTCCGCTACGAGTTTTCCTCCGGCGGGGTGGTTCGGGACGGCGACAAGCTCTTGATGGTCAGGGTGAAAAACCTGGAGGGCAAGCTGGCCTGGACGTTTCCGAAAGGCCACATTGAAAAGGGTGAAAAGGCTCTGGAGGCTGCTTTACGCGAAGTGGAGGAGGAGACGGGCTATCTCTGTGAAATCGTCAAGCCGTTCGACAAAGTCCAGTACTGGTTCAAGCGCGAAGGCCGGCTGATCAAAAAAACCGTGGCGTGGTACCTGATGAAACCGCTCGCCAAAACCGGGACGCACGACGCCGATGAAATCCTCGAAACCCGCTGGGTCGCGATGGACGAAGCGGCGAATCTCGCGACCTACAAGTCGGACAAACAGATTTTAGGCAAACTGAAAAAACTATGACGTTTGAACCCGTTATCGGGCTGGAAGTCCACGTTCAGTTGAAGACGGCCTCCAAGCTGTTTTGCCGCTGTCCGACGGCTTTCGGAGCCGATCCCAACAGCCAGATCTGCCCGATCTGCGCTGGCCACCCGGGCGTGCTGCCGTTCCTGAACAAGCGGGCGGTCGAACTCCTGGTCCAGGCGGCGCTCGGCCTGGGCTGCACGATCACCCCGCGCTCGGTGTTCTCTCGAAAGCAATACTTCTACCCTGACCTGCCGAAGGCCTATCAGATTTCGCAGTACGACCTCCCCTTGGCGACGGGCGGCACGCTGGAGATTGCCGCATCCGATGGGACGTCCAAAACCATTCGGATTCACCGGATCCATCTGGAGGAAGACGCCGGGAAATTGCTACACGCGATCGGCAACCGGGAACTGGATCACTCGTTGGTGGATCTGAATCGGGCGGGCATCCCCCTGGCCGAATGCGTTTCCGAACCCGACATGCACACCCCCGAAGAGGCCTACAGTTACCTGACCAACTTGAAAGCGATCTTTCAGTATTTGGGGATCTCCGACTGCGACATGGAAAAAGGGTCCCTGCGCTGCGACGCGAATATCTCGCTGCGTCCGGCGGGCCACACCCAACTGGGCACCAAGGCCGAGGTGAAAAACCTTAATTCGTTCAAGGCGGTGAAGGAGGCTCTGCACCATGAGATCAAGCGGCAGACGGAGGTCTTAAACACACAGGGCCGGGTCGTCCAGGAGACCCGGTTGTGGGACGAGACCTGCGGCGTCACTCAAAGCATGCGCTCGAAGGAAGAAGCCCATGATTACCGGTACTTTCCCGAGCCGGACCTGGTTCCCATCGAGCTGAAAACCGATTTTCTTTCCAAGATCAAGGCCAGCCTGCCGGAACTGCCCACAGCCAAGAAAGCCCGCTTTATCCAGGCCTACAAGCTTTCGGATTACGACGCCACGGTCCTGGTCGGGGACCGCCTTCTGGCGGAGTACTTTGAACAGGCGGTCTCCAAAGCGGGGGCGGAGGTGGCCAAACCGATGTGCAACTGGATCACCACCGAACTGCTGGGCCGGCTAAACGCCGCCGGCCGGCCCATCGCGGATTCGCCTGTCTCTGCCGAACACCTTGCTCAGCTGGTCGCCCTGGTCCAGAAGGGCACCATCTCCGGAAAAACCGCCAAGGACGTGTTCGGGGAAATGTTTGAGACCCGACAGGCCCCCGCGGCCATCGTCAAGTCCAAGGGTCTGGTGCAGGTGGGGGATGAGCCGACAATCACCCGATGGTGCGACGAGGCCATCGCCGAGATGCCCCACGCCGTCCAGGAATACAAGGGCGGCAAGGAACGCGCCATCGGCTCCCTGGTCGGCTTGGTCATGAAAAAGAGCCAGGGCAAAGCCAACCCCCAGATGGTCAACCGGATCCTGCTGAAAAAACTGGTCCCGTAGCAGCTTCTTTCTTTGTATAATCCGCTTCGCACACCCCTTCGAAGGCACGTTCCCTCACTGGCTTCCACTTAGAGCTTCCCGAGGACTCGGCACTTTGATCGGCAATACAATGAAATTAGGAGATACGTTAGAACATGGAAAAAAGACTGTATGTAGGCAACCTGCCGTTTGATGTCTCGGAAGACCAGCTGCACGAGCTCTTCTCGGCGCATGGCCAAGTGGCCAGCACCAAGCTTATCACGGACTTCAACACCGGACGATCCCGGGGTTTTGGCTTCGTGGAGATGCGCACCGAGGAAGAAGCCCAGGCGGCTATCGATAAGATGAACAAAGCCAAAGTGGGAGAACGCGAAATCGTCGTCAATGAAGCCCGTCCTCGCCCGGAGAAATCCGGATTCGGCGGCGGCAGCGGCGGACGCGGAGGCAATCGTGGTGGTGGTGGTGGTGGTGGCCGTGGTGGATACGGCGGCTACGAGCGCTCCTCGCGGTACTAATTGACCCAGCCCTAGGCTGGACAAGATAAAAAAACAGAAAACCCTCTAGAAATAGAGGGTTTTTTGTTTTCAATTTATTAATTAAAAATGAACCTTGACAAACATGTCAAAGGGGGACACACTCGGAGGGATGAATGCCCTGAGAAATCAAATCCTCGCGGGTGCCGTCGTCGGTTGCTTGTTAACTCCTGTTAGCGGCCACACCGTTCCCGCGGTGCTCCGGAGCTATATCGAGCCGACCCAGGAGGTCAATCTGCCACCTTCGTCACCGGCGAGCTATATGCCCTGGTATGCCCTTCCCAGCCGGTTCCTGTTCTCGGGCGGGTATTTCATGAAACTCAGCGTCACGGAATTACAGATCGACCATGTGGCTGACAATTCCAGATGTACGCGAAAAAACCGCACGTTTATGATATCAGCATCTTTTGAGCAACCGGTGGGTAGGGAGTTTTTCTCAAGCCGCGTGGATCTCCCCCTTGTTTCAGCTGATCGATTTAGCGTCTCCCGGCTGGCGCCCGCCTCGGTCGGTGATTACGTCCTCTTCCTGTCGAACACGCAGCTGGATAATCCGGCCGCCTACATTCGCCTGTCCGCCCGGTTCTAGCAGCAGACTGAGGCCAAAAGACCCTCTCTCCGACGGAAATACACCCTCCATACGTCGACACCGCAAGGTTTAACATAGAGTTCACACGCCGGCAACACGTCTGTAACAGTGCCCTGACATACTTAGCACATGAAGATCACGCAAAAAATCATGTGCGCTTTCGGGGTTCTGGCGGGCTTGGTTCTGGTCAGCCCGTCGTCGAACGCCGGCGTCTACCTGGGTGAGGGGAACGGCAAGGACCGGGTGCCCACGATCAAATCCGCCGAGGATGCCATTTCTTCCATCCCGATCCTGAAAAAAATACCGACGAGCTTCATCGTAGGAGACGGTTTCCGTTTTAAATTGACCGGCATGTCGCTTCGGATTGACCACATGGGAACCAAGTCCCGTGCCCCGGCGCACAAGCGGAATTGTCTGGTCAGCTTCAGCTATTCAACCCCGGTGTCTTTCTTCGGCTCGCGCATCGAAGTCCCCGTTTTTCACTCTGAGAGTTTGGCGTTGTCCAAATGGGGCGTCAATACCCTCGGCGATTACGTCGTCCACCTCTCCAAAGACGCTTCCGCGGACCGGCCCGTCATGGGCCTGATGGTCAGCGCCCGCTTCTAAGACCTCCCCCCCTCGCCCCTCCGAATCTTCTTTTGTCAAACCCGCACCCTACGTGTAGAATACAGCGTGGCGTTTAGCTTTTTAGTCGATGGGTATAATCTTCTTTACGCCTTGCCCGAGATTCCTCCCGGTACCTGGCCGGAGAAACGCAGGCAGCTTTTGACCTTTCTCACCGAGCAGCGTCCCCAGGGCAAGAATTCATTAACGGTCGTTTTCGACAGCCGAGCGGGTTTAGGGGACCGGCTGCGAGTAGGCGATCTCACCGTGGTCTTTACCGCCGGAGAGACAGCTGATGAATGGATTGGAACGCAGGTCCGCAAGGCGCCCAATCCCCGGGCGCTGGTGGTTGTTTCCGACGATCAGGGGGTGCGACGATTGATCCAGGGAACAGGCGCGCGGTATCAGAACGTGTCGGACTTCTTAAAAAAAACGCGTATCCGGAAACACCCTCCCATGCCGCATGAGAAGCCCTCCAACGATCGCGACATCACCAATGAATTGAAAGAGAAATGGCTGTGACGGATGCCCACCTCGATTTCCCCTTGATTTTTTCGCCTTTTTTCGATAAACCCAACGTGTTTGCCATGACTTTCAAGCCTATACGTCTTGTTTTTCTCCAGTCCGCTTTCCTCGGTCTACTGCTTGGAGGGTTCACCCCGGCA
>MGUR01000068.1:0-1182 GCA_001800075.1 Elusimicrobia bacterium RIFCSPLOWO2_01_FULL_59_12
GATATCGAGAGCCTGCCGTTTTTGGAAGCGATCCGCCAGATGCGCCTGGACGTGGGACGGGATAATGTCCTCTACGTTCATGTGACCCTGGTTCCCTATATCCGTTCGTCCGAGGAAATGAAGACCAAACCGACCCAGCACAGCGTTGGGAAATTGCGCGAGATCGGCATTGAACCCGATATCATCGTTTGCCGAACCGACAGGCCTCTGGAAGATGACCTCCGCGCCAAAATCAGCCTTTTCTGCAGCGTGCCCCTGGACGCGGTGATTGAAGCGCGGGACGTGCCGTCGATTTATGAGGTTCCGCTGGCCTTTGAGCGCGAAGGGATCGATGAGCTTGCGTTGATGCAGTTGCGCCAGCGCAGTCACCGCCAGGGGATGGAAGAATGGTCCCAAATGGTGGACAAGATCAAGACGCCGCGCAAGCGCGTGACCGTCGCGCTGGCGGGCAAATACGTCGAGCTCAAAGACGCCTACAAGTCGGTTGTGGAAGCGCTCTTGCACGGCGGGATCAGCAATGACTGCCGGGTGTTCATCAAATACCTCGACGTGGAAACGCCGGATCTGGAGCGCGAATTAGCGGACGTGCAGGGGATTCTGGTGCCCGGTGGATTCGGCGACCGCGGCATCGAAGGAAAGATTTCGGTGATCCGGTACGCGCGCGAACGGAACGTTCCCTACCTTGGGTTGTGCCTGGGCATGCAGTGCGCGGTGATCGAATTCGCGCGTAACGTGTGCGGGATGAAAAACGCCAACTCCACGGAGTTTAACGCCAAGACGTCGCATCCGGTGATCGATGTGATGGCGGAACAGCGCACCGTACATCGCAAGGGCGGCACGATGCGGCTGGGGGTCTACCCATGCCGGATCAAACCCGGCTCGCTGGCGGCCACGCTGTATGGCAAACCGCAGGTGGAAGAACGTCACCGGCATCGTTATGAATTTAATCCCAAGTTTCGGAAGAACCTGGAAGGACGGGGCCTGCGCGTTACGGGTGAATATACCGAGCGGCGCCTGGCGGAAATCATCGAACTTCCGAATCACCCGTTCTTCATCGCCGTTCAGTTCCATCCGGAATTCAAGTCCCGGCCAACCCGCGCGCACCCGCTTTTCCGTGGGTTTATCGCCGCGGCGCTGGAGTTTAAATCCCAGCATTCTCGCGAAACGCCCCCGGTTCAAGTT
>MGUR01000068.1:1219-2749 GCA_001800075.1 Elusimicrobia bacterium RIFCSPLOWO2_01_FULL_59_12
GCCCGCCAACGCCGCATCCCGTTTGTGTTTAAGGCCTCCTTCGACAAGGCCAACCGCAGTTCGATCGCGTCCTTTCGCGGGCCCGGGCTGCTCCAAGGGCTGGATGTTCTGCGCCGCGTGAAAGGGGAGATCGACTGCCCGATCTTAACCGATGTGCATGAAAAGTCTCAGGTCCGCGCTGTGGCCGAAATTGCCGACATCATCCAGATTCCGGCGTTTTTATCGAGGCAGACTGATCTCCTGGTGGCCTGCGGGGAAACGGGCCGGGTGGTGAACGTCAAGAAAGGGCAGTTTCTCGCCCCGTGGGACATGGAGCAAGCCATCGCCAAGATTGTGTCCACAGGGAACCGCAAAATCTTCCTGACGGAACGAGGGACCTCCTTCGGCTACAACAACCTGGTGGTGGACATGCGCTCGCTGGCGGTGATGAAGCAGTTTGGTTTCCCGGTCATTTACGATGCCACCCACAGCGTTCAGCTTCCCGGCGCGCTGAAAAAAAGATCCGGCGGCCAGCGGGAGTTTGTGGCGCCCCTGGCCCGCGCGGCGGTGGCCCTGGGCGTGGCGGGCCTTTTTTGTGAGGTGCATGAAAATCCGGACCGCGCCCTCTCGGACGGACCCAACAGCCTGGCGCTCAAGACGCTCCCCGAGTTTCTAAAAACGGTCCTAACCTTGGATAAGGTGGCGAAAACTCTATGAAGTGTCCTTCTTGTCAGGCCGATAACAAAGACGGCTCCAAGTCGTGCCGAAAGTGCGGCATGAACCTCCAACTTCCGCCCCTGTGGCAGCCCACCTGGGCGTGGCATCGAAAGACGCTGTTGATCATCTACGCTGTTCTGATCGTCACTTTCTTCCTGGTACGCGCATGGCTTAAACCCTATGTCCGCAAGCTGCCTCCGGAAATTACACCCTGGCTGCATCCAAAAGGAGAAACTCCCGCAAATGTCCCTGGCTAACGGGTCCATCCTCCGGCGCGCGGGCGAGGTGCTTCGCCTCGAAGCGCAAACGGTCGCCGCGCAGAAACGGTCGCTTGATAAGCAGTTTCTTCAAGCGGTGCGCTTGATGGCGGCCTGCAGCGGACGGGTCGTTGTGCTGGGTGTGGGGAAATCCGGTTTGATCGGCCGGAAGATCATGGCCACGCTGGCGTCGACCGGCACGCCCTCGGTTTTTGTGCATCCGTCCGAAGGGCTGCACGGCGATTTGGGCATGATCACGCCGCGGGATGTCATCCTGGCGTTATCCTACTCCGGAGAAACCGATGAACTGAAGCGGCTGCTGCCTTCGATCCGCGCGATGGGCGTTCCGCTCATCGCCATGACCAGTCGGCGTCAATCCCTCCTGGGGCGCACCGCGGCCGCGATTATCCATGTGTCCGTCAAGCGTGAAGCCTGCCCTTACAACTTGACGCCCACCACCTCGACCACGGCCATGCTGGCGCTGGGCGATGCCCTGGCGATGTCGGTGATGGCGATGCGCGGGTTCAAGCCGGAAGATTTCGCCCGGCTGCATCCGGGCGGGATGCTGGGCAAGCGG
>MGUR01000068.1:2765-17860 GCA_001800075.1 Elusimicrobia bacterium RIFCSPLOWO2_01_FULL_59_12
CCGGAGCGGCCAGCGTGGTGAACCGCGAGGGACGATTGGTCGGCTATTTTACGGACGGCGATTTCCGCCGGCTGGCGCCTCAGGACGTTGCGATCCTGGCCAAACGGGTGTCCCAGGTGATGACCTCCCGTCCGCACGTCCTTTCTCAGCAAACCAAGATCTTCGAGGCCGCGGCGTATCTCCGGAAGTACCGGTGCGACAATATGCCCGTGGTAAACGGCCGCGGCCGCCCCATCGGGTTGCTGGATGAACGGGACTTGCTTTCGGAAGGGCTGCTTTGAGGCGAGGAGGCCTGTGGGTTCTGGTGGGGATCACGGCGGCGGGGTGGGGATGCAAGAGGTCGTCTGCCTCTTCGATGTTTCAAGTGACCGGCGCCGGAAAATTTTCGCAGGTGCTGAAAGATTTCCAAATGCAGGATATTTATAACGGGACCAAAAACATGGTGGTGGAATCGGTGGAAGGGCGCGTGCGGGAAAAAGACCAGGCGGTCGATGTCGACAAGCCCCGGGTGACGT
Organism: Elusimicrobia bacterium RIFCSPLOWO2_01_FULL_59_12; assembly: GCA_001800075.1. Lineage (GTDB taxonomy): Bacteria > Elusimicrobiota > Elusimicrobia > 2-01-FULL-59-12 > 2-01-FULL-59-12 > 2-01-FULL-59-12. The sequence goes on from MGUR01000068.1 coordinate 3,281, forward strand.
TTTATAAGCAGGGCGCCGTGTCGTCCGTCCTGACGGCGCCGAAAGGGGTGGTCGCGATGAACACCCACGCGGTTCAGGTCTGGGGCGGCGTCACGGTGGTGACGAAAGGCAGCAGCACGACGTTGACCACCGAAAGTTTGCGGTATGACCCGAAAAAGCAGCGTTTTATGACCCAGGACCCGGTCCGGCTGGAACGGGCGGATTCGGTGACGATCGGCGTGGGCCTGGACGCCGAGCCGGATCTAAGCCGCGTCCGCATCGGCCGCGAGAAGGTTTATGTTAAAAGACGTTCGACGTAGTCTGGTGGTTTGTTTGATGATTATCATTCCCGCAGTCGTAAGCGGGAATCCAGCGGCGTCAACGACACTGGATCCCCGCTTTCGCGGGGATGACGACATGAAAGGCGACGAAGCCACGATCACCAGCGACCATATGGAACTCATCAATCATGGAGAAAAAACGATTTTTGATGGCCACGTTGTGCTCCAGCGGCCTCCCTACGAACTGAAAGCAAAACGCATGACCCGTGCGCAGGGAACGGGGCACGTGGACGTGGAGGGTCAGATCGTGGCGACCTGGGTGAGCCCGGAGGGCGGTCAGGTGCGGGTGCAGGGTGACCGCGGCCGATACGATCCCAACACGGAAAAGGCGGAACTTTGGACGAACCCATCCCGCAAAGTCAAAGTGGACTGGAAGGATGAGCAGGGCAGCGCCCGTTTTTACAGCGCGCGCGCGGAATTTGAAGGGGCCACGCGGAAGGTTCGCCTGGTGAATCACGTCACAGGGCATGTGGTTCCGGCGCCTCGATGAGCCCGCCTACGGATCAGGCAGGCCTTCAAGCCAAGGCGCTGGTGAAGTCCTACGGCCGCCGGAATGTGGTCCGCGGCATCGAGATCGAGGTCCGGCCGGGCGAGATTGTCGGTCTTCTGGGTCCCAACGGGGCGGGCAAGACCACCAGTTTTCATATGATTGTCGGACTGATCCGCCCGGAAAGCGGTTCGGTCTTGCTGGGAGGCGAGGATATCACCCGGCAGCCCATGTATCGTCGGGCGCGCCTGGGGATCGGTTATCTCGCGCAGGAGCCTTCGATTTTCCGTCGGCTGACAGTTGAACAGAATCTGCTGGCGATTTTAGAGATGCGGATGGATTCTGAGCAGGAGCAGCGTCGTAAGATGGATGTCCTGCTGAGCGAATTAGGACTTCTGCCGTTGCGCCACCAGTTGGCGGTCACATTGTCCGGCGGGGAGAAGCGACGCTGCGAGGTCGCGCGCGCGCTCGTCACGGACCCGAAATTTTTGTTGCTGGATGAGCCGTTTGTCGGGATTGATCCTCTGGCCGTGGATGACCTTCAGGGAGTCGTGAGAAAGCTGAAGGGACGCGGCATTGGGGTTCTGATCACCGACCACAATGTGAGGGAAACTTTGGAAATCGTGGATCGCGCCTACATCATGTACGAAGGCCGGGTGCTGACGCACGGGAACGCGCAGGAACTGCTGGCGGACCCGGAAGCCCGCCGCGTGTATCTGGGGGAGCGTTTCAGCCTATGAGGATGTGTTTATGGAATTGAATATGACGGCACGGCATTTGAAACTCACGCCGGCGCTCTCCGAATACGCCCAGCGCAAGCTGGAAAAAGCGAAAAAGTATTTCGGGCGCCTGATCTGGGCGCAGGTGATACTGGATGTGGAAAAAAACCGGCACATCGCCGAATTTGTGGTGCATGCGGCGAGGCACACGTTTACGGCCAAGGAAGAGTCTGCGGATCTATACGCGGCGATCGACCTAGCCAGCGACAAGATCGATGAACAATTGCGCCGGCACAAGGAGCGCCAGCGCCCCTCCCGCGCCGCAGGCGCCGGCCGTCGCCGAGCCCCTTGGACCGAATTGCCCTCGGTTTTGCCGGAAGCACCCGACCCCCGCGTGAGCAGCATCAAGGTGCTGCGCCTCGGCTCGCTCACCCTGCCGGAGGCGATCCGGACGATGGAGCAATCGGAAAGCGCCCATTGGATTTTTATCAACAAAGACAACGACCGCGTCACGGTCGTGTATCGAAAACCTGACAGGACCTTTGGGGTCGTGGAATCGATTACTTGACAATTATTCGTCGCCCTCGCGGAAGCGGGGGTCCAGAAACAATGACGCCACGGGATTCCCGCCCTCCACACGACTGGGCGGGCGCGCCGGAAGTGTGGCGTGCGCGCTTTCGCGGGAATGACGGGTGTGAGGAGGCAGGATGCTAGCAAATCAAGAAGAGAAGTGGGAAAAACTCAAGGTCCTCGATTTTCTGGACCCCGCATCCGTGGTGGTGGATCTCGCCGCCACCCATAAAAGGGCGGCTCTGGAAGAATTAGCCTCCCTGTTGGAAAAGAGCGGCAAGGTCAGGGACGCCAAAGCGACGGTTGACATCCTTCTGGAACGTGAGAAGCTGGGCTCCACCGGCATCGGCCAGGGCATCGCGATCCCGCATGCGAAAACGGATCAAACGACGCAGGTGGCGGCGGCCTTCGGTTTGTCGCGACGCGGCGTGCAGTTTGACGCGCTGGACGGCGAGCCGGTATACATCTTTTTCCTTCTGGTGGCGCCTCCGGATGCCGCGGGTCTCCATCTCAAGGCACTGGCGCGCATCTCCCGCTTGTTGAAGGACAAGTTTTTCCGGCAGTCCCTGCGCGATGTGAAAGATGCCGTCGAAGTGCTGAAGATCATCCGGGATGAGGATCAGTACTGATCCATGGCTGCCACGATGCTCGTCGCGGATCTTCTGCAGGAACGTCAAAAAGAACTCGAGCTGTCGTTGTTGGCGGGCGCAAAAGGCGTTCGCCGGCAGATCACGGTATCGGAGATCAACCGGCCGGGTTTGGCGATCAGCGGTTACCTGGATTATTTTCCTTCCGAACGCGTCCAGATCATGGGCTTGGGTGAACATACCTACTTAAAAACCCTCGAACCCTCGCGGCGGCTGGACGTTCTGCAGAAAGCCTTCTCCTACAAAAACCTGCCCTGTGTCGTGGTGACGCGAGGCATCAAGCCGCACCCGGAAGTGCTCCGAGCGGCCGAACGGGTCACGTTGCCCGTTCTGCGTTCCGGTCTCACCACCGCGCACCTCATCGGCGAACTCACGGTTTTTCTGGAAGAAAAGCTCGCCCCCACGACCACGATCCACGGCGTTTTGATGAATGTCTATGGATTGGGAGTGCTTCTGGTGGGGGATTCAGGCATTGGGAAATCGGAATGCGCGCTGGAACTCATCAAGCGCGGCCACATGCTGGTGGCGGACGATGTCGTGGAGATCAAGCATCGCCTGGGCGGCATGCTCCATGGGACCGGCGCTGAGCTCATACGCCATCACATGGAACTCCGCGGCCTGGGCATCATCGATGTCCAAAAGATTTTCGGCGTTTCCAGCGTTCTGGACCGGACGCGCATTGAATTGGTGATTCGCCTGGAAGAGTGGCGGCAGACGGTCGAGTACGATCGGCTGGGCTTGAGCGACCAGACCACATCGATTTTAGGCGTTCGGGTTCCCGAGATCGTCATGCCCGTGCGTCCCGGCCGGAATCTGGCGGTCCTGGTGGAGGTCGCCACGCTCAATCAACGGCTCAAGTACCGGGGCCAGTTTACGGCGAAGGATTTCAGCAAAAAACTGATCGCCATGATGGCCAAGGGTCCCGCCGAGAAACCTTCTGAGAACCGCAAGAAAGCCAAAACCCGTGAGAAAGAAAAATAGACGCCGCGCCCGGAAGGACCGGCTGCTCTTCTGGATCGTGACGGGCATGTCGGGCGCTGGAAAGTCCCAGGCCATCAACTGCTTCGAGGACTTCGGGTTTTTCTGCGTCGACAATCTGCCTGTGGCATTGCTGCCGCGCATGGCGGAGCTCTGCATGCGCTCGGGCGGGCCCCTGCACCGCGTGGCGCTGGGGATCGATGTCCGGGAGGGGAGCTTCCTTCACGATCTTTACGACACCATCGGTCGGTTGAAGAGGGACGGCGTGGACTGCCGCATCGTGTTCCTTGACGCGGATGACAAAACCCTCTACCGCCGGTTTTCAGAAACACGACGCCGCCACCCGCTGGGCAAAAGCGTGCGCGATGGCGTGAGGGAAGAGCGCCGCCGCCTGTCCAAATTAAAAGGCATGGCGCACAAGATCATCGATACCTCCAGCATGACGCTGTCTGAATTGAAAGAAACCGTGTCGGGACTTCTGGCCGTGCGCCGGGCCGATGAAATGCAGCTGGGGGTGATCTCTTTTGGCTACAAATACGGCCTGCCGGCGGACGTCGATATCATCTGGGATGTGCGTTTCCTGCCCAATCCCAATTATGTCCATCGCTTGAAAGACCATACCGGCCAAGACGCGCCCGTGCGCCGTTTCGTATTGTCCAATCCCATCGCCCAGCATTTTGAGAAAAAGTTTTTCAGCCTGCTGCTCGAATCGCTCCCGTATTACATGCGGGAAGGAAAGAGCTACTTGACCGTGGCCGTCGGCTGCACCGGCGGGCGGCACCGCTCGGTGGCGATGGCCGAGGCATTAAAAGCGACCCTGGCCCATCATGGCTACAAGGTGCGCGTTCACCACCGGGATGTTGATCATGAATAGGAGCGGGCCATGATCGGCGTCGCGATTATCACGCACGGGCATTTTGGGGAAGAACTTCTGCGCACCGCGGAAGAAATCGTCGGCCGGCAGGACGCGGTGTTGGCCTATTCCGTCACCAGCGAAACCGGCACCGATAACATTTGCCGTTTTATTGAAAAGGCCATGAGCCAGCTTCATGCCTCGGAGGGGGTCCTGTTTCTGGTGGACATGCTGGGCGGTACGCCCTGCAACACGGCCGTCCTCAAAACGAAAGACGCCCCCGCGGAGGTCGTGACCGGCATCAATCTGTACATGTTGATCTCTGCCTTCACCCATCGGACCCACCTGGAGGTGCGCGCGCTGGCCTTGAAGGCGGCGGAAGACGGCAAGCGTGCGATCGGCCTTCCGAAAGACCTGTTGCTGAAAAAGGCCGCACCCTGATGCCCGTCGTTCTGGTGCGTATCGATGATCGTCTCGTCCATGGCCAGGTGGTCGAAGGCTGGCTGAAAGCGATCCGCGCGAGCTGGATAGTCGTGGCCAGCGATCCCGTCGCGGCGGATGAAACGCAGAAAGCCCTGTATCTACTGGCCGTGCCACAGGGCATCAAGTTGAGCTGTTTGTCGATCCTCGATGCAGCAAAAGCGTGGGGGGATGAGAGCTGGAAAAAGGAGCGGGTCTTGGTCCTGGTCGCGTCGCCGCAGGACGTGGTAGCCCTGGTGAATCAGGGCGCCCAGATGAAATCAGTCAATGTGGGGGGGATGCATTACAAAGAGGGACGGGTCCAGGTGTTGAAAGCGGTTTCGGTGGATGACAAGGATGTCGCGGCCTTGAGAACGCTCGCGCAAAAAGACATCTTGCTGGAGGCCCGTCCGCTTCCCTTGGATGAGCCGATTGAGCTGAAGCCCTATCTGGACCGGTGGCAGCAGGACCGCGAGGTGTTGCGGGACCAGCCCCGTTAGCGAAATCCCTATGGATAAAGTCCACTTTCTTTTTGGCGTTCACAATCACCAGCCGATCGGTAATTTTGATTTTGTTTTCGAGAAGGCTTACACCCAGGCTTACTTGCCCTTTCTGGAGGCGATGGAACGTCATCCGCGCCTGCGCTGGAACCTTCACGCCACGGGAATTCTCTGGGAGTGGCTCGAGGCGCACCACCCCGACTATATCGACCGCGTCGCTCGGCAGGTGGACGAAGAACGCGTCGAGATTCTGACGGGAGGATATTATGAGCCGATTTTATCGGCGCTGCCGGACCGCGACAAAGCCGGTCAGATCCAGAAGCTGACGCACTACATTCAGAAGCGGTTCAACACGACGCCGCGGGGTCTGTGGCTGGCCGAGCGCGTGTGGGAACCTCACCTGGCCAAAGTCTTACACGACAACCGCGTGGAATATACCCTGGTGGATGACAGCCACTTCCTGATGACCGGCATGAACGAAGATCAGCTGGAAGGGGCCTTTATCACCGAAGAGCAGGGGTGCGGCGTGAGGCTCCTGCCCATCCGTAAAGCGCTGCGGTATGCCATTCCCTTCCGGGACCCCGGTGAAACGCTGACCTTATTACGGAAGTATGTGACGCCCTTCGGGTACCGCGCCTTGACGATGTTCGATGACGGCGAAAAATTCGGGCTCTGGCCGGAGACGTTTGACCATGTGTACCGCGACGGCTGGCTGGAACGGTTTCTCACCGTCCTGGACAGCAACGCGGACTGGATCCACTGCTCGCGCATTTCGGATTACCTCGCCCACTCGCCGCCCCACGGCCGGGTGTATTTGCCGACGGCGTCCTATTACGAGATGGGGGAATGGACGCTGCCTTCGGAGTCGCAGGAAACGCTCGCGCATCTCTTGAGAGCCCATCCCCATGACGCCGAAACCGCCAAGCGGTTCCTGCACGGCGGGTTCTGGCGGAACTTTTTGACCAAGTACGAGGAGTCCAACAACCTGCACAAAAAAATGCTCTGGGTCAGCAAAAAAGTCCACCAGATTGCGTCCCAGCTGGTGTCTGAAACCCAGCGTCCCTCGGGCCGCGCGCAAAAGATGCTGGATGCGTTGTGGGCGGGGCAATGCAATTGCGCGTACTGGCATGGCGTGTTCGGGGGTCTCTATCTGCCGCATCTGCGTCAAGCCATTTACCGCCAACTGATTGAGGCCGAAAATCTCGCGGACAAAGCGGTTAAAGTGGAAGAGATGAAAGTCTCCTATAAGGACTTTGATCTGGATGGCCAGAAAGAGGTGCTGGTCGAATCCCCCCCGCAGAATTTGTATTTCAAACCGCATGAGGGGGGATCGCTCTTTGAATGGGACGTGCGTTCCCAGGGGATCAACCTGTCCAATGTCCTGACCCGGCGGCCTGAGGGCTATCACAAACAGCTGGCCGAGTTTCAGCAGCGGGGGGGTCACGCGGAGACCGGCGGCGTGAAAACGATTCATGACCGGGTGCGCGTGAAAGAACCCGACTTGGAGAAACGGCTGTTTACGGACTGGTACCGGCGCGCGAGCCTGCTGGACCACTTCCTGCATCGCGATACGGCGCTGGACGATTTTTACCGCTGTCAATACGGCGAGCAGGGGGATTTCGTCAAATCCAATTACACGGTGGAAGCCTCGCGGGACAAACGGTCCGAACTCCGTTTCAGCCGCGTGGGAAACGTCTGGATGGGGGATCAGCGAAACGGCCTCCTGGTGGAGAAAACGATTTCCTGGGGTCCCCCTATCGGGTGGAAAGTGACTTACCGCATTAAGAATGTGGAAGGACCGTCCTGTGAAGTGTGGTTCGGCAGCGAGATGAACTTCGCCTTCTCCAGCCAGGACAGTCAGGATCCCAACACGCATAAAGCTCTGGAGGCGTGGCGCCGGCGGGACCACGGATTCGGATTGACGCTCCAGGTGCGTTTTGATCAACCGATGGACTGTTGGGATTTCCCGCTGGAGACCATTTCACTATCTGAAGAAGGTTTTGAGCGCACGTATCAAGGCACCGTCCTTCTGGCACATCAGATGCTGGGTTTGGCGCCGGGGCAGTCCGAAACCCGGTCGTGGACCGTGGAGGTCACCCCTCCATGACGGAGAATCCCCTGTTCTGGCGCGCCGCCATGTGGGCGGGGCTGATCTCGCTGGACATCACCGGGTGCGGCCCCTGGATGGTGTCCCAGCCGCTGGCGGCCGGACCCCTGTTTGGATGGGTGATGGGACAGGTGAAAGTCGGTGTTGTGATCGGCGGCATTGTACAGTTGATTTGGATGGATATCTCTCCGGTCGGCGTGGGAATTCCCTTTGATGTCACGGCGGTTACCTTGTTGGCGGTGTATTGGGCATCGCTCCAGCCCGACTGCAGCCTGGCGCATATGATGCTGGCGCTGGCGGCCGCGGTACCCCTCGGTTACCTCTTCTGCGCGATGGACTCGTATGCGCGCCGTCTGAACACCGTCGCGGTGAGGCGTTTGGAAGATGTCCCGGATGCCTACCTCTCGCTTTCGCTCAACCTCGGCATTCTGGGGGGGCTGGCGTGGTCGTGGATACGCTATGTGATATTTTTCGCGCTTCTGATGTGGGGCGGCGGGGAGCTGTGGGAATGGGCGCTCCGTCATCCGCTGCCGCCCTGGGTCGACGTGGGACTGACGTATGCGGCGATCCTGCTTCCAGTGGCCGGGCTGGGCGTGGCCTTGGAGTTGTTTCTCACGGAGGATCCGGAGCGGCGGTACCCGTCTCTCCAGGGGTTTAAAAAGCGATGAACCCGTTCGTCGCGCTGTGTCATACCTATGCGAGGTCGTTCTTCCTCCAAACACTCTGGAATTTTGAACGTCTGCAGAATGTGGGGTTTGCCTTCAGTATGGCGCCGCTTCTCGGGCAGCTGGACCACTCCAAGACAGCCTTTCGCAAGCTGCTGAGGCGTCAGCTGCTGTTTTTTAACACCCATCCCTATTTCGCGCCCATCGTGATGGGCGTGGTGTATGCGAAGGAAAAAGCACGGACCGGCGGCGTGGAAGACGAAGATCAAACGCTGACGGTCTTGAAGGACAGCATGGGGGGCGCCTTCGGCGCGGTGGGGGACCATGTCATCTGGGGGACCTGGCGGCCGTTCGCCGCCGTGGTCGCGTTGTCCACGGGCATCCTCGTCGCCGAGCCCTCACGATCCTGGCAGGTATGCGCGCAGTGGTGGGTGGCCGGGTTTTTATGCATGTTCAACGCGGTGCATCTCTGGCTGCGCTGGCGCGGTCTGCAGAAAGCGGTTCAGGAGGGTCCCGGCGTGGTGCGCTGGGTCGAATCGCTGCACCTGCAGGGATGGGCCGCGCAACTCCGCCGCATGGGTTTGTTCCTCCTGGCGGTGCTGGTGCTGGTGTACCTGGGTCGCTCGTCATCCTCCAATCTTCTGCTCTGGATGGTCGGGGTGCTTCTGGGCGCGATCGTGCTGAAACGCTGGTCGTTGTCCGGGTTTGCGATTTTTTACCTGGTGATCGCCGTCGCGATGGCGTTGAGTTCCTTCGGGGTCCGGTGAGCATGACAGAAAAAGTATTCACCGTTAAGAATCGGCTGGGGCTGCATGCCCGGCCCGCGGCGCTGTTTGTGCAAACAACCAATAAATTCCGTTCCAGTGTGAAAGTCTCTAAAGGCGACGTGGAAGTGGATGGAAAGTCCATCATGGGACTGATGATGCTGGCGGCGGAAGAGGGGTCCAAAGTGCGCATCGCGGCCAATGGGGACGATGAAAAAGACGTCATCAAGGCCTTGGAGCATCTTTTTGACAGCCGTTTTGATGAAAAGGAGTAGCCGTGCCCGACACCCGTCCGCCCGCTAAATCGATCGTTCTTCGGGGCATCCCCGCCTCGCCCGGCATCGGCATCGGGAAGGCGTTTGTTTTCAAGGAAGAAGCGCTGTCCTATGTCTTCCGCGCCCTGGCCCGGGACGAAGTCCGCAAAGAAATCGTGCGGTTCCGGCAGGCCGTCAGCCGGACCCGCACGGAAATCCTGCAGTCCCGCGACAAAGTCCTCAAAGTCCTGGGGAAATCGCACGCCGCGCTGATTGACGTTCACCTGCTCATTCTCGAAGATGCGCTCTTCAGCAAAGACATCGAGAAGAAAATCACCCAGGAGTTGATGAATGCAGAAGCGGCCCTGGTCGCCGTCCTGGACTCGATCGGCCGCACCTTCAGCAAGTTGGGCGACGAATATTTTCGCCAGCGCAAAGACGATATTATGGACGTAGGGAAGCTGGTCATGCGCCACTTGCTTGGTCAGAAGAGCGTGACCTTGTCGAATCTATCCGAACGGGCGGTGATCGTAGCGCACGATTTGTCGCCTTCCGAGACCTTGTCCATGCGCGAGGACCTCACCGAAGGGTTCGCGACGGACATCGGCGGGCGCACCTCGCATGCGGCGATCCTCGCCCAGGGTCTGGAGATTCCGGCGGTCGTCGGCTTGAAAGATGTCACCGCACATGTCGCGACGGGCGACCTGGTGGTCGTGGATGGCAACGAGGGGCTGGTCATCATCAATCCCACGATGGCCGTCCTGGAAAATTACCGCAAGGCGCGGGAAATCCAGATTGCCGAATCTCGAGAGCTGGAAAAGCTCAAAGACCTTCCCGCGCAGACCCAGGATGGCCATCGCGTCGTCCTGGCGTCCAATATAGAGGCCCCGGAGGAGGTCAAGACGGCTCTCGGTCACGGCGCCGAAGGGATCGGGCTTTACCGAACGGAATTTCTGTATTTAAACCGCCACCGCCCGCCCACGGAAGAGGAGCATTTCGAAAATTATCGGACGGTGGCGCGCCAGATGCTGCCGTACCCAGTGATCATTCGAACGATGGATATCGGCGGGGACAAGCTGCTGCCGCTGGGGGTCTCCGGTTTTGATGATGAGCCGAACCCTTTTCTGGGGCTGCGCGGCATCCGATTGTGCCTGCGTTACCAGGACCTCTTTAAACTCCAGCTGCGGGCGATCTTGCGCGCCTCGGTGGAAGGCAAACTGAAAATCATGTATCCGATGATCACCAGCCTGGAAGAATTGCGCGAGGCCAATCGTATTCTGGAGGAGGTCAAGCGGGATCTGTCCGCCAAGGGCGTGGCTTTTGATAAAGGGCTGGAAGTGGGCGTTATGATTGAAACGCCGTCCGCCGCGATGATCTCCGATCTCTTGGCGCAGGAGGCGGACTTCCTGTCGCTGGGGACCAACGATCTGATCCAATACACCGTCGCCGTCGACCGGGTCAATGAAAACGTCGCTTCCTTATATAACCCGCTCCATCTCGCCGTTCTACGACTGATCGCCCGCGTCATCGAGGCCGCTCATCAGGCTGGAAAGTGGGTGGGGATGTGCGGCGAGATGGCCGGGGATCCGACCGTGACGAAAATCCTTCTCGGGCTGGGTCTTGATGAGTTTTCCGTCGCGGCCTCGGCCATCCCCAAGATCAAATTGCTCCTGCGCGGGGCCAGCTATGAACGGGCCCAGAAACTGGCGCAAGCCGTGCTTCAATCCAAAGACCAGGAGTCCCTCCTGAAGCGGCTGTCCACCTTTAAAGGGTAAGCGCGGGACCCGCACGGTATGGACATCCGCAACTTTTGCATCATTGCGCATATCGATCATGGGAAATCCACGCTCGCCGACCGGCTGCTGGAAATCACCGGAACCATCACGGCTCGGGAGCGGCGCGATCAGATCATGGACGGTATGGAATTGGAGCGTGAGCGCGGCATCACGATTAAAGCCAAGGCCGTCCGCATGCAATACATCTCCCCCGTTTCCAAGACACCCTACGTGTTAAACCTGATTGATACCCCCGGTCACGTGGATTTCACCTATGAAGTCTCGCGCGCCCTGGCGGCGTGCGAAGGAGCGCTTCTCCTGGTGGATGCGACGCAGGGGGTGGAGGCCCAGACGCTTGCCAACGCGACGCTGGCCCGGGACGCCGGCCTCACGCTGATTCCGGTGATCAACAAAACCGATCTCCCCGCGGCGGATCCGGACACCTGCCGGGCCCAAATCCGCGAGGTCCTGGGTATTGTCCGGCCGGCCCTCTTGGCCAGCGCTAAATCGGGTCAGGGTATCTCTGAGATTCTGGAGGCGATTGTCAATGACATCCCGCCGCCCCCCACGGACCGGTCGGCGCCGCTGAAAGCGCTGGTTTTTGATTCGGTGTTCGATCCTTTTCGCGGCGTGGTGGTGTACGTCCGAATCTTGGAAGGGGAAGTCACAGCGGGCATGGCGCTCCGTTTTATGATGACGGGGCGGCTCGTAGTGGCGGAAGAAGTGGGGGTCCTTCAATTAAAGCTATTGAAGGCCGACTCGTTGGGACCGGGGGAGGTCGGCTATCTCATACTCGGTTTGAAAGAGCTGGGGGATGTGCGGGACGGGGACACGCTGACGTCGGTGGACCGTCCCACGGCGACCCCGCACCCCGGCTATAAAGAGCTTAAGCCGTTTGTGTTTGCCGGGATCTACCCGGTCAATCCCAGCGACTACGACAATCTCAAGAAGGCGCTCGAGAAACTGCACCTGAGCGACTCCGCTTTCACGTTTTTCCCGGAGACATCCTCCGCGCTGGGGTTTGGTTACCGGGCCGGATTTCTGGGGCTGCTGCACCTGGATATCATCAAAACCCGCGTTGAACGCGAATTCCAGATTGCCCTGATCGTCACCGCCCCGAACGTCGTGTACCACGTCATTCCGCAGCACGGCGAGAAAATCATCGTGGACAACCCGGCCGCGTTCCCGGACCCCGGGATCATCAAGGAAATCCACGAACCGTATGTGTCGGCGACGATCGTGACCCCGGCCGATTATGTCGGCCCGCTGATGCAGCTGTGTCAGGACCGCCGGGGGTTGTTCCACGACATGAAATACCTGTCGGCGACGCGCGTGGCCCTCCACTACGATTTACCATTGGCGGAAATCGTCAGTGATTTCTACAATGAGCTCAAGTCGATGTCCAAGGGGTACGCCTCGTTTGATTACGAGCATACCGGGCACAGTCCGGCGGATCTGGTCAAGATGGAGATCGTGGTCAACGGCGAGGTGGTGGACGCTTTCTCGCTGATCGTGCATCAACAGAAAGCCTACGATCAGGGCCGGCATCTGGTGGAATCCCTGAAGGCCTTGATTCCGCGGCAGATGTTCGAGATCCCGCTTCAGGCGCGTATCCATCACCGGATCATCGCCCGGGAAACGATCCCCGCCCTGCGCAAGGATGTCCTGTCTAAATGCTACGGGGGGGATATCACGCGGAAGCGCAAGCTTCTGGAAAAGCAAAAAGAAGGGAAGAAGAAGATGAAGCAGTTTGGCCAAGTGGAAATTCCCCAGGAAGCCTTCATGGCTATTTTGAGAAGGTAAGGAGACCGAATTGGAAATCACGCTCTTCTGGATTGGGTGCGGGTTAGGTTTTTATGCGGTGGTCTTGCGGCTGATCTTCAAGAAAGAAGACTGGCTCACCCGGCGAGGGCTGGTGACGACCCTGCATGTCCTGTTCATGGCCGCGGTCGGCGCGCTGGTGGGATTTGTCGTGAGCGCCTCGGTGGATTTGCACGGTCCCACGCCGCGCTGGCCGGTGACGCTGGGCGCCCTGGGCGTGCTGTGGGGGTTCTATCAAGCGACCCGTAAATTCCCCAAGGGGGAACAGCCATCGCAGTTGTTGGCGGGGGATCTCGACCTGGTGGAGACGTCGTTCTCAGCGGTCCTGCTCGCCGCCGTCATCATGTACGCGGTGATCCAGGCGTTCAAAATTCCTTCCGGCTCGATGGAAGAGACGCTCCATATCGGCGATCATTTGTTCGTCAATAAATTCATTTACGGGGTGCGCATTCCCTGGACGGATAAGCGGGTCGTGAAACTGCGTGAGGTGCGGCGCGGCGATGTGGTGGTTTTTCAGAGTACCCCGTCGGCGCTGAATGAGGAGGAACGGAAACGAGGGGTGCGGAAGGATTTTATCAAACGCGCCGTCGGGTTGCCCGGAGACGAAGTCTGGGTCAAGAACAAACGGTTGTATATCAATGGCGTTCTGCAGAAAGAGCCGTATGTCGTTTACAAAGATCCCATCGTGATCCCCGACACGCACCGCCTGGGCAATCGTGAGGAAATTCAGAAGGAGTGGATCCAAGGCGAGTTGGCGCAGTACAGCTACGTGCGGGACAATTTCGGACCGATCCAGGTGCCTCCGGATCATTATTTTGTGATGGGGGATAACCGGGACGGCTCCTTTGACGCTCGGTTCTGGGGGCCGCTTCCCAACCGGCTTCTGAAAGGGAAAGCGTGGTTTGTCTATTGGCCCCTGCGGCGTATCAAGGTGATTCGATGACGTTCAAACACGATTTCTCCTGGAGGACCCTATGACCCCTTGGAAAGCTTGGTTGGTCGCTGCGGCTGTCTGTATCATCATCGAAATTCTACCGCCCCCCACGCACTTTTTCTTCTTGTGCATGTCCCTGGGAGCGCTGGCCGCCTCCATCGCCGCCTTTTACAACGCGATTCCCTGGATACCCTGGGCTGTTTTTGCGGTGATGACGGTGGCGCTCACCCCGGTGCTCGTCCCGCTGGCGAAATTTCTCTTCACGCCTAAATCCCATCCTTCGAATGTCGATGAGCTGATCGGAGAGAAAGCGCTGGTGCTGGAAGCGATCGGGCTCAATGCCTCCGGGAGGGTCAAGGTCCGCGGGGAAACCTGGCGGGCGATGTCGGAAGGGGAATCGATTCCCAAAGACGCATGGGTCCAGGTTTTGAGAGTGGATGGAACGCATGTCATTGTAAGGAGGGTCTCCTAATGCTTAGCTACAGTCCGGTTACCTTGCTGGCGATTGCGGCGATTGTTTATGTATGGCAGGCGATACGTATTGTGCGTCAGTTCGAAAAGGCGCTGGTTGAAACGTTCGGTCAGTACAGCAGGACCGCGAACGCCGGACTCGTTCTCATCTTTCCGCCTTTTCAGTCGCTCCGAAAAGTGGACATGCGCGAACAAGTCATGGATGTTCCACCCCAGGAAGTGATCACCAAAGACAACGCCTCGGTGACTGTCGACG
>MGUR01000068.1:17880-19556 GCA_001800075.1 Elusimicrobia bacterium RIFCSPLOWO2_01_FULL_59_12
CAATTTCACGCTGGCCGCGATCAAGCTGGCCCAGACCAACCTCCGAAATATCATCGGCGAAATGGAGCTGGACCAGACCCTGACCAGCCGCGAGCGGATCAACAGCCAGCTGCGCGAGGTGCTGGATGAGGCCACGGACAAATGGGGGGTCAAAGTGGTGCGCGTGGAGATCCAGAAAATCGAACCGCCGCGCGATATCACCGACTCGATGTCCCGGCAGATGAAGGCGGAGCGGGAAAAACGCGCCGCGATTTTGGAAGCCGAGGGGCTGAAGCAGTCCGCGATTTTAAAGGCGGAAGGCGCGAAGCTGGCCGTCGTGCTGGCGGCCGAAGGTCAAAAGCAATCCGCGATACTCTATGCTGAAGGGCAGGCGGAGGCCATGAAACGAGTCGCCGACGCCGAGAAATACAAAACCGAAGTCGTCTATCAGGCGATCCATAACGGAAAACCAACCAATGATCTGATCGCCATTAAGTATTTAGAAACTCTCGAGAAGGTGGCCGACGGCCAGGCCACGAAGATCTTTCTGCCCATGGAAATGACCGGCATGGCTGGGGCGGTCGGCGTCATGGCGGAACTGGTGAAAGCGGACAAAAGTGACACGAAGAAATAAATATGGAAGTTGGAGGATGGAAGAGGGTCAAGGTAGTTCTTAATTAAAATTCCTAGACCATCCTCCATCTTCCATTCTCTATCTTCCATGAATCCATTAAGCCTCTACATCCACATCCCCTTTTGCCACGCCCGATGCGGGTACTGCGATTTCGTCACCTTTACCGGAAAAGACGACCAGCGCGGCGCCTACGTCGATGCCCTGTGTAAAGAAATGGAGTTGTATGCGGCCTCCCATCCCGAAATCTCCACGATCTTCATGGGAGGCGGCACCCCCTCGGTCTTAGAGCCGGGTCACATCCAGACCCTGTTTAAGGTCCTTCAATCCCAATGGACGATCGGCCCCGGGGCGGAAATCACCCTGGAAGCCAATCCTGAAAGTATCACCGACGAGAAGTTGAACGCCTGGCGCGACGCGGGCATCAACCGCCTCAGTATCGGTCTGCAGGCTTATGACGACACGCTCTTGAAGGCCATGGGCCGGCTGCACACCGTGCGTGAATTTGAAGCCGCCTATCGCGCCGCGCGGCGCGCCGGGTTCTCCAACCTCAACATCGATCTCATTTACGGTATTCCGGGACAGACGCTGGCAGGCTGGAAGGAAACGCTGACGGCGTCCGTCGCGCTCCAGCCCGAGCACGTCTCCCTTTACGCGCTGACGGTGGAAGAACATACGCCGTTTGGCGCAGACGGAGTGGAACCCGACGCGGACCTCCAGGCCGAGATGTATGCCTGGGCGCGGGGTTATCTGTTCGAGCAAGGCTATCCGCAATATGAGATCTCTAACTTCTCCCGGCCGGGCAGGGAGTGCCGGCACAACCTCATTTACTGGCGCGGCCAGGACTATGTCGGCCTGGGGGTGGGCGCCGTCGGCTGTGTGGGCGGGGTGCGATGGGAAAATCAGAAGAATATGTTCCCGTACTTTAAAGATTTGGAAGCCGGGCGATTGCCGCGCAAAGCGGAGGAGGTGCTGGACGCCAGGACGCGCGAATTTGAACGCCTGATGCTGGGGCTCCGGCTTCGCGAAGGTTACTCCTGGGACCCGGACATCAGCGCTGATCGGC
>MGUR01000068.1:19566-32685 GCA_001800075.1 Elusimicrobia bacterium RIFCSPLOWO2_01_FULL_59_12
CACCTGGCGTATCCCCGACCCGCTGGTTGCGCTCACCCATCAAATCCTCTTGCCATTCCTACCCATCTGAATCGCCTCTAGATTTAGGCTAATTTCGAAAGCCAGTTGACAACCCGTGAAGCGCTGGTATATTATATTAGCACTCAGTAAACCGGAGTGCTAATTTCCCATGAGAGTCCTTCAGAAGGAAACATTAGAAAACCGTAAGCGCAAACTGCTGCAGGCGGTGATCTATCAGTACGTCCGCACGGCCAAGCCGGTGGGATCGCATGTCATCGTGGATAAATATAATTTCGGCCTCTCATCCGCCACGGTGCGCAATCTGCTGTCAGACCTGGAAAAGGAAGGTTTCCTAATTCAGCCGCACACCAGCGCCGGGCGCGTGCCCACCGACAAGGGCTACCGCCACTATGTGGATTCCCTGCTGGAGATCCAAACCCTGGCGGCGGGCGAAGAGGAGCGCATCCGCAAGGAGTACTCCGCGCGCTCCAAAGAGCTGGAGGGCATGATGATTTCCACCTCGCACATGCTTTCGGCGATGTCCCACTATACCGGCATGGTCCTATCCCCGCGCCTGGACAAAACGCTGCTCCGCCGCCTGCAGTTGGTGTCTTTGGGGGGAAACCAAATCTTAGTGGTGATCGTTTCACAGAACGGGCTCATCCGCCACCGCGTTGTCACGCTGAAACGGCCGCTCCCGTCCGAACGGTTGACGGCAATCTCCACGATCCTCAATGACCGCCTGAAAGGGCTGCCGCTGACGGAAGTTCGAACGCAGATCCTCGATCATATCGAGACTGTCGAGCAGGAGCAGCGGGACGCCTTCACCCTGGCCAGAGAACTCGTCCGCGAAGCCTTTGACCTCAATCAGCCCGATCAGGAATTGTACGTGGGCGGCAAAGAAAACATCATCGATTTTCCGGAACTCAATGATTTCAGCCAACTGTCCACGCTGATGAAGGTCGTGGAAGAGAAAAATCTGTTGGCCTCCATCCTGGAAAAGGAAATGAAAAAAGGGGGCGGCTTAACCGTCAAGATCGGATCGGAAAACAAACTGCCTCAGCTGCGCCGGGTGTCCCTGGTGTCGTCCACCTACAAGATCGGGGAGAATGCGGTCGGTGTGCTGGGCATCCTGGGTCCTCGCCGCATGGAATACGCGCGCATGATCGCCTTGGTGGAAGGCGTCACGCGGATCGTTAATCAGATGCTGACCCGCTTCGACGCGGACGTGGAATAGAGGGCCATGGCGGAAAATCCCGAAATGACGCCTGATGTGGAAGAAAATCGGCCGGAGTTAGAATCCCTGCGCAAGGAGCTGGCGGACGCCAAGGCCAAGTCCGCCGAGTATTACGACCAGCTGCTCCGGCTCAAAGCCGAATTTGAAAATTTCCGCAAGCGGGTGGAGCGGGAAAAGTCGGAGTCCCGGGCCTGGGGGAAACAGGACGTCCTGCTGGAACTTATCTCCCTGGTGGATGTTTTTGAACAGGCGATGGCCCAGGTTCAAAACGCCAAGGATTTAAAGCATGTGGTGCAGGGTGTTGAGATGTTGCACAAAAGCTTCACTCAGTTTCTTAAGGAAGAAGGGCTCGAACCCATGGATCTGGTGGGCAAACCCTTGGATCCGCACCGCGCTGAAGCGATCGAACAAGAAGAAGTCGAGGCGGACCGGGTCGGGCAGGTGCTGGCGGAGCTTCAAAAGGGGTATCTGTTCCAGGGGCGCGTCCTGCGACCCAGCCGTGTCCGAGTCGGCATTGTGAAAAATGCGGAATAGAACTTTCTGTCATTCCCGCGCAAGCGCGCACGCCACACTTCCGGCGCGCCCGCCCAGTCGTGTGGAGGGCGGGAATCCAGAGGCTGGACCCCCGCTTTCGCGGGGGTGACGACAACAAGGAGGGTGTACCATGGCAAAAATCATCGGGATTGATTTAGGAACTTCAAATTCAGCGGCGGCGGTGATGGAAGGCGGCAAGCCCACCATCATCCCGTCCGCGGAGGGGACGACGCTCGGCGGGAAAGCGTTCCCGTCGTATGTGGCGATCACCAAGGACAATCAACTGCTGGTCGGCGAGCCTGCCCGGCGCCAGGCGGTCTCGAACCCGGAGAGCACGCTCACCGCGTTCAAGCGAAAAATGGGCCAGGATCACAAGTACAAGCTCCAGGGCAAGGATTACACGCCCCAACAGCTCTCGGCCTTCATCCTTCAAAAAGTGAAGAAAGACGCCGAGGCGTTTCTGGGCGACAAGGTGGAGAAAGCCGTCATCACGGTGCCCGCCTACTTCGACGACAACCAGCGCCAGGCGACCAAGGACGCCGGTTCGATCGCGGGGTTGGAGGTCGTCCGCCTGGTGAATGAACCGACCGCGGCCTGCCTGGCGTACGGCCTGGATAAGAGCGGCCAGAATCAGAAAATCATGGTGTTCGACCTGGGCGGCGGGACGCTGGACGTGACGCTGATGGACATGTCGAGCATGGGCAAGGATGCCACCTTCGAAGTGGTCGCGACCTCCGGCGACACCCAGTTGGGCGGCACCGATATGGACAACGCCTTGATCGATTACGTGGCGTCGGAATTCCGCAAGGAGTCGGGCATTGACTTGAGGCAGGATAAGCTGGCACAAACGCGCCTCAAGGAAGCGGTGGAAAAAGCGAAGATCGAGCTGTCCAACGTCCTGGAAACCGACCTGAACCTGCCGTTCATCACGGCCGATGCGTCGGGGCCCAAGCATTTGATCATGAAGCTCACGCGCGCGAAGCTGGAAGCCATCGTGGCCTCCATCATCGACCGCTGCAAAGGCCCGGTCGATCGCGCTCTCTCGGACGCGCGCAGCAACCCCAAGCATTCCTGGAAATCCGTTGAAGACATCACCAAGATCATTCTGGTGGGCGGGCCCACCCGCATGCCGATCGTCAACAAATTCGTCGAGGATTATGTCGGCAAGAAGGTGGAGCATGGGATCGATCCCATGGAATGTGTCGCGTTAGGCGCCGCGGTTCAGGCGGCGGTTCTCACCGGCGAAGTGAAGGATGTGCTGCTTCTGGATGTGACGCCTCTCACCCTGGGCATCGAAACCCTGGGCGGCGTGCGCACCCCCTTGATTGAGCGCAATACCACCATTCCGGTGAAGAAATCGCAGATCTTCTCCACCGCGGCCGACAACCAGCCCTCCGTGGAGGTGCATGTGCTTCAGGGGGAACGGCCCCTGGCCAAGGACAACGTCTCCCTGGGCAAGTTCTTGCTTGACGGAATCCCGCCGGCGCCGCGCGGGATGCCGCAGGTGGAAGTGTCTTTTGATCTGGATGCCAACGGGATCCTGCATGTCACGGCCAAGGATCTGGGGACGCAAAAGGAACAGTCCATACGCATCTCCTCCCCGAGCAAGCTCTCGAAGGACGAGGTGGAGACGTTTGTGAAGCAGGCGGAGCAGTTTGCGGATGAGGACAAGAAGCACCGCGAGGAGATTGAAGCCAAGAACGAACTCGACGGCCTGGTGTATGCGACAGAGAAATCCTTAAAGGATCACGGGGATAAAGTCTCCGGCGATGAACGTCTCGCCATGGATCGTGCCCTCTCGGAAGCCAAGGAGGCCCTGAAAGGCAGTTCCGTCGACGCGATGCGCAAAGCCAAGGAAGCCCTGATGGCGGCGTCCCACAAGCTGGCGGAAGTGATCTATAAGGAAGCGGCGAATAAAACCAAGGCAGGCGCCGGCGCGGGGCCTGCTGAAGCCGGCTCGCCTGCCGGAGGGAATGGCGGGCCGGGATCGGGCGGCGCCGTCGATGCCGAAGTGGTTGACGAAGGAAAGAAGTGACAGCCCTCTACCGTCATTCCCGCAGGGTGTTAGCGGGAATCCAGTCCCTTTGGCAAACGTCCTGGACCCCCGCTTCCGCGGGGGTGACAATCCATGGCTGAAAAAAAAGACTACTACGAGCTCTTGGGCGTGAGCCGCACGGCCAACGCCGATGAGATCAAGCAGGCCTACCGTCGTCAGGCCCTGAAATACCATCCGGACAAGAATCCTGACGACAAAACCGCTGAAGCGCAATTCAAAGCGATCAATGAGGCGTACGAAGTGCTTTCGGACGCGCAAAAACGCGGCGCCTACGATCGCTATGGGCATGAAGGGGTTGCCGGCGGCGGCCAGAGCGCGGGATCCGGCTGGGGCGGTTTTGGCGGTTTTGAAACCGGCGATGTCGACCTGGGCGACATTCTCGGAAATATTTTCGGCGGCCGGGAGGGTTCATTCGGCCAGCGATCCACGCAGGAGATATTTCGCGGGGAGGACGTCGCTGTGGAAGCGCCCGTCACCTTGAAAGAAGCCTACGATGGGATGGAGAAGCCCCTCTCCTATCGTCGCGCCAAGTCCTGCGACACCTGCAAGGGGTCGGGCGCCAAACCGGGGACGAGCGCCGTGACATGCAAAGCCTGCGGGGGCCGGGGCCAGGTCCGGACCCAGCGCGGCTTATTCATGATGCAGCAGACCTGCTCCACCTGCCGCGGAGAAGGCCGCGTCATCCAAACTCCCTGCTCGACCTGCCGCGGCAGGGGCCTTGTCGAAGAAACCACCCATTTGAAAGTCCGCATCCCGCCCGGGGTGCGCGAAGGAACCTCCCTGAGGATCGCCGGCGCCGGTCAGGCCGGTCAGCGGGGGGGAACACCCGGCGACTTGTTTGTCGTTGTGCATGTGTCTAAACATCCCCGCTTCACGCGCGAGGGAGATGATCTTTATCTGGAACAGCATATTTCCTTTCCCCAGGCAGCCATGGGTTCCGAAATCACCGTAGAGACCATGGAAGAACCTGTCACGATGAAGGTGCCGCCCGGGACGCAAAATGGAGCGCTCTTCCGGTTGCGTGATCGGGGCATGCCCCGTTTGGGGGCTCGCGGTCAGGGAGATCAATTTGTGCGAGTTACGGTGGACGTTCCCAAATCCCTGACCGCCAAACAGCGCGAGCTCCTGCGCGAATTCGCTAAAACGCTGGGCGAGAATCCCGCCCATTATGAAGACAGCGTGCTGAAAAAAATCTTCGGCCGGGAGTAATGCCCATGGCCCGGTTCCTCGTTCCGCCCTCGTCCATCCGCGGCACGTCCTTCCGTCTTTCCGGTTCCGAAGCCCACCATGCCCTGCATGTTCTACGAAAGAAAGTCGGCGATGAGATCGATCTTTTTGACGGCCAGGATGCGTCCTACCGGGGGCGCATCGACAGCGCCGCCGCCGGAGAAATCCGCGGCACGATTCTGGGCCGCCGCGCGTCCTCTGTTCTGCCGATACACCTCACCCTCTTTCAAGCGCTGACCCGGGGTTCAAAGTGGGAGTGGCTGCTGGAAAAAGCCGGCGAGGTGGGCGTGGAGCGGGTGGTCCCCGTGATCAGCCGGCGGACCCTGATCAAGCTGGAGGCGGGGCAGGCGCGTGAAAAGCTCAAGCGTTGGAACCGGATCGCGCTGGCGGCCTCCAAACAATGCGGCCGTTCGGACGTCATGGCCGTGGAAACCCCTCAGCCGTTCGCCGGCCTTTTGGGGGTTTTGGAACCCTCCAGCCTCTCGCTGATTCCCTGGGAAAAAGAAAGCGAGCGCACCATCCAGGCCGCCTGCCGGGGATATCAAGGGAAGAAAATAAATCTCTTCATTGGTCCCGAAGGGGGTTGGGATCCCTCCGAAATAGACCCGGCCCGCCGCGCCGGAGCCATCCCCGTGCGTCTCGGCCCCACGCTCCTGCGCGCGGAAACCGCCGGCCTCATTGCCGCGGCACTTGTCCTCCGTGAATTCGGAATTTATTGAGCCGCGGAACGGCGAGCCGCGCGATAAACGAGTCCAATCAAAAATCCGAAGGTAAAACCCCCGACATGCGCCGCATAGCCCACTTGGGCGAGTTCTCCGCGGAAGGGCATGAACATCATGAAGACCTGCTGCAAGGCCCAAAGCGGAACACAGAACCAGAGCGGGGAATCGAATTGACCGCCGCGCGGCAGCAGCATGAACATGTGAATGTAAAAAAGCGTGACGCGGGCGCACGGCACCGCGGCCAGAGCGAATCCCATGAGACCGGCGATGGCTCCGGACGCGCCGACCATGATTTGCGCGGGGGGTATTCCCCACACCGTTTGTGCCCAGGCGGCCGCCACCCCGCTGGAGAGATAAAGTCCCAGCCATTTGCCCCCCAAGAGCGGTTCTAAGACCAAACCCGCCGTCCATAGAAACAGCATGTTAAACAGGAGGTGGAGCCACCCTGCGTGCAGGAATGGGTGGGTGATCCATGCGGTGAAGCCGGAAGAGCGGGATTTCAATCCGAACAGCTGAAAGGGAGTCGTGGCGCCGGGCTTCTCGACGACCGAGCGTTGCAGAGTCTGGAAGATAGGATAATCCAGTTTCCATCGGTAACGCGTTTCTGCGGATAGGCTCAATTCTTGAGCGTTCACGCGCTGGAAAAGAGCTAACGCGGGCTCCGTGGGGTAGGTCTCCTGGGCTAGGTCATTCTGAAGCAGGATGCGTTCGCTCTGGCCGAGCCCCGAGGCGGCATGAAGCAGCAGCCGGGTCAACTGGCGCGCCTGCTCTTGATATTGATCCCGGCTGACAACACTTTGCCGGCGCTGCTCCAGGGGCCATGTGAGTAGGAATGCGAGCAAGGTCGCTCCTATCAAAAGGAGGGTGAGCGGAGGCGGCGAGGCGTTTCGCGACCAGGCGGGTACGATGAGCAGCATCAGGGTTTGCTAAACGCCGTGTCCTCCACGGGGCTGAAGTCGATGGCCAGACACTCCCAATCTTCTTTCCGCACCATCGAATTAATCTGGGAGGAATAGATGGTCAGGGTGGATTTCAGCATCACCCCGGTTTTTGCGTCCACCCAGATTTGCTGGGTCAGCTCGCCGTCCGGACGTTTTTGGCGTACTTGATACAGCATGGCATCCCGGCCCGCCACGATGCCGCCGGCTTCGCCGCTGCCCTGGGTCATGGCATTGGCCCAGAACCGCTCCGAGGAGATCTCCGTTTCTTTGACGGTCCGGGCGGTTTCATCATAAGGGCTTTTCGAATACAGGGTCTGGCCGTCATACACCCGCTTGGACTCATCGGTGCCGGTTTGGGTCGTGATGTTGAACTTATTTCCCTTGGCCGCGACGATGAACGTCTCTTCATCCTTCCCGCCCGAAATGCCGTTTTCGGCGGTGTGTTTCCAGGTCCCCTTCAGGTCAACGGCCTCGGGATTTTTTGATGCGCATCCTGCCATCGCGACAAGCGCCAACGACGCTGCGAGCCAGTTTTTCATTTTGTACCTCCTCTAGATAATGAGGAACATTGCCGTGAAATTCAAGGTCAAACTGATCCACCCGTTTCTTTCGGGAGGTGCTAAAATGGGGCGGCCATGAACCCTTCCCGAACGGTCGCTTTTCATACTTTCGGCTGCAAGGTCAATCAGTATGAGACCGAAGAGTTGCGCGCGCAGCTGCGGTTGGGCGGCTTCCGCGTGGTCCCCCTGGGAACGACCGCGGATGTCAACGTGATCAACTCGTGCAGCGTGACGGCCGGCGCCGACAGCTCCTGCCGCCAATTGGTTCGTAAACTCCTTCGGGAGCAGCCGGCGTCGCGCGTGGTGGTGACCGGGTGCTATGCGCAGAGGGCGCCGGAGGAACTTCGGGAGGTATCGGGCCGTGTGGAGGTTTTTGGTAACCGGGAAAAGCCGTTCATCGCCATCGCCCTGGGGGTCCCTACGGCGTGCGTTCAGGAAGCGGCCAAATCGGGGGTGGTTGCGCTGGCGGAGCGGACGCGCGTATACCTCAAGGTCCAGGATGGGTGTGACGCTCACTGCACGTACTGCATCATTCCCAGCGTCCGGCCCGAGCGGGTCTGCCGGGACCCTGAGGCCGTTCTTCGGGAAGCGGAGCAATTTTTAACTCGGGGATTTAAAGAGATCGTCTTGACGGGCGTCCGTTTGGGGTGCTACCAGTACGGTCCTGCCTGGGACCTGGCGCGGCTGTGCAAGGCGCTGGTCGAACTGCCGGGCGACTTTCGGGTTCGACTTTCCTCCGTGGAGGTAACGGAAATTTCCGATGCGCTTGTCGCTTTGATGCAAGAAAACCCCAAGCTCTGCCCCCATTTTCACATTCCTATGCAGTCGGGCGACAATGATGTGCTCAAGCGCATGGGCCGCTGGTACACCGCAGACCAGTACCGCGCTCGCGTGCGGGACATTAAATCCCAGATTCCAGAGATCGCCCTGAGCGCGGACGTCATCGTGGGTTTTCCCGGGGAAAGTGATAAGCAGTTTGAGAATTCAGCTCGATTGCTTGAAGAAGAGGGGTTCAGCCGCCTTCATGTTTTCCGATATTCCGTGCGCCCGGGAACCCCCGCCGAACGGCTCCGGGCACATGTGGACCCTCGAATAAAGAGCGCCAGGGCCCGCAATCTGGTAAAGTTGGACGGGACGCTTCGGGCCCGGTATGCGGTTGGTTTCCTGAATCGCCGTTTGCGCGTCTTGCAGGAGGCGGGGGGGATCGGCTATACCGAACGGTATGTGCGTGTTCGTGCGTCGCAGGCCCTGCCGGAGGGCGCCTTTCAACAGGTTCGGCCCACCCGGCTGGCCGCCGATGGGGTCCTGGTGGCGGAATCCATTGGTTGAAATAATGGCTGATTGGTGGTACAAAGGAAGCAGTTTAAACCAGCCCGAAGGAGGTTTCTTATGGCAAGAGAGCGTGACATCGATGAAATTCTGGAAGAAAAAGCGGGTAAGTTTCGGGAACGTGTAGAAGAGAACGTCGATAAATTCCGTGAACGCGTGGACGAAGTCCGCGATCGTTTCGAGGAGGCGGCCGACAAGGCCATCGTGCGAAGCGAAGAAGCGTGGAAGGATGCGGTGAAGTTTACCCAGAAACATCCCGCGCAAGCCCTCGGTCTGGCGGCGGTGGTCGGGGCGGCGCTGGGTGTGCTGCTGTTCGGACGAAGGAGCGATTAGTGTCCGAGAACGGCGATCCTAAAAAGTCGGCGGCGGGGGAGGTCTTCTCGCTTCTGGAAGACCAGATCGAACTGGCCTCCTTGGAATGGACGTATGAAAAAAAACAAAGCGTCCGGCGCATCGGAGCGCTGGCGGCCGCCGCCCTGCTGGTCCTGACCGCTTTCGTCATGTTGCAGGTGACGATCGTGGTGGGGCTGGTTCGTGTGGGGCTGCCGGTGGCCGGCGCGTGCCTGGCATTGGCCGCGGTATACGCGGTCGTGGCGGGTCTCCTTACATGGATATCCGGCCGACGGGATCCCGGCGCCGGAGTCCCGTTTCAAGGAACCCGACAGGAGTTGCGACATAACCTCAGATGGATACGTCAGCTTTTCTCATAAGACGCCGGGACATTCAGGACCGCATGGCTCAGCGCCGCGCCCTGGCGGCGGCCGCCGTATCGTCCCATCGCGGATTTTTAGGGTGGACCCTCTGGGCCGGTTCGGGGTTGGTCTCCGGACTCCGGTCCAACGGCGCGACCGGCCGCTGGGCCCGGTCTCTCCTCTGGGCGGTCGCCGCGCCCGCGCTGATCGCCCTCATGCGTCGCGGCAGCGATAGCATTTTAGGCAAGTTAGCCAACGTCGTTCTTCCCAGCCGCCCGTCCAAGACCCCCGTACGTAAGTAACCCCCACACTTTGAGTTTTTATAAATTGGTTTGACAGCCGGTTTTATTTATTTATATATTGAAAATAGATTTCATTAAAGTAAGTATTTCTACAAGATGCACGCCAAACATTAATACAGGAAATTACGATTCTTTCGACGTGAAAGAGCGGAGATCGGCCGGGGTGGCCCGGCTCTTCATAGTGAAATACAATTCCAATAACTAATAACATAGGAGATAATGATGATCACATCAATAAGATTGAAGTGGGGGGTCCTGGCAGGAATCTTGATGAGTCTGACCGCCGGATTGCACGCGCAGGAGTCGGGCGAAGTCTGGAAGCAGGAGGTCGAGCGCAAAATCGATGTCCTGACAAAGGAACTGGAAAAGTCGAAATTGGGCCCGGCGGCGGAGCCCGTTTATCAGTCGAAGTACGGGTTTGCGCCCGCCGCGGCGAAGGTGTACCATGTCGGCCGTGGCGTGTCACTCGGCGGTTACGGGGAAATGGTGCTTCGGGAGTTCGATAACGAACGGGACAACGGGACGGCGTCGGGATCTCGGCGGGAGCTGGACTTCGTGCGCGCCATCCTTTATACGGGATACAAGTTCAACGACAAGATCCTGTTTAATTCAGAGCTGGAATTTGAACATGGGTCGACTGCCAACAGCAGCACGGCCCAGACGCCGCGCGGTGAGGTCAGCGTTGAGTTTGCCTACCTGGATTTTATGGTCTCCAAACCACTGGGTCTGCGAGCCGGCATGGTTCTGGTGCCGATGGGGTTCGTCAATGAACTGCATGAGCCGACCGTGTTTCATGGCGCTGTGAGGCCTTCCGTGGAACAAAACCTTATTCCCACGACGTGGCGGGAAAACGGCGCGGGGATCCATGGAGAGATCGGACCCTTCAGCTACCGTTCCTATGTCATGGCCGGCCTTCAAGCGACCCCTGCCGGCGGTGTGAGCGGTTTCTCCGCTTCTTCGGGTCTCCGGGGCGGCCGGTCCAGAGGAGCGAAAAGTTTTGCGGAGGATATCGCCTGGGTGGGCCGCGTAGATTATGACGGCCTTCCCGGCACAGTGGTCGGCGGCTCGCTCTACACCGGGCAGGCGGGCCAGAACGCCACGGTCTCCAACCGGGAAGTAGACGCTCCGGTCACGCTCTGGGAAGCGCACGGCCAGGCAGAGTACCGAGGTCTGGAACTCCGCGCGCTTTACGCCCAGGGGACCGTCGGCGACGCCGCGCTGATCAACCAGGGTATGGCGACTGCCTGTACCAGCGGCACCTGCTCGGTCGGCGAGCGGCTTTTCGGAGGGTATACCCAGCTGGCTTACAACGTGCTTTCAGTGCTCCATGCAAGCCAATACCTGGCGCCGTTTGTCCGGTATGAACGCTATGACACTCAGCAAAAGGTGCCGGCCGGCTATACCAAGAGTGCCGCCAACAGCCGGACAGAATACACCGTGGGGCTGACCTACAAACCCATCCAGCAGGTCGTGATCAAAGGCGAATGGCAGGATCTGGACAACCAGGCTGGGACAGGCGTCAATCAGGTGAACCTGGCGCTCGGTTATATCTTCTAAACGGTGAGAATGGCTTTCGGACTCAAGCGTATTGGATCGTTCCTCTTCGCCGCTCCGTTGGCCCTGTTGCCGAGAGTTGAAAACTTGGTTTCCATCGCCTTGGGAGTTTCAGGGGTTCTCCTGGCAGCTCCCAAGGCATGGGCCCGGGTTTTTTTGTCTCAGGAAGAAGCGCTGAAGAAAGCCTTTCCTGACGCGAACGTCATCAAAAGGAAAACGCTGTTTCTGGACGACCGTCAGGTGGAAAAGATCGAAGCCGCCGCGCGCGCCAGAATGACCTCACGGGTCATCACGTATTACCAAGCCTGGGAAGGAGGCAGAATCACGGGAACGGCGTATTTTGATACGCAAATCGTGCGAACCATGCCGATGACGTTTATGGCTCTGGTCAAACCGGACGGCACCCTCGGTTTGGTTGAAATCCTTTCCTTTTATGAACCGCAGGATTACCTTCCGCGTCCCGCGTGGTTGCGTGTATTCGCAGGCAAAGCCTTGGACGACAAACTTCGCCTGCGCTGGGAGATCCCCAGCGTGACGGGCTCGAGTCTAACCTGCCAGGCGATGACCGATGGGGTGCGCCGGCTTCTGGCGGTTCACCGGGTGGCCGTCAAGAAGGAGAGCGCCGGATGAAGTACATGCAAGAGGGGGGATTTCAGAACAACGCCTACATGCGGTTGACGTTGTTATGCACCTGCGTGTTTCTGGCCGGGCTCTGGGTCACTAATTTTTTCTTCTACTTTTCCAAAATGGGCCTCTCCCTGCAGTCGGTGATGGATTACTATTGTGGTTCGGAACTCTTATTCACGCCGCCGCGATCGTACCAATCCATGCTGGAAGTGACGCACATGCACCTTCCGATGATGGCGATCGTCGTCCTGCTGTTGACGCACCTGCTGATCTTCGCCCCGCTCTCCGGACGTATTAAAAAATGGAGCATTCTTCTCGCCTTCGGAACGGCCCTCATGAACGAAGGGGCAGGCTGGCTGGTTCGGTTTGCGCATCCGCACTTCGCCGTATTAAAAGTGGCGGCCTTCCTGAGTTTTCAGGCCATTTTTGCCGGCCTCCTCGTGGCTTTTGTGTCCTTTTTGCTTCGGTCCACCGAGGCCGCCCCCCAACTGAAGAAACTGAAATGAGAACGGCCTTCGGAATTTATCATTCGATGGGAACGCTCCTGCGGATTCAGGTCAGGGGCGCTGCAAGTCAGGAAACCCTCGACGAAGTGAAATGCCGGATGGCTCAGGCCATCCAGCGTCTTGAAGAGCTCCTTTCCTTGTACCGCGATCACAGCGAAATATCCCATATCAATTCGGCCGCAGGGGACCATCCCGTTTGCGTGTCCCCGGAGACACGGCAGGTGGTGGAGGTCGCCCTCCGGTTTGCGCACCTGACGGATAGGGCGTGTGATCCTACGATCTACCCCCTGGTGCGACTTTGGGAAGTTTATCGATCGGAAGGGCGGATCCCGGATGATCGTGCCAGGGACCTGGCGCTTGAGCGTGTTGGTTTTGAGCGGGTCGAAGTGGATGCGGTCCGCGGGACGATTTTTTTGAAGGAGAAGGGAATGGGGCTTGACTTGGGATGGATCGGCAAGGGCTTTGCGCTGGACCGGGCGCTCGAGGTGGCTCAGGCTCAGCCGGATATCGTCAACGTGATGCTGGACTTCGGCGGCCAGCTCCTTTTTTGGGATCGTTATAAGCCCCATCCGCAGTGTATCGTCATGGATGTGCCTGGGTTTTCTCCCCATCAGCTCCCCCAATTTCTGTTGAGAGACAATGCGTCCGTCAGCACCACCTCCTGTTCGGAACGCGGTTGTCACGTTCTAGATCCGCGCGTTGGAACACCTCCATCTGCCGCGCTTTCAGTGAGCGTTGTGGCCCCAACGGCTACAACGGCCGATGCTCTCTCTACGGCGCTCTTTGTCCTGGGTCCGGACGATGGGGCGGCCTGCCTTAAGCGGATCAGCGG
>MGUR01000068.1:32696-35673 GCA_001800075.1 Elusimicrobia bacterium RIFCSPLOWO2_01_FULL_59_12
GTATTTACGCACTGAATCCTATATAATCACCGCTTGCCGATGGCGGACTGCCTGTTCTGTCGCATCGTTAAAAAACAAATCCCAGCTACGGTTGTTGAGGAAACGGACCAGACCCTGGCGTTTCGCGACATCAATCCCAGGGCCCCGGTACACGTCCTGGTGATTCCCAAAGATCACATTCCCGCGCTGATGGATTTTCGACCGGAACATGCGGCGATTCTGATGGCGGTCCATCAGACCATCCAGAAGGTGGCGGAGAAGGAAAACGTGGCGCATTCGGGGTTTCGCGTCGTCGTCAACAACGGCAAGGACTCCGGGCAGGCCGTCGCCCACGTACATTATCATGTGCTCGGCGGACGCGGATTGAATTGGCCGCCGGGGTAAAGGGGGTGTTGAAGAGGTGATCGGTATACGAGTAAGGGAAAACGAGTCCATCGAAGAAGCCCTGCGCCGTTTTAAAAAAGAATGCGAGCGGAACGGCATTATGCAGGAGATCAAACGCCGGGAATACTATGAATCCCCCAGCGTGCGACGGAAAAAAAAGGCGCAGGAAGCCCGGCGCAAGATGCGCCGCCGCATGATGAAGCAGTAAGCCCGCCACTGAGACGTTGGCGGGTCCGCTAAAGACGCAGTGGCGGAGGAGGTTCGCGCGTGGATCTGAAAACCCGATTGACGGACGATTTACAGGCCGCGATGAAACAGCGGGAGACGGTGAAAGTCTCGACCCTGAGAATGCTCATCGCCGCGATTCGAAACAAGGAAATCGAGAAAAAGAAAACCTTTGCGGATGGAGACGTGCAGGAGGTCATCCAGTCGGAGGCCAAGAGCCGCCGGGAATCGGTCGAGCAGTACCGGAACGGCCACCGCGCCGATTTGGCGGACAAAGAAGAGTCCGAGTTGAAGGTTCTTCTCGCGTATCTTCCGGAACCGATGTCGGAAAGCCAGCTGCGGGAACTGGCTCAGGGCGCCCTGAAGGAAGTCGGCGCCAAGGGCCCGCAGGACATGGGCCGCGTGATGTCGGCGCTCATGCCCAAGATCAAGGGCCGTGTGGACGGCAAACAGGCCCAGCAGGCGGTTCAACAGCTTCTCTCCGCTACTAAAGCGTAGGCGGATCCGCCAGAGCCGCAGCGGCGGAAAGTCGTAACCCCTAAACATTCATGATTCCCGAAGACATCATCGCCCGCGTGCGGGAGAGCACCGACCTGGTCGAGCTTGTTCGCGAGCACGTCCCGTCGCTGAAAAAATCAGGGCGGAATTTTCAAGCCCGCTGTCCGTTTCACCAGGAACGGACGCCCTCCTTTTCCGTCAATCGCGACATGGGAGTCTTCAAATGTTTCGGCTGCGGTGTCGGGGGCGACGCCTTTAAGTTTGTCATGCTGACCGAAGGCCTGAGCTATCCGGAGGCGATCCGCAAGCTCGCCTCGCGGGTGAACATCCCGATCGAAGAGGCGCGGCCGGAGACCGTAACGGCGGAAAGCCGGGAGCGCCAAGCCCTCTACCAGTTGATGGGAGAGGCCGCACAGTTTTATCACCGCCACTTGATGGAATCGGCGGACGCCCAGCCCATCCGGACGTATCTTCAAAAGCGGGGGCTGTCGCAGGAAACGCTGGTGCAGTTCCAGGTGGGTTTCGCGCCGGCGTCGGGACACGCGCTGCGCGATGCGGCCCAGCGAAAAGGGTGGAGTGCCGAGGTGCTGGAAAAGGGCGGCCTGCTGCGCCGCAAAGAAGACCGCGGGACGGCCTTTGATCATTTTTGGAACCGGATCATGTTTCCGATCTGGGACACCCAGGGCCGCATCATCGCCTTCGGCGGGCGGGCTCAGGGCGACGCCCTGCCCAAGTACATCAACTCCCCGGAAACGCCGATTTATTCCAAGAGCCGGCATCTTTACGGATTGTTTCAAGGGATCCCGACCCTGCGCAAAAGCCGCCACGCGGTCATCCTCGAAGGGTACATGGATGTCGCCGTATGTCACCAGTTTGGTTTTACGATGACCTCCGCCACGCTCGGGACCGCGCTGACGCCGGAGCATCTGAGGCTCCTGCGGCGCTATGCGGATACGGTGACGCTGCTGTTCGATCCCGATGCCGCCGGTTCCCAGGCGACGCTCCGCGGCGGCGAGCTGCTGGTGGCCGAAGGGTTTTCGGTGCGCGTGGTCACGCTGCCCGATGCGCTGGATCCGGATGAAATTCTGATCCGGGACGGCAAGGAAAAAATGGAAAGCTGCCTGGCGGCGTCGGTTTCGTTTTTGGATTACAGCCTTTCCCTGGCCATTCAGCGGCATCCCGTGTCTACGCCCGAAGGCAAGCTGGCGGTAGCCAAAGAGGTGCTTCCTCTGATCCAAAAAGTGCGGGACCCGCTGCTTCAGGACGAATATCTCGGGCGTTTGGCGGATGCGGCAAACGTCGACCGCGCCGCATTAGGCCGTCAACTGAGGACGATGAAGACCCGGCCCGAACGGCTCAACTCAAAACTCAGGGCGCAGGGCTCAGAGATCGTTCCGAGTGCTGAGCGGAGTTCGCTTTATTCCTTGGAAGAGGAAATATTGCTGTTGGCGTTGTTGTATCCCTCTGCGGCGATCGCGGGCGCTCTGGAGTCTTTCACGTGGCGGGAAGATCGCTGCCGTCAAGCCTGGGCGGCTGTGGGAACTCAAATCGCGGGCGGCGCGTTGCACCTGGCGGAGGCGCTCTCCACCCTGTCCGAGGACCTGCAGGGTTGGCTCACCCCGCTCGCCATGGCGCAGCGCGAGTACAAGGATCCCGCGGAGATGCTGCGGCGCTTTAGGGAGTCCTGGCAGCGTCGCGAGGAGACCGTGGAGCTGGGCCGCCTGTGTGTGGAAATCGACGCGATGCTTGAAGGCCGTCAGCCGATGGATCCGCAAAAAGTGGACGTTTTCAACAATTTATCTCGACGTTTAAAAGGCTCGCCGAAAGAAATATCCGTTGGGGAGGCATCGATTCATGGCCGAAACGCAAC
>MGUR01000068.1:35687-45716 GCA_001800075.1 Elusimicrobia bacterium RIFCSPLOWO2_01_FULL_59_12
TAGGCGGCGAAGAGCTGGACGAGCTCTTCGGCACGCTGGAGGACCTCGGGATCGAGGTCGTTGATCGCGAGGAAGATCTGATTCGTCCCAGCGAAAAGCCCGCCGAGGAGGAAGTCCTTCCCGATATCGGGACGGAAACCACCAACTCCATCCGGATGTACCTCACTGAAATGGGGAAGGTGCCGCTCCTCACCCGCGAGCAGGAACTCACCCTCACCCGCAACATTAAGGAGAATGAAAAGACGTTAAAACTGATCGTGCTTGAATCGCCGATCACGATGCGCGAGATCCGCAACTGGGAAAACCTGCTGGAACAGCAGGAAATGACGCCCAAGGAACTGATGCCGCGAGGCCGCAAGACCAATCAGGAGCTCTCGCGCATGCGCCAGAAGATGCGCAACGTGGTCCGGTTCATCATGGGGGGGGCAAAGAAGCTTTTCCAGGCGCAGGAGCGGCTGAAGAAGAAAGGATTAACCCCCGCCGTCAAAGCGAGCCTGCAGGAGCGCGTGGCCAAGGAACGTTCCCAGATCATCAATAAAATCGTCGGGCTGAACCTCAATTTAGAAAAGATCAAGCGCCTGACCAACAAGATCAAGACCATCGCCCAGAAACTCCGCGAAGCGCACCAGGAAGTCGCCCGTTACGAGAAGCGGTTCAAAATGCCGTTCACGGAGCTCCGCCAGAGTTACGCTCAGGTCAAAGCGCGCAAGATGTCGCCCACTCAGTTCAAGCGGCTCACCGGCTACACGCCGATGGCGATGGAATCCACCATGGCTAATCTGGATAACGTGGTTGCGCGGCTGCATCGGATGGAGCAGGCTCTGCCGCTTCCCAAGGAGGTCTTGTTCAGCAGTTACGACCAGATCCGCCACCTGGAAGAGACCATCCTGGTCGACAAGCTCAAGCTCATCCGCGCGAACCTGCGCTTGGTCGTTTCGATCGCCAAGAAGCATTTGAATTCATCCCTGGAGCTGGCGGATCTGATTCAGGAAGGCGGCCTGGGCTTGATCAAAGCGGTGGAGAAGTTCGAATACAAGCGCGGTTTCAAATTCTCCACGTACGCGACGTGGTGGATCCGGCAAGCGATCAACCGCGCGATCGCCGATCAGGCGCGCACCATCCGCATCCCCGTGCACATGAAGGAAATCATCTCGAAGCTGACCAAGGTCCTGCGCCGCTACCGCCAGGAGCTCGGCCGGGACCCGAGCGTCGAGGAATATTCCAAGCACCTGCGGTTGTCCATGGAGAAGGTCCGCGAGATCCTGAAGATCATGCAGGACCCGATCTCGCTCACCACGCCGGTGGGGGAAGAAGACGACTCGTTCCTGGAAGACTTTATCGAGGACCGCTCCGGGCCCTCGCCGACCCGCTCGGCCCACGAGTTCCTGCGCCACCGCGAAGTGGAACGCATCCTGTCCACCTTGAGCGAGCGCGAGGCCCAGATCATCCGCCTGCGTTTCGGCATCGGCACGGGCTACCCGCGCACCCTGGAAGAGGTCGGCCGCATCTTCAACGTCACCCGCGAGCGCGTCCGCCAGATCGAAGCCAAAGCCATCCGAAAACTGCGACATCCCTCACGAAGCAGACCCTTGCGTGAGTACATCGAATAATCGGTCACGCGTCCCTGGTCCTAAATCCCGCCAACTGGCCCAACGTCTCCGGCAGGTCGAATCCCGCAACGTCACCTTTATCAGCGAGGACTTCCCCGTTTTCTGGGAGTCCGCCCGGGGTTCCTGGGTCACCGATGTCGATGGCAACCGCTTTCTGGACCTCACCGGCGCGTTCGCCGTAGCCAGCCTGGGGCACAACCCGCCCTCCCTTCGCGAGGCGATTGAAAAACAGATCAAGAAATTGTGGCACGGCATGGGAGACGTTCATCCCAACGCCGTCAAAGTGGACTTGTTGGAAGCGCTGAAGGACCTGGCGCCGGGCGCATTGTCCCGGTCGATCTTGTCCAGTTCCGGCGCCGAGGCGGTGGAATCCGCTTTAAAAACCGCGCGCCTGGCCACGGGCCGCCCCGGGGTGATCGCTTTTGAAGGGGGATATCATGGGATGAGTTACGGCGCCCTGACGGTGACGGACCGCGACGATTTTAAAAATCCTTTCTCAGGACAACTTGGCTCCTGGGCGGTGCATTCCCCGTATCCGGACAGCCTGCATGGGATCGCGGAAGACCGCTGTTTGGAGTCGTTGGACCGGTTTCTGAAATCCAGCGCCGGTCTTGAGGCTCCGATCGGCGCTCTGCTGGTGGAGCCCATGCAGGGCCGGGGCGGCGTCCGCATCCCCAAACCTTTCTTTCTTCAAGGCCTGCGCGATATCGCTCGGCGTTACGATCTGATGCTGATCGCCGATGAGATCTTTACGGGCCTGGGACGCACCGGCCGGATGTTCGGCGTCGATCATTCGAGCGTCGTTCCGGACCTTCTCTGCGTGGGGAAAGCGCTGACCAACGGTTTCCCGTTATCCGCCTGCATCGGGACGCCGGAGGCGATGAACGCCTGGCCTGCGTCGGACGGCGAGGCGATTCACACCAGCACCTTTTTGGGGAACCCGCTGGGATGCGCCATGGCGCTTGCGTCCCTGCGGGACCTCCGCGCCAGGCGCCTGGCGCGGCGCGCGGCCAAAGCAGGGGACGCGTGGAAACGCGAACTCCAACAGGCGTTAGGGGGCCATCCGAGCGTGGCGGAGGTGCGCGGCATCGGGCTGATGATCGGCATCGAGCTGGTGAAAGACAAGCCAACGCTTGCACCGGATTCCGAGCTCGCCGGCCGGGTCGTGACGGGTTGTCTTCAAAAGGGGTTGATCCTGCTTTCGGGGGGAATTCACCGCAACGTCCTCACCTTAACGCCTCCGCTCACGATCACGGAAAGGGAAATGGCTGGGGCGACCACGATTCTTGCAGAAGTTCTTCATTCATCCCCTCTTCCCTTGCGGGAGAGGGTGCAGGGTGAGGGGGGGCAACAACCTCTAGGAATTAGCGGCTTAAGGACCCTCACCCGGCCGCCAAAGCTTCCGGCGACCGACCTCTCCCCAAACGGGAGAGGTGTTTAGATATGGAGCGCCTGGAATCCCGCATCGAACGGTTCTTGCGCACGGGAAGCGGAGACTTTGAAGATCTGGCCCTGGAACTCTTCGCGCATCAGTTTGAGAAAAGCCCGCCCTATCAAGCGTACTGCAAGGCGCAAAACCGCACGCCCGGATACGTGAGGATGTGGGAAGAGATCCCCGCCGTTCCGATCGCCGCTTTTAAATCCGCGGACCTTGCGACGTTTCCGGTCGGCCGGGCGGCGGCCGTCTTTCACTCCAGCGGGACCACTCAAAAAACACCCAGCCGTCATTTTCTCAAGACGCTGACGTTTTATGAAGCTTCGCTCGAAGCCGGCTTTTCGAAAAACGTTCTGTTTCAAACAGACCCGGCCCCATTTCTCATCCTGGCTCCGTCACCCAGCGAGGCCCCGCATTCTTCCTTGAGCTGGATGCTGGACGTGGTGAATCGCCGCTGGGGCCTGCCTGCCGGCAGGCAGGGGATGCCCGGAGGCGGATTCTACATACAGCGAGGTCTCGTTGAGGACGGGCGTTTATTCCGCGCGCTGGAGGAAACCCAGGCGGCCGGCAGCCCGATCGCGCTTCTGGGGACCACGCTCGCGTTTTTGGCATTCTTTGATCAGTGCGCCAAACAGAACAAATCTTTTCTATGTCCCACCGGGAGCCGCCTGATGGATACGGGCGGCATGAAAACGCAGGCGCGCGAGGTGACGCGCGGGGAGTTCCTGCGCCGGGTCTGGTCGACGCTCGGGATCCCGGAAGCCGGGTGCATCAACGAATACGGCATGTGCGAGCTGAGTTCCCAGTTTTATGCGCGCGGCGCGTCCCCGGTGTTTAAGGGGCCTCCCTGGGTTCGCACCCTTGTTGTGAATCCAAACACCGGCGCGCCCCTCCCGGAAGGCGAGACCGGCTGGCTGACGCATTTTGATCTGGCGAACGTCGATTCGGCGCTGGCCGTGCAAACCGAAGACGAAGGCATCGCTCATCCGGAGGGTTTCGTTTTACTGGGCCGCGCGCGCTCCGCCGGTCTCAAGGGGTGCTCGGTCGATATGGAAGCCTATCTCAAACGCCAATGATCAGCGTCGCTTCAAAAACCGATGTCCAGCGCACCGCTCGTTCTTTGGGCCGGGCGTCGCGGGTCTGGTTGGATCCCGCTCATCCCTTGCGTCGGGAAGCGGTATGGGCCCTTCAAGTGTCCACCGGGTTTACCCGCTCCATGATTGAGCGGGCCTTGACGGCTGCCTTCGAAGAATTAACAGAAGATAAAATTCTGAAGTTTTCCGCAGAAACTCTTTCCGCCCATTCGGAGGCGCCGAGGGCCGTTCTCCACATCCTGGCCGGGAATGTCTTTACGGCGTGGCTGCCGGGTGCGGTGACGACGCTTCTCTTAGGCTCGGGATGCGATCTGAAACCCTCGGCTCGGGAGCCGGTGTTTGCCCCGTTTTGGAAACGTTCGATCGAATCAGCCGACGCCGCTTTAGGAGAGCAAATTCATATCGTCCGCTGGCATGAGGACCTTCTCCGGCGCTACCCCGCGGTCGTCGCGTACGGGTCGGACGCGACGCTCACCGCCCTGCGCGCGCTGGCGCCGCCCGAAACCCATTTTATCGGGTACGGACACAAGATCAGCGTGGCGGTGTTATGGAAGGAAGCCCTGGCTCCGGAACATGTGTCCGACGTGTTAGGCCGGCTCGAAAAAGATGCCGCGGTGTTTGACCTGCAGGGGTGCCTGTCACCGCAGATCCTTTATCTGGATGGCGAAGATCCGGGACTTTTTGAGGGGCTGTATTCGCGGGTCCGCGTGATGCCTCAGATGAAACGCTTTGAATCGTGGGACATTTTAAAATCAGAGCTCGAAAGCTTTCAACCCTACCTTTCCGCCATGGGCTATGCGGGTCCGGATGCGCGCATGGGGCCCCTGCAGGACGACTTGGACGCGCTGGGGTTCAGCCGGGTATGTCCCGTGGGTGAGATGCAGCGGCCGCCGCTGAGCTGGCGGAACGGCGGGATTTTGCTGGCAGAGGCGTTGGCCCTTCGATAAATTCCTCCTATTCGAATCTGATACAATTGACGGCGATTTCGAAGTTTTCGGGCCCATAGCTCAATCGGTTAGAGCGTCCGGCTCATAACTGGAGGGTTCCAGGTTCGAGTCCTGGTGGGCCC
The DNA here is from genome assembly GCA_001800075.1 of Elusimicrobia bacterium RIFCSPLOWO2_01_FULL_59_12. Lineage (GTDB taxonomy): Bacteria > Elusimicrobiota > Elusimicrobia > 2-01-FULL-59-12 > 2-01-FULL-59-12 > 2-01-FULL-59-12. The sequence continues at coordinate 40,896 of MGUR01000068.1, forward strand.
AATCTTTAACCGAATCCAGGTTCGCCCGCCACACGACAGGCGGGCGAGCGCCAGCAGTGTGGCGCTCGAGTCCTGGTGGGCCCACTTACTTAAGTTTTTCGGGGCAGTTGACTCAGCGGTAGAGTGTCCGTCGTTGCCAAGGCCATGGCGGACTAGAAGGCGGATGCCATCCTCACACGATGGAGTGAACGGCGTTTGCGAAGTATCCTAGGGTAGATGCTCGTCGCAGTTGAAAGGTTTCAGTATCCCTCGGTATCCCGAAGTTGCCTTTCTGGTGACGTAGTTTGGTGACGTAAAATCCATAGAAGCGGCTCGACGTGTCTGCTATACTTAGAGCGAAGTAAAAATTAGACTAGGGAGTAACCCCTCAATGACCTTTGAGCAAATCGTTGCATTAGCGAAACAGTTAAGCCCTGTTGAAAAGTTGCATCTTGTGGAGCGAGTGATCCCCGATCTAGAAGCTTTAGTGCCAGGAGGTCAACCTGCTAAGCCCGCTTCCTTGTACGGGACTCTTGCGGATTTAGGATCTGCGCCCTCTGCGAAGGACATTGACGAGATTCGCCGGGACATGTTTCAAAACTTTCCCAGACACGACGCCGCGTGATCACTGCTGTTGCCGATACCCACACAGCGCTGTGGTATCTGTTTGGAGACTCCCGCCTTTCGGACACCGCCAAAAAATACATCAATCAAGCTTTCGAGCGCCAAGAAAAAATCGGAGTTTCGTCGATCACGCTGGCGGAGGTTCTCTATTTAGCCGAGAAAAAGCGCGTCCCTTCCGATACGCTTTCAAGACTCATTCAAGCGCTGCGCGTTCCTGGAGGGGTCTTCGTAGAGGTCCCTCTGGACGGCTCGGTGGTTCAACACATGGAGAAAATCCCGCGCGATCAGGTCCCGGAGTTACCCGATCGAATCATCGCCGGCACAGCCCTATACCTTACCGTGGCTGTTATAAGCCGGGATCGGCAAATCCGCACCTCCTCTGTCAAGACCATTTGGTGAATATGATGAAATACGATCCTTGTGAATATTGTGATGGCCAGGTGAAAAAGCAGAACGTCCGCGTCGACCATTGGTGGAAGAGCAAGCTGGTGGTGATCGAGAACGTGCCCGTGGGTGTATGCTCCCGCTGCGGGGAACGTTACTATGAAGCGGATATTTTGCGTCGGCTTGATCGGATCGCCCAGGGTGAAGTGGCTTCTGTCCGTCAGATGAAGATATCGGTCGCCGATTATCGGCGAATTATGGCTGCTTAACTGAAATGGAAGCAAAAGGCATGCGCCCCTTTAAGGATTATAAATGGATCGTCGCAGACCCCAGGCTTGTTAGGAAGGGGGCTCGCCATTCGCGGGACTCGTCTTTCCGTTCCGCCGATCTTAGAGTGCATGCCCGCTGGCCCCCCCGCAAGCCAAGATAAACTTCAAGGCACGCCCTTCAAGCCGCTCAGAAAACCATGGAATTAATCGACCAAGAGATTTCATGAAGCAGGGCCCACATAAAACATAGTCCGTTTGGGACGTCATCTCTGACCTTCCGGCCTATTTTTCTTCCGACGAAAATCCCATAAAATAATATCAATCTCCGAACGCGGGCGCGTTCGACAAATCTATGTCAAAAACCTTCATTCGTGTTGTAGCCCTTATTTTGGTTCCCTGCCTTGGGGCGGACCCTCTAACGGCATCGGGACTGAATGACAATTTATATCGTCCTCTGGCGAACAGTCGGCCGATACCAAGTCAAGCTTATGCAGACCAAGCTCTGGTTGGAGCTTTAATCGCGGGGTTATTTCGGCGGCCGCTTAATCGGTTATTGACAGCGCAGGTAAAGGCGAGTGCAGGTGTCCTGTCTTCACATTCGGAAGCCATGCAGGTCCAGCCTGGTTTTAAATGGCCCTTTGATTCTAGATCTACGGCCGCCAACCCAAAACGCGACGAGCCGAAGCAGGGCTATTGGACAGTCCAGGATGACCGAAGCCGCCGTAATCAGAGGGAGCCGAGGACCGGTCGGTGGGTTGCTCCGAACACCGAGCGCCGCGGGTTCCATGGAATGGGCGCGATTTCGGGTCGGGATCGCGGGATATTTGATGCCTCCGACAAATCTCGGCAGTCACCACACGCCGCCGCGCCGGGTACACCGCGCGTGACCATCCCGCTCCGCGAGCTCCGAATGGAAGATATCAATCAAGGAGCTTCCCTCAACCTGGATGCTACGTTGAGATCGATGATACCTCCCTCGTTATGGCAGGATCTGCAGGAATCGGGCCTCTTGGAAGAATCCATCAAACGGCGCCATGCACTGCTAGATGCCACGCGCGTTAGCGAATTCCTGGAATACGCTCTGGAAAGTTTGCCGACACTTGCGCAGCGAGCGCTTTACGATCGTGTCCGGGATCATCTCCTGGATCTGCTCATGCGGGGACGTGTGTTTAGATACGACGATGACAGCCCCCCGCGCGAGGAGAAATATTGGCATCTGCTCGATCCCTTTCCCAAACTCATCGACCGGATCCCCACCTATTCCGATAATAAAGGGTTGAGCATTCAGATGACAGATCTCTCATCCAATCGGATTTCCCATGGGTCGGTCCTCCGCCTGGCGTCCCGCGATGGCAACATCAGGAACCTGGAAATCACGGAAGAAAGGCACGAGCTGCGGCAGATTAAATTTGGACCGTTTGCTGGAACAAGCGGGAGCGGCTACTCCTATCATCCCATGAACGAAAGGGGTTCCTTTAGGGCCCCCTCTGTTTTTCTACCCCCTTCCCTCATGAGGGATTCCCCTTGGAATGATGACAAACCCTATGGAGACCAGGAAATTTTGTACGAATTCCTGGAGCGAGCAACAACCCATGCGGCGAAAGCCCAGCGCGACCCCGAAGCGTTTCTCGCGGCGGTGCGTGCCAATGTGCGCGATGGGCTGACCCTGGAAATCCGCAAACATGCCGCCTATCCCGAGACAGAGTTCCATAAAGACGTTTGGGGAAATCCGACGGCGGCGACGATCGTTGTTCCCGAATCCATGGCGGTTCGGGCGATCGACCAAACGGTGTCTACCAAAGGCAGATACGAGGACATTGCTCTTTTGCACGTGTTCATGAGTGAAGTCCTCCACTTGGCGCAGCCCCACAATCAGGATGATGCCCAGATCGAAGTCGAATCGTTAGGGTATTTGATCGGTTATGCTGGGATAACGGCCATTTGGGAAATGTATACGCAATCTCCTCTTACTTCTGTTGTATCGCTCGCCACGAGACGCGCCATCGGACCCGTACAGCCCATTTGCGAGTTCGCAAAGGCGATCGGGGAGTTGTTTGTGGCATTTTCGAAGAAGGTCGGTGGCATCGAGGATGTGCCACCCCTGGAACAAGCGAAACACTATGGGGTTCACGTCGTGCCTCTTTCCTCAGAAATCGGAGGAATTCTTCGCCGACTTTGGGTGGAGGGCGGCGCGTTGGCCCAAGAAGGGCGCGTTCCGATTCTCCTAAGTCCGCAAGGCGAAGAGATGCCTCGCCGCACCTACCCTGCCGCCGCGCCGACGAATTTGACCCGGCGAGGCTTTCTGAAGATTCTTACCTTGACCGCTCCGGTGGCTGCGAACATCATACTCGAACCCCCTGGGCCGCCCGTCGAATTGCCCGGTAACCCTTGGTCTAAGCTTTTCAGTGTGCGGCTGGATCGCTCAGAGCTTCCGTATTTTAAAGAGCAAGACTTTCTTCGTTTTGCAGTCAGTGATACGGGGTCTGGTTGGGATGTGTTGGCATTTGATCGAGCGGGTCATCAATTGGGCCCAGCGGATGTTCCACAAGCGAACTACAGTCAACGAATTATCGAACCGAACACGGGCGCGACCATTGGATTCTACAACTCCTACATGCAGGCAGAGTTCACGATTTATGATCGCTATGGCGATAGAGCAATTACCGCCGTATTTGGTCCAACCGGGCGTGGGGGCCGATTACTTGCGGGAGTTCCACTTCGATACAGACACTGGAAGCGAGAGGAAAATGGACCTTTACCTATCTTTGAAGTTCTCTCAACGGATCCCGATGGCGCCGCTCTACGCGTACGTTTCATCGGATCATTGGAAACGCATCCCGACCGCCCGACCACACTGAATGATGCCAATGGCCGTCCCATAGCCAATTTGGCGGTTGCGGGAGGTCTCTACAGCCGGAGCGGACAATCACAAGCCTTCCGTCTGGTCGGCCTTAGTGATCTCTATTCATTGTCTAACAGGTTGTTCCATGGGCCAGCTAACACCCAAAATCTTGAGGAACTGGCTAAGCTCAGAGTGGAGTTCCATTCTGATACATCTGAGGGAAGGCGCCTCCGTCTATTGATTGAACACCGCTGGATTGAAATGCAGATGTTAGTGGGTCGATACCCGCCTCTGAAGATAGACCCGCTACGCGCCGCAAATCTAGCCCGGTGGTTAAACAGCTCGTCGTTAGACCAACTCAACGCAAATCGACCCGAGATTAATCGGCAGCTCTGGGAAGCGATGGGCCAGGCACATCCCTGGTACCGGATTGCATCTGAAGCTATTCGTAATCTGGGATGGCAGGACGACCGCGACCTCTTGGAGCATGCGCTTCTTGAATTCCGGGTCCTCTGGAATGGAATAGCGGTACGAGCTGACGAACCTCGCTATCAATTGGGCGATCCAATCGACAGTTTTGGCCGTCAACGATGGGTTAATTTGCTGACCTATAACAGCCTGACCACGGCGTGGGGCCGCCGGTCAGGATCTCCCCAGTTTTGGCCGGTTGGAATTCCCCAGGTAGGCCGGTGAGGGCGAGCATCTTCGGCCGCCAATCGAAAA
>MGUR01000069.1:0-3376 GCA_001800075.1 Elusimicrobia bacterium RIFCSPLOWO2_01_FULL_59_12
TCTTTATCCTGGAACGCGCCGCGGCTCCCGCCCCCGCATCCGCACCTGCGGGGACGGCCCCTGCTCCAAAAGAACAAGGTCCGGGGACCGCCCAGTCCGCCGCCTAAAATCAAAAATTATTGTTGACAAGCCCGCGCGCGATGGGGCTATAATGCCCGCGTTGTCCGGCTCTTTCAAATGAGGCTGTTAAAGGAACCCGGTGTGAGTCCGGGGCTGCCCCGCAACGGTAATTGGCAAAAGCCATAAGTCCGGTCGATTGGCGGCCTCCATCCGTTGTTTTAATCCTTCGCGGGAAGGGCGCTAGTGAAAGTATAGGCCCAACTTTTTCCGCCATTGAGTCGTCGGCGGATCCGCCGAAGCCGTAGTGGCGGACATAGAAGAGTTGGGTTTTTTTGTATACAGGAGGAGCACAACATGATTAGACAACGCGACATCGCTGTTGCTTCCTTCGTGGTCCTGGCCGCATTGGCCCGGCTGCTTCCGCATCCCTGGAATTTTGGCCCGGTGGGAGCCATGGCGCTTTTCGGAGGCGCGCATTTCCGCAGCCGCTATGGCGCTTATGGGTTCCCCCTGGCGGCCTTGGCCCTGAGCGATGCGATCCTGGGTTTTTACCCGAACCTGTGGCTCACCTATGCAAGTTTCTGCATTTTTGTCTGGCTCGGCACGCTCCTCCGGAACTCCCGGAACCCCTTGTCAATAGCTTCGGCGGCGCTGGCTGGATCGGTTTCTTTTTTCATCATCACCAATTTCGGCGTCTGGGCGTCCCAGTCGCTTTATCCGAAAACATGGGCCGGTCTTCAATCCTGCTACATCGCAGGGCTCCCGTTTTTTCAGAACGCCTTGCTGGGCGACGCCTTTTTTACCGGAATACTCTTTGGAAGCTTCGCGCTCGCCGAACGCCGGTTTCCCATTCTGCAGGGCCGGCCCGCTTCTGTTTGACAGTTCCGGCATTAGACTTTAAGGCTCTTTGAATCGAGGCCGTAAGAGGAACCTGGTGTGATTCCAGGACTGCCCCGCAACGGTAAGTGACAGCAGATGATTTGATGACTGGATGGTTAGATGACCGGTCATCGAGTAGTCCGGTCATCTGGCGTCTTAAGTCCGGTCGACTTGCGGCCTCCAAAATTCTGAACCTTCGCGGGAAGGAGGCTTGTTCATATGGCCCAAAGGTCTATACGAGCGTTGGGTGTTGAGGATCTGCTTCCGTTCCCGGATGCAGGTTTTTTTATGCGTAAAATCACAACACCGAATAGAAAGGAAACTCCCATGAAAAAATCCTTACCGCTCGCTCTGTGTCTCAGCGTCTGGACCCCGCACCTCCTATATGCGGAAGAACCTGTCGCGGTCGCCGAAGAAGCGGAGCCAGAGGTCACTCAGCCGGCCAAGGACGTGTTTGTCACTCTCACGCGATCCGCGGTTGCCAGCCAGGATCTTCCATTTAATACGCAGATCGCGACGCCCGATGAGTTTAAGGCGTTTGACGCCCAGAATGCCGGAGATGGAATCAACCGATTGACCAGCGTGTCGATCACGCCTCAAGGGCGGCTGGGCACCACGCGCCTGGCGGGGATCCGGGGCGCCACCAGCAACCAGACCTTGGTGTTGATTGACGGCCGGCCGATGGGAGGCGTGGGACTTTCCGCCAGCCAGGACCTCGCCGAGATTCCGAACAACCAGATCGATCACATTGAAATCGTGCGCGGCGGCATCTCGGCCCTGTACGGCCCCAACGCCATCGGGGGCGTCATCAATATCATCACCAAGCGCGCCACCTATGAAGGGAAGCCGGTCAGCAACGCGGGGCTCGAGGTGGGTTCGTACGACGCCCTCACCTATAAGATGGATTTTGGATCGCGCGTCGGACGGGTGGATTATTTCTTCCACGGCAACCGAAAGACGGAAAGCGGCTTCCGGGACAACTCCGATGCGCGGACCCATAATATCGGCGGTAATCTGGGCGTGTCCATGGGCGCGGCCGGGAAGCTTCTGTTCGATATCGCTTCGTATCACGCCAATACGGGAATCCCCGGCCAGTTTTTCCCAAGCATCCCGCCGAGCCAATTCAACAATTCCATTGAAAAGGCCGCCGTTTCATCGGACGCCCGCCAAGTCACCGACAGCGGCTACATCCGCACATCTTATTTACTGCCTTTGCCGATGAATTCGCTGGCCACCTTAAGGCTTTTCGGATCGGAGCGCCAGGTGCTCTTTGAAATCCCCAGTGTTTTTGTGGATACCGACCGGCATGAGCAGAGCAAGGGGGGGGAAGCGCAATTCAATCTTCCTTGGGGACTCACGGCCGGCGGTGCGTTCAATCGGGACCGGCTGGACAGCGATGATTTCACCACACCCGCCAACCATTACATCGCCCGCGTGGAAAACCGGGGCCTCTTCATTCAGGACGATCTGCACTGGAAGAGGTTCACGGTCATTCCCAGCGCGCGCTACGACCATCACAGCGTGTCCGGAGAATCCACCAATCCGCGCGTGCAGGTGATGGCCGATGCCACGGAGTGGCTGCGCTTCTCGGCTTCAGCGGCCCGGTCCTTCCGGGCTCCTACGATCGACGACTTGTTCACGCCGTTCACGGACTTCGGTTTCGGATTCAGTTATGAAGGAAATCCAAATCTAAAGCCGGAGAAAGCCTGGACCTATGACGCCGGGTTTCAGGTGGGAAGCGATTCCTGTACCGTCCGGGCCGGCTATTTCCGCGCCCATATCACCGATCTCATCCAGACCACGCCGGATCTGGCGGCCACCTCCGTCAATGTCGGCGAAGCGCGGCGGCAGGGCGCCGAGATCGAAGTGGCGCACGCGTTCAACGACATCTTCAAGCACGGCGTGAACTACACCTATCTGGACAACCAGGGGATTCCCAACGGGTTCACGGATTTTGTGGTCATGCGGTTAAGCCCGCGGCACACCGCCAACTATCTGGCGACGGTGATGCCGTGGAAAAGAGTCACGGTGGACAACACGCTGCGGTATGTGAGCACGCGGTGGGAAGGAAACAACGAAACGAGCACCAAGCTCAAACCGGACTTGCTCTGGGGGATGCGGCTGGCCTACCAACTCCGCCAGATGGAGGTGTTCTTCGGGGTCGACAATTTGACCGACCATCGCTACATCGAACGCGGCGGCTACCCGCTGCCCGGCCGGACGTTCTTTGGCGGCGTGAATCTGCGCTTGTGGGGATGATTCTTCGCTCCGCATAAATTACAATTCACGCGTGAGCCGGACGCGGCATGACCAATGGAGAACGCTGCAGGCCCAACTGAAAGGCCATTCGCGGCTGCTGATCGCGTTCTCGGCCGGCTGCGACTCCACGTTTCTCGCGGCGGCGGCGCGCCGCACGCTCGGAAAAGAAAACGTCCTG
>MGUR01000069.1:3397-14145 GCA_001800075.1 Elusimicrobia bacterium RIFCSPLOWO2_01_FULL_59_12
GTCAGCGCGTCGCTGCCGGCCCGAGAACGCATCGCCGCCGCGCGTCTGGCCGCTCATCTGGACGTTCCTCACCAATTCTTAGAAACGCGAGAGCTGGATAATCCGGATTACGCCGCCAATCCCTCCAACCGCTGTTTTTTCTGCAAGAGCGAACTCTATTCCCGCCTGGCGCCGATGGCCGAGATCCGCCGCATGATATTGGCCGATGGATTCAACGTTTCCGACCGTTCGGATTTTCGCCCGGGTGTTCATGCGGCCCAGCAGTGGCGGGTCGAGCACCCGCTGGACGACGCCGGCCTCCGCAAGCAGGACATCCGCGCGCTGAGCCGCTGGCTTCGCCTTCCGACCTGGAGCAAACCGGCCAGCCCGTGTCTGTCTTCGCGCATCCCGTACGGCACGCCCGTTTCACCCGCGGCGTTGCGGCAAATTGAGCGAGCCGAAGAGATTTTGCGTACCGAAGGATTTCCGATCGTCCGCGTACGCCATTACAAGGCAATGGCTCGCATTGAAGTGCCGCTGGACGCGCTTTCTAGGCTGAAAGACCCGGCGCGCTGGCCGCGCATCGTCGAGTCGCTTCAAACGGCCGGCTATGCGCGCGTGGAAGCCGACCTCCGCGGTTATCAAAGCGGTCGTTTGAACGAGCGGGTTCGCGCACGCGTACGAGAAAAATGAAATTTATTTCGACAATTTTCTTGACACTCAAAACAAAAAATCTATAATTTGTTCAGCATCTGAATGAGAACACGCCGCTTCAACCTGAGTAGGGCACACCGTTGAGATCGCTGGGCCGCCATTTAATGGTGGAGCTGTTCAACTGCGACTCGAAAGTTTTGAACGACGTTCACAAAGTCGAAACGATCATGGTCGATGCCGCCAAGCATGCCCATGCGCGCATTGTGGACGTCGTTTTTCACACGTTTAACCCGCACGGCATCTCCGGCGTCATCGTGATCGCCGAATCGCATCTGGCGATCCATACGTGGCCGGAGTTTGGCTTTGCCTCCATTGATATTTACACGTGCGGAACGGAAATCAATCCATGGCGCGCGTATCACTACATGGTGAAAAAATTTAAGGCGAAGAGCATGACCGCCGTCGAGATGAAGCGCGGCATGCTGCCGATCCCCGCAAGACTGCTCAAACACAAGCCTGCATAATACGGTGCATAAAGAACCGATAGACACTTCCTCCCTGGAAGCGCCGCCCACGCCTTCGGAAACCGAGCTCGCGGACGGCTGGTTTACCGAGCGATTCACGCCGCACGAATCGCACAGTCATCACTTCAAAAAGACGCTCGTTAAAAAACAAACCAAATTTCAAAAGGCGATTCTGGCGGACTCCTACTCCTTCGGACGCTGTTTGGTCTTAGACGGCGAGATGCAGTCAGCCCAGCTGGACGAGTTTATTTACCACGAATGCCTGGTGCAGCCGGCGATGGTCCTGCATCCGAATCCGAAGAAAGTGCTGATCCTGGGCGGCGGGGAGGGCGCCACGGTCCGGGAAATCCTGCGCCATCCGGGCGTGGAGCAAGTCACCATGGTGGATATCGACGGCGAGGTGGTCGAGTTCTGCAAACAGTATCTGGAGGAGTGGCACAAGGGAACCCTCACGCATGAGAAAACACGGCTGATCATCGGGGACGCCCGCACCTTTGTGCTGGAAACCGAAGAGAAGTTTGACGTTATCATCTCCGACCTGCCCACGCCGATTGAAGGCGGACCCGCGTATCAGCTCTACACGCTCGAGTTTTACCAGAAGATGTTATCCCGGTTGTCCCCGGGGGGCCTGTTTCTCGCGCAGGCGGGCTCCGGCAGCCTGCTTCAGATCCATTTCCACAGCGTCCTGAATCACACGCTGAAAACCTTGTTCAAAGTGGTCCGTCCTTTCTACGCGTTTGTTCCGTCGTTCGACGTGCCCTGGGCCTTTTTGCTGGCGTCGCAGAAAGCCGATCCGCGCAAGCTCACGGCGAAAGCGGTCGATAAGCGGTTGGGACGATTGAAATCGCAGCTCCGTTTTTACGATGGCGAGGCCCATGAGGGTCTTTTCCGGATCCCGAAGTACCTGCGAACGCATCTGGATCGCGAAGACCAGTTCATCACCGAGACCCAGCCGATCTTCTTTTTCAAGTAATCCCTCAACCTTTTAAATGAAAAGCCAGGGACGCACGCCGCTCATGGATGTCTTGTTGTCCCGCGCCAAACGGGACGTCACGTCCTTTCATACGCCCGGGCATAAAAACGGCCAGGGCGTCGATCCCAAGCTGCGCGCGTTCACGGGAAAAAATGTGTACAAACTGGACGTCACCGTGTTCCCGGAGGTCGACTCCCTGCATGATCCCGTCGGGGCGATCAAAAGAGCCCAGGCCCTGATGGCGCAGGCGTACGGCGTGAAGCATTCGTTTTTCCTGGTGAACGGGTCGTCCTCGGGAAACATGGCGATGCTGATGTCCGCGTGCCATCCCGGGGATTCCGTCATCCTGTCGCGCAACGCGCACAAGTCCACCTTGTCGGGCATCATCCTGTCCGGCGTCTGGCCGATCTGGATCCAGCCGAAAGTGGATCAGCACCTGGACATCATTTTTGATTCGGATGCCGCGCAGGTGGAGGAGGCGCTGCGCCAATTCCCCGAAGCCAAGGCGGTGTTTATCACCAGCCCCACCTATCACGGGGTGACCACCGATTTGAAAAAAATCGCCGACCTGTGCCATGAGCGGGGAAAACTGCTGCTGGTGGATGAGGCGCACGGGCCGCATCTCAAATTTCACAAAGACTTGCCCATCTCCGCGGTGGAAGCCGGAGCCGATATGTGCGTGCAGTCCACGCATAAAATTCTCTCGGCGGTCTCGCAGGGGTCCGCGCTGCACGTCAACTCCGACTGGGTGGAGTTGAACCGCGTCCGGAAGATTCTTTCCATTCTCCAGACGACCAGCCCGAATTATTTCATCCTGGCGTCTCTGGATGCGGCCCGCCGGCAGGTGTTTTTTCAGGGCGAGAAAATCTTCTCGCGGCTGATTCGCCTCGCGGAGGAAGCGCGCGAACGCATCAACCACCTCCGGCACATTTACTGCTTCACGCAAGGCGAGATCCGCGCCAAGGGATATGACCTGGATGTGACCAAGCTGACGCTCAACGTGACGCGCACCGGCTTGTCCGGCCATGAGGTCGAGCATCGGCTGGCTTTTGAGTACGGAATCCAGGTAGACTGCGCGGATCTCTTCAATCTAATCGCCATCATGGGCACGGGGACCACGCGGCGGGACGTCGAACGTCTGTTGTCGGCGCTGGAGGACATCGACCGCAAAGATCCCGGTCATGAACGCAACTGGGTTCTGCAGCTGCCTTCGCTGTCCACGGAAATGGTGATGACCCCTCGCGATGTTTTTCTCCAGCACCAGGCCAAGCGCGTGCCGTTGTCCAAGGCCGCCGGACACATCAGCGCTCAGACGCTCACGCCGTATCCTCCCGGAATCCCGGTGCTCATCCCCGGAGAACGCATTACCAAAGAAATTCAGGATTTTCTCCTCGATCTGGCGGATAAGGATATCCGCGTGAGCGGCCAGGAAACGGATACCCTTCGGACGGTGAAAGTCGTTTCCACGCGGTAGGCGCGACCCGGTTGACAGGACAAAGACCAATCGTGTAGCTTATTGGATCAAAATCTTAAAAGGATCGTGCCATGGCAAAAAAACAGAAGAAATCGCATGAGGCGCCCAGGCTAAAAAAGAGAAAGGCCTCCCGGAAAGCCGCCGTCATCAAGGTCACTGTCCGCACGGCGGCCAAACAGGCCGCTCCCCGGCCGATGTCCGCCGCCGCGACGCCCTTTTCAGCCGATCAGCTTCAGAAAGTCCGCGAGGTTCTCACGCGGAAGCGCGATGATCTGCTCGCCGTCGTTCAGCGCAAAAAGGAAGAAGAGATCGAAGATATCGGGGTCGGAGACGAAGCCGACGTGGCCATGCATTCAGTCGAAAAAGAGATGCTCTTTGAATTAACGGACACTGAAAAGCAAACGCTGGACATGGTCGAAGCCGCGCTGCGCAAAATGGATAAGAATGCCTATGGGGTCTGCGAGTCCTGCCAGAGAGGGATCCCGCGGATGCGCCTGCAGGTCATGCCCTGGGCGCGTTACTGCGTAACCTGCCAGACCGAACAGGAAGCGCCCGTCAGCGAATAACGCGTGCCGAGCCGCGTTGACCTCCATACCCACACCACCGCTTCCGACGGCACGTTAGATCCCTCCGCGCTCCTCGAAAAAGCCTCCGAACTCTCCATCCAATACCTCGGCATGGCGGACCATGACTCCACCGCCGGCTACGAGTCGGTCCTGCCTCTGGCCGCCCGTTTTCCGGCCGTCCGCCTGGTCCCCGCCGTTGAAATCAACGCGGAAGGCGAAAACGCCTGTCATGTGCTCGGCTATTTCTTCGACGTCGGCCATCCCGTCCTGCAGAAGGAACTCGCGCGCTACCGGGAGATGCGCCTTTCCCGCGCCCGGGCGATGGTCCAAAAAATTCGAGACCTGGGCGTTGCGATTGATTTTGATCAGGTCATGGCGCGGGTCAAGGGGGATTCGATCGGACGGCCTCACATCGCCGATGCATTGAGAGAAAACGGCGTCGTCCGCACGCGGCAGGAGGCGTTTGACCGCTTTTTAAAGAAGGGAGGCGCGGCGTATGTCCCGGGGGAGGCCCCCTCGGCCGCCGAAGCGATCCGGCTGATCCGCTCAGCCGGCGGAATTCCCGTGCTGGCGCACCCCTGCTATGACACCTCGGACGATTTGCTGGGAGGCCTGGTGGAGTCCGGGTTGATGGGCATCGAAGCGTATTATCCCGAGCACAGCCGGTCGCTGACGCGGCGATACCTGGAGCTGGCGGAGCGGTATCACCTGGTGGCTACGGGGGGATCTGATTTCCATGGTCCTCGGACCGGACGGACCGCGCTCGGCTGCGTGGATGTCCCCGAATCCGTCATCGCGTCTCTCCAGCAGGCCCAATCACGGCTGTAAACCCCTTCGCAGGATCGCGTTGAAATCATCGGGTTTATATGATAGGTTAATTTCTGTAGATGGACTCCACCGGCATGGCAACAACCTGTCCCAAGTGCGGCGCGACCGCCGGAACCTCGGCGGAGGAATGCCCGCAGTGCGGGATCCTTTTCAGCAAGTGGCAGCAGCGCGAAAGCAACGTGGCGAGCGGCGATACGGCGCGCTATGCCGCCATCGCCAACGCCACCAGCTCGGAGTTTAACTGGACCATCCTGATCATCGTCGCCACCGTGGTCGCCGCGATTTTCTACTTCCTCAACCTGGATGCCCCTCAATAATCTTCACGACCGGAACCGTCTCCGGTTCCGGTAGGTTTCCGCCTTCAGCTTGACGCTTTCCCAGATCTGAGGTCCAAAAAAAAGCGCGTAATTGACCAGGGAGGCCGCGATCGCGACGCGCGTGGCGCCGTTTCCTATCACCAACCCCCAGGCCAACCCCAGCCAGGTGAGGGCCGCGAGGTACTTCACCTTCACCGGCAGGATAAAAAAAAGCAGCAGTTCATAATGAGGAAAGAGCGTGGCGAACGCCAGGAACAGCGTGGTGTTGAGCGGCATGTTGGACAACGTACCGCCTACGATCCACATCGCGGCCACGATCGTGGCCAGGCCGCCGATCGCGTAAAATAGGCAGAACCGAAAGTCACCCCACCGGTGTTCCAGCGCCAGGCCGAACTGATAAAGCACCAGCAGCCAGAAAAACATCCAGAATACCCCCATCGGAGGCGGCACAAACAGAAAGGTGATCAGGCGCCAGATTTCTCCGCTCCGGATGGCGTCCGGATCGAGCAGCAGCCGGCCGATAAACTCGGGACGCACCTGTCCCAGGAAATAAATCAGCGCGTTGGCCATCACGATGAAGAGCGCAAATTGGGGGATCGCCCAGGCGCCAAAGCGGCGTTCCAAATTGTCTAAAAAGTTCATCGCGGGAAGTTTAACTTATTAGAATACGAGCCGCTATGCTGAAAACGGTTCTCTACACGGCCGCTCACAGCGGGTTTGATCTCCAGCGTATACCGCTGGGCGGCGCGGCGACTATCGCGGCGTATCTCACGGACGCCTGGCGGGAACGCGCCCCGTTTTCCATCCGGCTCCTCGGACCCTCCCTCCTCGGACCCCGAGCGCCCAGGGAGAAAGACCTGGGGCGCTGCTCGACGAGGCGCTATGCCCGGTTTTGTTTTGACTTTGAGAGAGCCGTGACGTCGGAAATCCTTCACTACGACCCCCGCCGGGCGGGGGTCTTGAGCAATGATGTTTCGGAGGGGCCTGATTTTCGCCGGCTGGCAGAAAAGGGGTTTGACCTTTTTACGGTTTATCACGTCGATGTCGTGGACTATGTCGCCCGGTTGTATCTTCGCGGATGGGTCCGGCCCGAAACCCTGGCGGGGGTCCGCGGCTTTCTGGACGCCTCGCCGCTCCGTCGGTTTCTCCTCGGCCTGTGGAAGCTTGTTTTTGGAAAACAACGCGACAGCGTGAAATATTCGCGCGGTCTCATCGTTCCATCGGACGGCCTGAAGCGGACGCTGCTGCGCTGTTATCCGGACATCCCTCCGGATCGCATCCATGTTCTGCCGTGGGGGTCTCGCAGGGAATCGTTTGACGAGGCTGCTGCGGCAAGCGCTGCAGCGTCTCCTGGCCGATCCTGCGCGCTTTCGCGGGAATGACGACCTTCAAAGTTGGTTGTAGGCGCGGGCCATCCAGTAGACAAACAAGTAATCCAAGGGCGGGTAAAATTTGGACGCGTCGTCGCCGCGCAGGGAACGCGCGCTGCGCTGCCAAATGAAGGAATCGCGCTGCAGGTCGTTCACCGGAATCGGGTCCCGGGCTTTCCCAGAGACCGCCCCTCCATAGCGAGCCAGCCGTTCCGGGCGGACCGCCCGCCAATACGCTTCGCCCTTGCCTCGGCGGTTTTCCGAATAGAGCGTCAAAGACCAGAACGCCAGCCCGGTTTGATCCGGGCCGATGCGAACGACCGGCTGCATCACATGCAGCATCGCATTGTAGTCCGCCTGCATGAGCTGATAATGACGTTCAAACAAAGAACGGTAGATGTCTTGCACGCCGGCATTCTTTTCTTTCACGATCAAGTCAAAGAGCGCTAAAAAACTGAGGTGAGCGCTCGAGGTGCGCATCGCCGCCGCCTGCGTGTTTCCCACGACGGCCGCGATCAAATCCTCATCCATGCTGCTCCATTCCTTGGCCGTCTTTAAGAGCTCTTCGTTCTTCCAGAGGTTGTCCTCATAAGCTCGCTGGTAACGATTAGGTTTGGGAAGGATCGAGCCCGCCATTTTGAGAAAATGCAGGGCGTGAACGGATTGGGACGCCAGAAATCTCAGCTCCTCCGACTCCCGGATCGAGGGACGGGAAGGAACCGACAGCTGCTGGATCATCTGCACAAGCAGGTGGTCAAGTTTCTGATAGGGTGCGTCTTTCCAGCGCCATTGGATGGCGGATTTGTGGACGTTGCGCTGCAGCTGCTGAAGCGCGCGCAAGGCTCCGTTCAAGAAGGGAACCCTGTCCCTATGCACGGCCGTAAAATCCTTGCGCTTCAGATGCCGGATCATTTTCGGGAGTTCCGGCCAGGGGCTTTGAGCATGGATCAGGAAATAAAAGTGGATGGCCTCCATTAACCGGATGACGCGTTGACGGTCCCCGGCGTCGTGACGGAGGCCTTCAATCACCTCCGCCAGTTTGAGTGTGGATATGGAAGGCTTCATATCGACGGCCGTTCCTTGAAGCGGGACAAACGCGAGGTCGTTGTCCAGAAAGTGCGCCGCCAGTCCTTCCACGTCGTCCAGCAGGGCTTTTCGAAGGGCCCTGTCCTTGACGTAGGGCAGGCAGTGCGTGACCGCAAAGAAGAATCCCGTGTAGGTGTCCTTGCTGGCCGCGTGCGGATGGAGGTGGCCGTCCGAATAAATGTAGCGGACCAGGGTCCCTTTTTGGGGCGAGGCCACATACAGCGCGTGAAGCGCGCGGAGCGCCGCATGCATCCGTTCAAGCGACTCCGGCGAACGCGCGGCTTGATAGCGCCAGGCCTGAGAGGCGGCGTACATGCCCGTCCAGATTGCCGCATCGCCCACGTCATCCACGTCGCCATTCAAACGGCGGGAGACGACATAACCGCGCTCCAGATAGCGCTCGCCCATCGCCTTCTCGAAGGCCTCCGCTTTGGCTTCTAAGTTCAATGGGTTGAAATCCGGCAGGGACTGGAGCAGAACCTTGCGCAAAAATACCCCGGAAAGCCCCGGCCAATACACTTTCGGCTCAAAACGGTGTC
This sequence comes from Elusimicrobia bacterium RIFCSPLOWO2_01_FULL_59_12, assembly GCA_001800075.1. GTDB lineage: Bacteria > Elusimicrobiota > Elusimicrobia > 2-01-FULL-59-12 > 2-01-FULL-59-12 > 2-01-FULL-59-12. Next base: position 11,708 of record MGUR01000069.1, read on the forward strand.
CGGCTCGCCCGTGGGTCGAGAAGGTGAGTGTTTTGACGGCGTGATGGCGCCGGTGGGCAAGAAAGTCGCTGACTTGAAACGTGCGGCTCATCAGGCATTCATGTTTTGTCGCATCCCAGGCTTCGATGCGGATGACATCATTGGCTTTGTGCAGGAGGCCGGCATGCTGGCCGGGAAGCAGCGTGAATTGGAACTGGTAGCGGTAGATGCCAGGGTCCAGAAGCTCGCCGCCGTGGGTCTGACCTTCTATGAAATAACCGGGTGAATGGATCCGGTGCATCGCCGCCCAGCCGCGCGGAACGTGATGCCCGGTTTGGTGCAGGAAACCGTGGTTGCTGGGGTAGACATAGAGGGTTCTGGCTGCGTTGGATGGGGTTTCGTTACCCCAGGCAGGATGCGGGAAAGCGCAGAGGGCGATTAAGCTCCAGGCTACAGTTTTGCGGAGGACCATAGGGAACCCTCCCCGCCACTACGTCTAGGCGGGCCCACCAGCGACTTCGTGGTGGGCATACAGCCATGTAAAGTCTACCCCCACTTCCCCAGGGGTTCAACGGGCTGTTTGTCTCATAAATTTCGAGTCTACAATTCGATGTATAATGACACCCATGCATGTTGTTTTGTACGAGCCGGACATCCCCTGGAATACCGGAAACGTAGGCCGCACATGCGTAGCCACCGGGAGCGCCCTGCATCTGGTCGGTCGCCTGGGCTTTGAAGTGGGGAGCAAGGAAATCCGGCGGTCCGGACTGGATTATTGGGAGAAGCTGAAGCTCGTTCAGCATCCATCCTGGGAGGCGTTTGAGTCCAGCCTGCCGCCCGATGCTCCTGTCTTCCTGTTCTCGAAATGGGGAAAAACGGACTTCTGGAACGCCGACTATACGCACAGCAGCTACCTTGTGTTCGGTTGTGAAACCACAGGTTTGCCGGCCGCGGTCCGACGAAAGTACTCGGACCGCTTGTTTCGAATCCCCATGGAAGAAGGAAGCGTCCGTTCTTTGAACCTTTCGACCGCCGTGAGCATCGCTCTCTACGAAGCGCTCAGGCAGAAAAGGGGTCAGGGAAGATGAGGGAAGAAAAGGGAGTGGCGCGGAATATGACGGAAGATCCCTGCTATTCCTTGATTTTCCCTGATATTCCCCAAATTCCATGAAAATTGCCTGGGTGACGGGAGGGGGAACGGGGATTGGGCGCGCCCTTTCGGAGGCGCTCTACCGCGAAGGCCACTGGGTGGTGATCTCCGGCCGGCGCCAAGACGCTCTCACCCAGGCGGTTGAGCAGATCAAAACCGGGCATACGTCCGGCGATCTGTGGGCGCTTCCCGGAGATGTGACGGAGGCGGCTTTTGTGGAGGACCTTCCGCGAAAGGTCCGCGCGCGTTGGGGCGAAATCGACTGGCTGATCAATAACGCGGGCGCCAACACGAATCACTCTTTTCAGCAGTCGTCTCCCGAAGAGTTTGAGCAGGCGTTTCGTACGAACTGTCTCTCGGCGATCCTCTGCGCGCGGGCCGTGCTGCCGGCGATGCGGGCGCGCGGGAGCGGTTCCATCGTCAACGTTTCGTCGATCTTGGGGCGATGGGCATCCCCGGATTCTTCCTCCTATTCGGTCAGCAAGTACGCGCTCGCCGGGTTCACCGATGCCTTGCGCCAGGAAGTGGCCGGAACGGGGGTTCATGTGATGGGGGTGTATCCGGGATTTATCCGGACGGCGATGACGCTGCCGTTCGTCGCGCCGGGGTCGCCGCGGGCGCGAATGGGAAAATCACCGGAATCGATGGCGGCCGCGATTTTAAAAGGACTCCATCGGCAAAAGCGGGAAGTCCTATATCCCTGGTATGTTCCGATCGCCCTGCGCCTGCACGCGTGGTTCCCAGCCACCCTGGAGAAGCTCAGACGCCTCTTCAAGCGTTGAACCCCAAAACTGATACACTTACTTTCCCTATGAAGCGCGGCAAGAAAACAGATTCTGCTTCCTGGTGGAGCTTTGCCGGCCCGGACGGGACGTTCCGGGCGCTGAATCCCGACAAAATCAGCCGCCTGTACTTTCCGCTTTGTAATGAGGCGGGACTGCTTTCATCGATCACGCCGACCGGTCAAGGGGACATTAAAACCGGACTCCACAGTTTTCTCACCCTGCCGGTGTCCACCGAGGACCTTCGTGAGACCCGATCCGGGCGCAACGTCTGGGTGACGGTGGACGGCCGCGCGCCGTGGTTGGCCTCGGGGGGGGAGCGGGATTCCTGCCAGGTGGAAGCCGGCATGCTGTGGCACCGGGTGAGGCGCGAAAACAGGCGCGTGGGACTCCGCGCGGACATTCTCAATTTTGCGCCCGCGACGCAGGATCCTCTGGAGATCATGATCTTCAAGCTGACCAACCTCACCCGCAAACCCCTGCGCGTATCTCCCACGACGGCCATCCCCATATTCGCCCGTTCCGCC
>MGUR01000069.1:14152-18329 GCA_001800075.1 Elusimicrobia bacterium RIFCSPLOWO2_01_FULL_59_12
TGCGGGACCATCGCCACGTGACGTCCTTGCTGCATCGCATCGCGCTGCATCCCCACGGCGTTCTGGTCCGGCCCACGATGTCCTTTGATGAACGCGGCCACCGCGCCAACGACCTGGTGTATGCGGTCCTGGGTGCGGAAGGGGACGGTGAACCGCCCCTGGGTAGTTTTCCGACGGTCGCCAGTTTCCTTGGCGAGGGAGGAAGCTTCAACGCCCCCCAGGCGGTCTTCGAGGAGCTGGACATCCCGGTGTTGTCTGAAGTGGAACTCCAGGGGCGGGAAGCCATGGGCGCCCTGCGCTTCAAAACGCGGAAGCTCGCGGCGGGGGACACGCTGAGCTACATCGTCCTCATGGGAATTGCGCCGGACCGGAAAACAGCCGAAGGATGGGTCAGGACATTTACCCCACTGGAGCGGGCCGACCGCGCGCTGGCCGAATGCAAGGCCTTTTGGGCGGCCCGCCTGGACAGGATCCAGATTCGCACGGATGACTCGAATTTCAATCGCTGGTTCCGATGGGTCAGCCTGCAGCCGATATTGAGGAAAATTTTCGGGAACTCCTTTCTGCCGGATTTCGATTACGGCCGCGGCGGGCGGGGATGGCGCGACTTATGGCAGGACAGCCTCGCCCTGCTTTTGCAAGACCCGGAGGCCGCTCGCTCGCCGCTGATGAATCACTTCGCCGGCGTTCGGATGGACGGCACCAACGCCACGATCATCGGCAAGAAGCCGGGGGAATTTGTCGCGGACAGGAATCATATCTCACGGGTGTGGATGGACCACGGCGCCTGGCCGTGGATGACGACGGAGCTGTATCTGCATCAAACGGGGGATTTGGAGTTTTTGCTCGAGGATGCGCCTTATTTTGCCGATCCAGGAGAAAGCGGGCGGGGAACCCTCCTGGAGCACATCCTCATTCAGCATCTGGCGGCTTGCGAAAAGCTCGGCGAGCACGGCCACTGCCGCCTTCTTGACGCGGATTGGAACGACGGCTTCGATAGGGCCCGCGAACGCGGCGAGAGCGTGGCCTTTACCGCCCTGTACGCGGGCAACCTGGTCCGTATCGCGGACGCGCTCCAGGTTCTGAAGACCCGGCGGGGCACACAGAACGTGACCTTGCGCGGCGCGTCAAGAAGCGTGGAGGACCTGGCCGCGGACCTCCGGCAAAGAGGCGACGCTCTGGCGCGCCACGTGCGAGAAACAGAATGGGTCAAAAGCGCCGATGGGCACGCGTGGTTCAACGGTTACTACGACAACGACTCCCGGCGCGTGGAGGGGGAGTTTGCCTCGGGCGCGCGCATGACCCTGACCGGGCAGGTCTTTCCGATCTTGTCCGGCGTGGCCACCGACCAACAGGTGGCCGGTTCTTTCGCCGCCGCCAAACGATTCCTGCAGGATAAGAAGTGGGGCGGCTTCCGGCTGAACACAGATTTCGGGGAGAACCCGCCGCCCCTCGGCCGCGCCCTCGCGTTTGCCTATGGCGAGAAGGAAAACGGCGCCTTTTTCAGCCACATGGTGGTGATGTTCGCATACGGCCTATACCGGCGGGGATTTGTCGCGGAGGGCCATGAAGTGCTCAGCGGTCTCTATGGGATGTGTCAGAACAAGGAGGTGTCGAAAATATACCCGGGTCTTCCCGAGTACTTCAACGGCGAAGGCCGCGGCCTTTATCACTATCTCACGGGTTCGGCGAGCTGGTTCCTCTTGACCTTTGTCACCCAGGTGCTGGGAATCCGCGGCGAATGGGGGGATTTGCTCCTGGCGCCCAAGCTGGTGCCGGAGCAGTTCGGGAAAACGGGCCAGGTGGTGGCCCGGGTCGCATTCGCCGGCAAGAAGTTAAACGTCACCTACTTCAACAGAGGCAAGAAACCTTACGGCAAGTATAAAATTGAATCGCTATTGCTGCACGGCCGGTCGTTGCCCATCCCCCCTGATCATGCCGGCCGCATTCTCATTCCCCGGGCCGATCTGGACGCTGTTCCAGACCACTCCATCGACATCACAGTCTCCCTCGCCTGAGACCTAGGCGGCAGCTGGGTCTTCCAGCCCCTTCTTTTTGGCCGTTTGTTCCATTGAATCGCTGATCCATACAGCATAAAATCCAGGCTTAAACCATGATGAATCCGCTGTATCGAATCATCGCCTTGCTGTTCGTTCCCTGCCTGGTTGCCGAGCCGATCACGGCCTCTGCTCGGGCGCTCGCGTTCGAATGTCCGCAGCCCCCGACCCTGCATTGTCATTTTGACCAGCAGGCCCTTGTGTCGCGATTGCGTTATGTCCATGTGATCGAAGGTCCGGTCCGAGGCGCGCTTTCTTCGCTCTTTAAGAATACCCAGCCGCCCCTGCGGACACCCCTTCCAAATCCTGTTTCCGTTCAGCAAACCGGCGCGCCAACGCGTGTTTATTCCGCGAAGGGCGGGACGCCTTTGGCAGCGCTTTACACGTTCCCCGTCGCCGCTTTCTTGGCGGCGAGAGGGTGGGTCCCGATGCAAGACCCTGCGGGACCTTTCGCGCTGTCGATTTGGGCGACGCTCGGCGTCGGACTCCCGGTGATCGGAGCGGCCATCAGGCGGGTTGCCGGCAAGGAACGTCCGGCAGCCGGTGAAAAAAGGATAAAGATCGCAAAAGGCGGAAATCTCGACGGGAAATCCCTCTCTGGCTCAAGCGCCTTTCGAGATTGGCTTCGGGAACGACTGCCTTACGAAATCCCCGCTGAGTTGATATCCGTGTTTGTCCGGGATATGGGGACGCTGGCGCAATGGTACCGTTTTGGAGAATGGCTCGGGGAGCGGGGGCGGGCGGATCCTGGAGACCAGAGGCTGCATCGGGGACTTTTCACAAGGGAGGGAAATGCCCGGTTTGTTGTGACGAGAAAGGGCGTGCCGATCAGGGATCACGACAACCTCCGGGAGGGGGATACCCTCGTTGTAATCGACGAACCGCTCAAAGGACGGCATGCGGTTTTTTCGGCGACTCGTTTTTTACCTGCCGCTCTGCTCATCCTTAAACTCTGGGCGGACATGCACGGCAGGGATGTGGAAGTCCCAGGACCTTATCTATCTATGAGCTTGGCGGGCGGGCCCCCCATGATCGCTTTCTGGGCGGCAGGCGCTGCTATCATGCTGACTCGCCGGCTGCCCCAGGGTCTTCGCTTGGCTTCTCTCCGGTTTCAACTTTCTCTCCGGCGTTCCGCTTAGCGCTGGAACGGCGCGATTCATCCGTAAAATAGAGCTGTTTTTAGCGCCCTCGCTGTCCTAAAAAACCCCTTTAAAAAGAGTGAAATTGCCTTTAGACTCATTCCATCTCATGGAACGCTTCTGGGTGTATCTCGACAACAAGGTCCAGGGGCCGGTAGAGGTACCGGCATTGCGAAAGCTCTTCGGTTTCAACCTGCTGACTCAGGTCTGCGCGGAAGGGCAGGAATCCTGGCGCATGGCCGATGAGGTCATCGAAATCAAAGCCTATTTTTCGGCCCCCCCGCGCGGGAGCTCGCTGATTCCTGAGGCGCAGCCAGAACTCCCGCCGGCGGTCAAACCTCAGATGGAAATGATCCTGCCGGACGCCGCGGTGGCGACCCAGGCCCCTCCAGAGAATATCATTGAAACGCTCCCCAACACGCCGGTGGTCATTGCGGGCAATACCGTCGCGGCGCCCGGCACGGACGCCGGGACGCTGCGGCAATCCTGCGCGATCTGCGGTTATAAAAATCCGCGGGACGTGGGGGCCTGTATGAAATGCGGTTCCCCGTTGAAATCGGCGCCGTCCGCCGCGGAAGGACCCTCCAAAATTTCATTGAACGCGCTCGCGTCGCCCGCCAAGGAACAGATCACCATGTCACGATCAAGTGTCAGTATCCGCTCCGACCAACCTTCCGAACAGGCAGGGCCGCCTACCGGACAGGCAGGCCCGCCCGCCGCGGCGGGGAGCAACATGGTGGAGATTCCGGTCAAGCGCATCGCCTCTATCTTGCTGGGCGTGTTTCTCGCCGCGACCCTGATCTTCGCGATTCGCCATGCGTGGAAGGCCTGGCGCCACCGTGCCGCTTCATCCCGGACCGTGGTGATCACCAGCGCCCCAGAGCCCGTTAAATATTCGGCACGCCGGCAAGCGTCATCGGTTCGATCCACTCGTCCGAAGTCGTCAACCGGCTCTTCCCATCGGACAACCCGCCCGGCCCC
>MGUR01000069.1:18337-20331 GCA_001800075.1 Elusimicrobia bacterium RIFCSPLOWO2_01_FULL_59_12
TATGGCCGCGGCATTGCCCGGGGTATCGAGCGCATCCCCGGAACGAGCGCGCGCGGTCGAAGCGGCGCCCCGTCGTGTCCATCGAGAACCGACAGCGGAGGATTCACCATCCACCTCGGACCCGGCGTCCTACCGGGTGGTGAGCCAGGCGTACCCGATCAAGCACCGCACCTCCGCGCCGGTCGATTCCAAGTACGCCGTCAAACGGCGCGGCGAAAGCGGCCTCTGGGCCCAGAGGGAAGAAGAAGCCATCCAAATGGCGCGCGGCCAGCGAATATACGGCGGCCTCCGCACGGTCCGCCGCAACATCGAGATTTTGATGCAGATTCTTCGGGACCGGGAATACACCGCCGCCTTCGAAAACGGGAAGCGGATTTATTTATTTAACGATATCGATTGGGCGGCCACCCAGCAGGACAATCCGGTGTATGAAGTGCAGGTGACGTTGTCAGGCGGGAGGGAAGCCGACGGTGCGTCCCGGGACCCCTTGCGGTTCGCTTTCCGCGTGGATCTGGAGCGGCGGACCGTCGACCCGGGCGGCAGCGGAATGATCCGGTCAAACACGATGCGCGCCTTTTACGATGAATCGCGCATCCCGCCGGAGGAACGGCGCGGCGTGGCCAAAGATACCGAAGAGCTCGTCCGGGCGGCTCAGCCCGGCGCCTCGCCGCTGGCGCTGGATGCGGCGTCCAAACGGTACGCCTCGACTTACTCGCACGCGGCCCTTTCGCGCGTCGCGGAGGTCTACGGGCTCACGCTCGTCAGCAAAAAATTGGCTCACGTGACGTCCTCCGTCAACGATCTGCTTCCCGGGAGCGCAGCCCCCTATCAGGCCGGCGCGCAGCCCGTCCCGGTTTCGACAAGCAAAACCAAAACCATGGCCTCCGCGAGCGGCACGATTCAGTATCTGCTGGAACGGGGATCCGGGAAGGAGAGGCGGCTCACCGTCCGCGCCCCCAGCAGCGCGTCGCCGGCCAAACTATGGGAAACGCTGACGGCCTATGATCGCCTCACGCAGTACGTGCCGGATATGCTGGTCAGCCAGCGGGAGGGCCAGGACGGAGCGGCCGTGATCGTCCATACCATCTCCCTCACGCGGCTGATGTTTTTTGTATTCAAGATCAATCTGCACCTGCGTATTTTGGAGCACCCGAGGCAGAACCGCCTGGAGTTTGAGCGCATCGCCGGCGATTTCGAGAAATTCAGCGGGTATATCGAAATCACACCCGACCCCACCGGCACGCGCGCCACCACCCACCTCACCCTCACGCTCGTCCCGAAGGGCTTTGTGCCCCAATGGGCGCTCCGCAGCATGACGCAGAATTTCCTTCTGCCCGTGCTGGACGCGCTCCGTTCAAAAGCGGAATCCTACTAACCCAAAGCCGTCACCCCCGCGCAGGCGGGGGTCCAGAGTCGCTGGATTCCCGCCCTCCACACGACTGGGCGGGCTTTCGCGGGAATGACGCCTATTTAATTCAGGAGAGAATGGACCGGCCGGTAGGGGGTGGTCGGTATCGGGAAGGTGCTGCCGAGTTTGATGTAATCGTTCACGATGTGCCGCAGCGTGGTTTCAACGGCCGGCTCAAAATAGCGGTGACCGCAGAGCAGGCAAACCCAGGACGGAACATCGTTTACCAGCGCCACCAGCGCGTCGTCATGCCAGTAGGGGTATTCCACAGACGCCTCCGCCATCTCGCTCTTGCACACCGCGCATGTTCGTATCTTTGACATATTCGCAAATCTCCTTCGTAGATTCGACTGCCCACTGAGTATACCTGCCGCCGAGAATGAATCCATAGATCGACAGGCTAAAAAAATGGGCCTGATGGACCTATAGGATTTCTAGGTCCTTTTTTCTACAATCGGCGTGGCAGTTTTCCATCGAGGTTTCCTTCGGAGAGTCCACGTCCCGGGTAGCTCAAAAAAGGAAGAGCCCCGCCAGACGTCCGGCGGGTTCGCCAGCCGTGTGGCGAAATCCCGCTGTTAACGGGAGG
>MGUR01000069.1:20353-25537 GCA_001800075.1 Elusimicrobia bacterium RIFCSPLOWO2_01_FULL_59_12
CGTGTGGCGCCCGAGTCCTATTACCTTATAGTTACTGTTGCGAGTGTCCGCCTCCCGGGTAGCTCAATGGTGGAGCATCCCGCTGTTAACGGGAGGGTTGCAGGTTCGAGTCCTGCCCCGGGAGGCGGACACTTGAAGAAGTGATGGATTTATTCGCACGAAATCACTATCATTGGGAACCGGAAGCACAATCACAACATCATGAGGAGGTTGTTTATGAGGAAGCTTGTCGCTCTGAGTTTAGTGGCCGTCATGGCGCCCTCGCTGGCGTTGGCAAGGGGCAACCATCCGATGGCAGGCTGTGGTCTCGGGTACTTGTTATTGTCCAATAAAGATAACGGGAAAGTGACGCAGGTCTTGGGCGCAACCACCAACGGGACGTTCGGCACCCAGACGTTCGGGATTTCCTCGGGCACTTCCGGCTGCACGGAAGACGGGGCCGTCAAAGTCGCGCGCGCGGCGGAAGTCTACGCCGACGTGAACTTCGACAGCCTTCGCCGGGAAATGGCTGTGGGCCGCGGCGAATTTGTGGAAACCTTCGCCTCCCTGCTGGGAGCCACAGAGGCGAACCGGCAGGCCCTGCTGGCGCTCTTCCAATCCGAATACGCCGAGCTGTTCCCGTCGGCCTCTACAACGACCAGCGACTTCTTGAGCGTGTTGGGCGCAAAAATCTCCCAGCACCCCGAGTTGCTCGGATAACTAAGAGACGGCACGGATTAGAACATCAACCCCTCACCCCCGCCCTTTCCCCGTTCAAAGGGGAGAGGGATCTCGGGTGAGGGGTTTTTTAATCGCCTTCCTTATCTGTTTGACCGGCACGGTCCATGCGTCGGATGACGAAGCCTACCTCGCTCAACTTTTCAAATCAGCCCGTGACCAACGGCTTTCAGAGCAACCCGCCTGGCGTCTGTTGCTGCATTTCCATCATGACCTTCTGGGAAGGTACCGCAGTGAAATAGATGACCCCCGGTACTTCCTGTCCCCTCGGGGACGGCGCGATCCTTCCGCCGAGCTTGACGCCACGCTGCGGGCTTTTTTCGAGGTCCCGTCGATCAGCACGGACGTCCAGCATCCCCAGTGCCGTTATCCCGCGCGCTATGCCTGGCTGAAGGAACAGCTTCAATTCGACTCGCGCATGAAAGAACGCCCCTGCCCGCGTTTCGCGGCATGGCGCGATCAGATGGACGCCGAGTCCCTGACGCTCATTTTTGCTTCCTACTACTTGAACAACCCGGCGTCCATGTATGGCCATACGTTTTTCAGGCTGAACAGCAAGCGCCATGGGGACCATGAGAGATTGCTGGACTACGCCGTTAATTTTTCCGCCTACCCCGACAGCGACAACCCGGTGCTCTATGTCCTCGAAGGTCTTTCGGGCGGCTACCCGGGGCGTTTCTCGACCCTGCCCTACTATATGAAGGTGCAGGAATACAACAACCTCGAATCGCGCGATCTCTGGGAATACGCGCTCACGCTGGAACCGGGGGCCATGGACCGGCTGGTGCGCCACTTGTGGGAGATGGGGCAAGCCTCCATGGCCTATTATTTTCTGAATAAGAACTGTTCGTATCAGCTGCTTCCTGTTCTGGAGGTCGCGCAGCCGTCGCTCCGGCTGGTCCATTCCTTCTGGTTCAAGGCCATCCCGGCGGACACCCTTCGGAGCGTGATCCATCAGCCCGGGATCCTGGCCGGCGTGCGGTTGCGGCCGTCGCATGTCAGCAAGATGCTTTCCGCTCGTGCGCAATTGTCCCGGGAAGATGTCCGCTCTGCGGAGCGGCTGGCGAAACAGGCGGACGATGCGGCGGTGGGGCGGCTGGATTCCTTGGCGAAGGACCGCCAGGCGAAAATCCTGGATTCGGCTTACGACCTGTTTCGCTACCGGGTGGGGTTTTCTCGAAATCAATCGAAAGACATTCAGGAACAGGAACGCAAGCTTCTGATGGCGCGCCATCGGTTGGGTTTCAACGAATCGAAAGAGAGTTCCGTTTCGGAGAGACCGGCTTCTCCCGACCAGGGGCATCCCACCGGCCGCGCGGGAATTTCGTTTGGAGCGTCGAAGCGTTCACACTTTGAGGAACTTTCCCTGCGCGCCGCGCTCCATGATCAGGAGGATGATCCGGTCGGATACGTCCGGGGCAGCCAATTGGAAATGCTGCATCTGCGCGTGCGCCATGACAATGACCGGCGGGCGACGTACGTCCAGGAACTCACCCTCATCGACATCCTGTCGTTGTCGTCCTGGGACCGCTGGACGCGAAAGCCGTCATGGAAGGTGCGGACCGGCCTCTCCGCGGCCGGCGATGTGAAACAGGATCCGGAAGACAGTCTCATGTACGGACTCCAGGTCGGCCCGGGGATTTCGTTGAGAACGCATGTCCTGCGGGGCGAACACTGGTATGCGCTGGCGGAGGCCGACACCCAGTTTGGAGGGGTTTTCGAAAACAACTTCCGCGCGGGCGCGGGGACAGAATCAGGCGTTATCGTGGAAGCGGCGCCGGGGTGGCACGTGCATTTCAAGGCTGCCTATTTTCGCTATCCCTGGGGAAATGAAGGCGAAGCCGTGAGGCTCCGGCTGATCCAGGCTTGTCCGTTGGGGAAAAGCATGCAGTTTCGTGTAACCCTCGAACGTCAAAACAGGTATAAGGAAATGCTGTTCAGCCTGCTCCGGTACTTTTAAGGGTGTTCCGGGGCTTCGTGAAGGAAGCTGCCTTGCAGCGAGTCGGGGTTTGAGATCGTTTCGGGGGAAGGAATCGCGGGGTCGAAGGTGCCGGAGGCCGCAACGTCCGGGTCGTCTTGAACATACCCCGCTCGTTGCATGCGGTGCAGGAGCTGAGTCCGTCTTCGGGCCATGAAGCCTTGTTCGCTCACCGGGTTCCATCGGCGCGGGCTGGGCAGGATGGAGGCCAGCGCGACGGCTTCATCCGGGGTGAGATCCGCGGCGGAGGTGTTGAAATAGTGCCGCGCCGCGGCCTCGGCCCCATAGATCCCCTTTCCCCATTCGGCGACATTGAGATACAGCTCCAGAATCCGTCCTTTCGAGAGCATCAGTTCCATCTGCAGGGTGAAAAACGCTTCGAGCAATTTGCGGAGCAGATTCTTGCGGGGCGACAGATACAAGGTGCGCGCCAGCTGCTGGGAAATCGTGCTTCCGCCATAGGCGTAGCGCCGCTCATGCAGGTTGGTTTTTACCGCGATCCAAATCTGTTCCAGATCAAACCCGTGATGCTGATAAAACCGGTCGTCTTCCGCCAGGAGAACGGCGTGGACCAAGTGCGGGGAGATCTCGTCGGTGTTTTTCCAGATCATCCGGGTGGGATAGGGGATGCGGGCCTTGCGCGCCTGCCGGATGCGCAGTTCAATGAGCGCGGTGGAGGTGGGGTTGCGACGGCGCAGCGCCGCCACCTCCGCCCGGACATACAGCGTGGCGAGCAGGAGACATCCCAGAAGCAAGAGGATCCACGGCGGCCGTCGTTTCATGAGGCGTCATCGTAAGAAGTTACGCCGAGCTTGGCAAATCCCAGAGAACTAGCTACCATACCTCCCAAGGAGGACTCCATGTTCAAACGATTTGTATTTGTTATGAGTCATGCGATGTGGCTTGCCGGCATGGGAATTTCAGTCGGCCTGGGGGCCGGTTTGCCCAAGGCCTCCCTGCAGGCCGTGATCAAAGGACTGCAGGACGCCAGTCCGGAGGTGCGCATCGCCGCCGCCCAGGCGTTGACCGAAGTCCCGGGGGAGGCTGCGGCGAAGCCATTGGAAAATGCATTGATCGCCGCGGGCGAAGCCCTGGAACAAGAGGCGATGGTCAAGGCGCTGGTGGCGGTGAACGATTCCGCGAGCGTGAAGCGTCTCAGCGACGCTCTGGTCAATCCGCAATTCACTTGGGGGGCGGGGGCCAAACCCCGGGCCGTGGAAGCCATCGCCAGGATCGGCGACCGCAAAGTGATCAAGTGGTTGACGGATTTATTGTCCAGCGAACAGGAGCCCGCCGTCCGCGCCGCCGCCCTGCGCGCCTTGGGAGAAATCGGCGCGCCCCCGAAGAAAGAAGAAAAGAAATGATACGACGACGCGGGGAAGGGGAGACGCGGGGACAAGACGGTTTCTCCGCGTCACCGTGTCTCCGCGTCACCGTGTCGGTGTTGTTTCTGGCTGGTTGTGTTCCCGTTCCTCCCGGGATGCTCCCGCAGGCGCCCGCCGCCGCGGCGGAGGCGGTTGCCTACCCGGACATCGAACCTACCGGCGTGTCGATCGCCTCACTGCACTTCAAGCTGCGCGGCTACCACGAACCCGAATTGCACACGATCTCCAGCCTGGCGGAGGACATCTACAACCGGATCGGCATGGACACCGGACTCTATTCCTTCCTTGCCGGCCAGAGCTACGCGCTGGTCGTCTACAAGGATTCCGACGAATACACAGCCAAAACAAAACAGCCGGCCGGGTCGCGCGCGGTGGCCTCCGGCGGCTCGCTGTATACCTACGCCGGGCCCGATCTGGCGCCGGCCCTGGCCCATCACATCATGCATATGGTTTTCAACTCCTATATGGGGGACAAGGCGGCCGCTTTGCAATGGCTGAACGAGGGCCTGGCCCTGCGCGAGGAAGTGGCGCGGATGACGGATTACGAACGGACCCTTTTTCAGACGACGCAAAATAACCAGCTCCGCAGCGAGCGGATGCCGTTTTCGCAAATGGTCTATGTCATCGGGACCGACGAACAAAAACGCAGGCAAGACCTCTGGTATCTGCAGGCCGAGAGCGTTGTATCCTATCTGTCAAAGCAAGGGAGCAGCCTGGCGTTCGCGGCCTTCCTGGGTCATTTGCGCAGCGGCGCCACCGCCGACCAGGCCCTTTCAAGCAATTACGCCGGGAAATTCGACAGTTTGAAAGATCTGGAATCCACGTGGCGGGCGGAGATATGAAAATTCACCTCGTTTTGCATTTCGCATGTTGCATGTTGCTTTGCGGCCGCGTGATGGCGGCGGTGCCGGAGGGTTACGTTGTGCGGGTGGACAGCGATACGATCTACCTCGATTGGGGGGCGGGATCGGGAGCCCAATCGGGCGACCGATTTCAAGTCCACCGCAACGGGGCTCCTTTGAAGCACCCGGTGACAGGGGAGATGCTGGGAAAAACACAAGAGGTGATGGGATCCGGGACGGTGCGGACGGTGGAACCCAAGTT
>MGUR01000069.1:25552-25942 GCA_001800075.1 Elusimicrobia bacterium RIFCSPLOWO2_01_FULL_59_12
GCCGGAGTCTGCTCCCGCCGCCGGGCCTGAAACGGGCCTGACGCCCCCCGTTCCCGTGCCCCTGGAGCTGTGGCGCAGTCCGGCGCTGGACAAGGACGCCGCAGGCCTCGCGTTTTCCGATCTGGACGGCGACGGAAAAAAAGAAATCATCGTGGCGTACCGCAAAAAAATCCAGGCGTACCGTTTGAAGGATAAAACCCTGGAGCCCCTGGCGGCCTTTGACGGCCGGACATTCGGCCGCTGGCTGGCGGTGGAGGCGGCCGATCTCAAGGGGGATGGACAGGAGGAGATTTTTGCGACGGCCTTTCAGACCGGCATCAACCGGCCGCGTGTCGTTGTTCTTCGCTTCGAAAACGGGGGCTTTAAAAACGTCGGGGAGTTTGAAGGATT
>MGUR01000070.1:0-1369 GCA_001800075.1 Elusimicrobia bacterium RIFCSPLOWO2_01_FULL_59_12
AATGTGTTTGACTGCCTCGGCGGAAGGGGTCAGCGATAACAACACCGCCGTCATTCCCGCGAAAGCGCGCACGCCACACTGCCGGCGCGCCCGCCCAGTCGTGTGGAGGGCGGGAATCCAGATGCTTCCGTGACTGGATCCCCGCTTACGGCCGCGGGGATGACATCCTAGAAAACGCATGGGCTGAGTATAAAGGGGATTGATGTGGTATGCAAGAGAGAACTCCGCCGTCACCCCGGCGAAAGCCGGGGTCCAGTGTCGTTGGCCAAAGTCCCTGGATCCCGGCTTACGACTTGCCGGGATGACGCCACGGTGTTAGGTTCCTTCTTGCCACGAAGCGAGGTATTTTTCCTGATCGGGGGTGAGGGTGTCGATGGAGATTCCCATGCTGCGCAGTTTCAGGCGGGCGATTTCCTTGTCGATGTCTTCCGGCACGGGATAGACCTTGTTGTCCAGTTCCTTGCTGTGTTTGACCAGATACTCGGCCGCGAGCGCCTGGTTGGCGAAGGACATGTCCATGACGCTCGCCGGGTGACCCTCCGCGGACGCGAGGTTGATCAAACGGCCTTCCCCCAGGATGCAGATGCGGCGGTTGTTCGGAAGCGTGTATTCATCCACGAAGGGCCGGAGCTCCCGTTTCGATTTGGCGATCTTGGCGAGTTCCTCAATATCGATCTCGACGTTGAAGTGGCCGGAGTTGCAGAGGATCGCGCCGTCCTTCATTTTTCGGAAATGCTCCGTTCTGAGGACCGAGGTATTGCCCGTCAGCGTGATGAATAAATCCCCCACGGCCGCCGCCTCGTCCATGGCCATCACGTCAAAACCATCCATCGCCGCTTCGATCGCTTTTAAGGGATCGACTTCTGTGACGATCACGATCGCGCCCATGCCTTTGGCGCGGCTGGCGACCCCGCGGCCGCACCAGCCGTAGCCGGCGATCACAATGCGTTTGCCGGCCAGAAGCAGATTGGTGGCGCGAAGGATGCCGTCGAGCGTCGATTGGCCGGTGCCGTAGCGGTTGTCGAAGAAGTGTTTGGTCAGCGCGTCGTTCACCGAAATGATGGGATACGGCAGGACGCCGTCTTTTTCCATCGCGCGCAGGCGGATCACGCCGGTGGTCGTTTCCTCGCTGCCTCCGATGACCCCATCGATAAACTCAGCGGGCCCTTTCTGCAAGGTGGACACCAGATCGGCGCCGTCGTCCATGGTGATATGCGGATGATGGGCGATCGCCGCCTGGATGTGCTTGTAATAAGTTTTGTTGTCTTCTCCCTTGATCGCGTAGGTGGAGATGCCGTAATGCTTGACCAGCGCGGCCGCCACATCATCCTGCGTGGAGAGCGGATTGGACGCGCAGAACACCGACTCC
>MGUR01000070.1:1379-16010 GCA_001800075.1 Elusimicrobia bacterium RIFCSPLOWO2_01_FULL_59_12
GCGTGATCGCCAGGTTGGCGGTCTCGGTGGTGATGTGCAGACAGCAGGACAACCGGACGCCGCGCAGGGGTTTTTCTTTGGCGAAGCGTTCTTTGATCTGGCGCAGGACGGGCATTTCCCGTTCCGCCCACTCAATGCGCTTCCGCCCCAGGTCGGCGAGTTTCACGTCCTTGACGTCACCAGAATTTTTCATAGGGGTCTCTCTCTCGGCGCAAGCAAGCTTCATAGAGGTCCTTTTCGACGTCACCCCCGCGGAAGCGGGGGTCCAGAGGCTTGTCGTGACTGGATTCCCGCCCTCCACACGACTGGGCGGGCGCGCCGGCAGTGTGGCGTGCGCGCTTTCACGGGAATGACGAATTAATCGTTAGTCCGGGGATTTATGATCAGCGGCGCGAAGCGAAGGCCAATTCCACCCCGGCGGAATCAGCCCGTTGTCCGTTTGGGCGTTTGCCCTCGCCGGGGAAGTTCACGCCCAATTCCTTGCACAGGGGCGCGGCCTTGTCCGTTTTTTCCCAGGTGAAGGAGTCTTCCGTGCGGCCGAAATGGCCGTAGGCCGCGGTCGCCCGGAAAATCGGGCGCCGGAGTTTCAGGTGGTCGATGATGCCCTGCGGCGTGAGCGGGAAGACCTTGCGTACGGCGCGCACCAGCGTCTCTTCATCAGGCCCTTTGGCGCCGTGGGTGTCGATCATGATGCTCACGGGCTCGGCCACCCCGATCGCGTAGGCCAGCTGGACGGTGCAGCGGTCGGTCAGGCCCGCCGCGACGATATTTTTGGCGATATAGCGCGCCATGTAGCAGGCGGAACGGTCCACTTTGGTGGGGTCCTTGCCGGAGAACGCGCCGCCGCCGTGCGCCGCCATCCCGCCGTAGGTGTCGACGATGATTTTGCGGCCGGTCATTCCGGTGTCGGACTGCGGTCCGCCGACCACGAACTTGCCGGTCGGATTGACGTAATATTTGGTGTTTTTGTCCAGCATCTTGGCGGAAATCACGGGCAGGACGACTTTCTCAATGATTTCATCGGTGGCCGCTTTGGTGATTTTCTTCCCCGTGCGGTCGAGGATTTCCTCGGTATGCTGGGAGCTCACGACAACGGTGTCCACGCGGTAGGGTTTGTTGTCGCGGTACTCAATGGTGACCTGCGACTTGCCGTCCGGCCCGAGATACTTCAAAATCCCCTTCTTGCGGACCTCCGCGAGGCGCCGGGTCAGCCCGTGCGCCAGCATGATCGGAAGCGGCATCAGTTCCGGCGTTTCCCGGCAGGCAAAACCGACCATCAGGCCTTGGTCGCCGGCTCCCCCCACGTTCACGCCCTGCGCGATATCCGGCGACTGGCGGCCGATGGTGTTCATCACCGCGCAGGTGGAGGCATTAAAGCCGTACTTCGCATCGGTGTAGCCGATGTCTTCGACCACCCTGCGCACCAGATCTCCGACTTCCACGTAGCCGTTGGTCGTGATCTCGCCGCCGACAATCACCAAGCCGACGGTGATGAACGTTTCACAGGCGACGCGTCCGGTCGGGTCCTGTCTCAGGACGTCGTCCAGGACGGCGTCTGAAATCTGGTCGCACACCTTGTCCGGATGTCCTTCGGTGACGGACTCCGATGTAAACACAAATCGATTGGCCATGGTCATTCCTTTCCTAATGGGAAATTATCGGGGGCTGAAACGGGAACAGAATATCATTTTTGACGCGGAAGAATCATCTGGAAAGATTAAGGCGAGTCAGGCGGCTTTGTCGGGGTCGTGCTGGCGGGCGTAGCGTTTGAGGACTTCCCGCATCATACGCTGGTATTTGGTGCCATAGCGCCGGGCGCGGTCCTTATAGAAAGCGAGCGATTTTCGGTCCACAAGAAGCGTGATCTTCTGCGTCTGTTCGCCGGGAAATATCAACTGGTCCGGTGGCGGCAGGAAATCTGGGATAATGCGGACCGGCCCTATGGGCATATCTTCATCGATATTATCTTTTCGTTTTTTCTTCATAATATTTCCTCCATTTGCGCCAGCGGCCGGCCCCGATAATCCTAATCAACTCTTCCCGGAATGTAAAACGTACGGTAATAACGTCGCTTTGTACGCGACCGATGCAATAGAATCGGTCCTCCCCCCGACTGTGGGCCAAGTCTTCAATGATAAGACGGTTTGGATCTTCAAATGCTTTAGCGGCTTCAGTGAAACCGATCCCATGCCGTTGAAAATTGACCTGCTCCTTCTCCGCATTCCAAACATATGAACCATCAATAATGTCAAACATGGACAGGATACCAAGAATCAGGTTTTAAAGCAATACGAATGTATGTATTAAAAAGCATATCACCTCCACAGACCGTTTCCCCCCGCCCCTTAGACCCGGCTCGGCAGGTAGTTATTCAGTTATTTTTCGTTTTTCGTCAGAAACTGCGTTGTAGTGCGTTATTGCGGATTTGGGGGAGGTGAAGTGGGAAGGTCCAATGAAAATCGGCCTTAAAATCGACGCCTATACTTTTTTACTCGAAAAAACGACGCGGATGCGTTTTCAGCGGTTGATATCGATGACAATCCCTTCGTGCACGGAGATGCTTTCGGTGACGCGGGCGTTGTGGCCGATGATGCAGTTGGCGAGATGGACGCGGTTGTCCACGGTCACGTTGTTCCAGAGCGTGCAGTTGTTCAAAACGGTGTTCCGGCCGATGCGCGCGTGGGTGCCGATGACGGTGTAGGCGCCGATGCGCGTCCCCTGGCCGATGCGGCTGTTCTTCCCGATCAGGCAGGGGGCTTCCAGGGTCACGCCGCGCCCGATCGCCGCGCTTTCATCCACCCAGATGCGCGGCCGGATCATACGCCCGGGGAAGAAAAGGCCGATTTTCCCGTCCAGGATATCCTTTTGAGCCCGGCGGTACTCGCTAAAATTGCCCACGTCACACCAGTAATGACCGACCGGGTATCCGTACATGCGGCCTCCTTCCTTGAGGAGACGCGGCCACAGCTCGCTTCCGAAGTCGCAAACTTTTTTAGCCGGTATTTTTGAAAGCATCGAGGGTTCCATCACATAGATGCCGGTGTTCACCTGGCTGGAGAAAACGTCGCTCCATCTCGGCTTTTCGATAAATCGTGTCACGCGCCCTTTGCGGTCGGTCAGGGTCACGCCGTATTCAAGCCGGCTGTCGACGGATTTGAGCGCGATCGTCGCCTGGGCGCGGTTTTTCTTATGAAAGTCCGCCAGCGCGGTCAGATCGATATCGGTCAAGCCATCGCCGGACATCACCAGGAACGTCCCCCCCTTCAAAAAGGCGGCCGCTTTTTTCACGCCGCCGGCGGTGCCCAGGAGTTCCGGTTCCTGCGAGTAGCGGATGCGCACCCCCCACCGCTTTCCATCTTTAAAATAGCTGCGGATCTTTCGAGGGTGGCTGTGGAGATTGAGCATCACCTCGGTGACGCCATGCCGTCTTAAATTCTCGAGGGTGTATTCCAGCACCGGCCGGTTGGCGATGGGGACCATCGGTTTGGGAAGAGAAAGGGTCAAGGGATGCAGACGCGTCCCGGCTCCCGCCGCCATGACCATCGCCCTCATTGGCCGTTGACCCATTGCCGGCTCAGAGCCAGAAGTTTATCCGTGCGCGTCCAGCTATCGGACTCGGCGTAGGTTCTCAAAAGCGGTTCGGTGCCGGAGGGACGCATCAGCACCCAGGCGCCGTCCGCCAGAACGATTTTGACGCCGTCCTGGGTGCGCACCTCCGCCACGGCGCTGCCGGCGATGCGGTCCGGGAGGCGCAATACGATCTCGCTGGAAAAACGCGCTTTATCCGGAATCGGCTGCTCGAGCGGGATGTCGCAGCGCTTGAAGCGCGCGGCCCCGAAGCGTTTTTCCAGGGCGCGCAGGAGCTGCGAAGGCGTTTGACCGCTGGCTGAGAGCATTTCCAGGAAGAAGAGCGCGTTCAAGATGCCGTCGCGTTCGGGCAGGCCGCCTTTGAACGCATAGCCCCCCGATTCCTCGCCGCCCGCGACGATATCCTCCGATACCATGCGCTGGGCGATGTGCTTAAAACCCACGGGCACTTCTTCAAAAGGCAGGTTGTGCGCTTGCGCGATGCGCTGTCCCAGCGCGCCCAAGGACACCGACTGCACGACTTTTCCGCTCCATTTCTTCTGCTCGATCGCATAGAGAAGAAGCAGCGGGAACACTTGATGCGGCGTCAGGTAGCGTCCGGCTTCGTCCATCACGCCCAGGCGGTCGGCATCGCCGTCAAAAGCGAATCCGGCGAGCGCCCGGCGCCGGCGGATTTCCTGTCGAAGCGCGCCGAGGTTGGACTCGATCGGTTCCGGATGCAGGCCGCCGAAGAGCGGATCGGCTTGCGCATGTATCGGGAATAACGTCAGCGCTGATTTTTGAAAAAGCGACTCCGGGATTCCGGCGGCCACGCCGTGCAGATGATCGAGCACGATGCGCGCCCGGAAGCGGCGCAGGGCCGACCAATCCAGATGCCGGCGCAGGTAGGCTTCATAATCTTTTCGAAAATCAAAAGAAGCCTCACCCCCCGCCACTGAGGGGGCGGTACCCTCTCCCTGTGGGAGAGGGGATGGGGGTGGGGCGTAGTCAGGAATCAAAGCCTCGATTTGCTGGGTCACCTCCGTTGGGGCTGAGCGGCCGGATCCTTCTTTGATCTTCAACCCGTTGTAGGTCGCCGGGTTGTGGCTGGCGGTGATCATGAATCCCCAGGGGGATCGCTGCGCTACCACGCAGACCGAGAGAGCGGGCGTCGGCATGGGAGAGCGTGCGATGCGGACGACAAAACCGTTTTGCTTAAGAACGTGTCCCACGCACTCGGCAAACTCGCGCGAATAGAACCGCCGGTCATAGCCGATCAAGAGAGGACCTGTCCGCGCCGGCGGATTTTTCTTAAGGAAGGCGGCGGCCCCGGCGGCGGCGCGGCGAAGATTGGGGAACGTGAAATCCTCTCCGATAACCCCGCGCCAGCCATCCGTGCCGAACCGGATCGCCTCAACCACGGCGCGTCCTTCCATAGTCGTCTTCCAGACGGATGACGTCCGTCACTTGCGGGGTCGACACTTCCAGGAGCCGGACATCCTGGTAAGGAGCGGTGAAGCGGTGCACGGTCCCGGGCGGGATCACGGCCACGCTGCCCGGTTTCATCCGGCGTTTACGCCCGCGGATTTCCAGCACCCACCGTCCCCGGTCGGTATAAATGGTCTCGTGTTTGACGCGGTGGACCTGTTTGCTGAGGCGGTGCTTTTTACGGATGAAGATGATTTTCCCCACATAGTGGCGGGTCTGGGCAAACCACTGCTCCCATCCCCAGGGCTTCATGACCTTCTTCATCGGACGGCCTCCGGGCGGTAGGGGTAGCGCCCGCGCGACACATCGCGCTGGGCCTGCTCATATTTTTCCAGCGTCCCGACATCGAGCCAGTAGCCCGCGAGCTCTTTCCCATAGAGCTGCCTCTTCGCCAACAGAGTCGGAAACAACTCGCGTTCGACGGAATGAACCACACCGGGAGGGATCAGAGCCACGGTCTCCTTCTCAAACACATACGCGCCGGCGCTGATGGTGTGCGACATCGTTTCACCCGGCGCGGGTTTTTCCACAAACCGCTCGACGCGGCCTTCGACATCCGTTTCAACGACCCCGTAAGCGCCGGGATCGTCCACTTTTGTCAGGGCGAGGGTGGCGGCGGCTTTTTTGCGCTTGTGAAAGTCGGCCAATTCGCGCAGATTAAGGCTCATCAGAATATCTCCGTTGCAGATCAGTGTGGGGCCGTTCATGAAGCGTTCAGCGTTTTTAATGGCGCCTCCCGTTCCCAGCGCGGTTTCTTCATGGACATAGTCGATATGCACGCCGTAACGTTGCCCGTCCCCTAAAGTTTGGCGAAAATCCTCCGCGCGATAGGACGTGCAGAGAACAATGTCATGAAAACCCATCCGGCGGAGAAAATCCAACTGGAAGGCCACGAAGGGCTGATCGAGGATGGGAAGGAGGGGTTTCGGGGTGGTCAGGGTCAAGGGCCGCAGCCGGGTTCCCAGGCCGCCGATGAGCAAAATGGCTTTCACGCTTTGGCCGGTGCGGGTTTCTGTTCCAGGAAGAACCGGTAGGTTTCTTCAAGCCCTTGATCCAGGGAGCGGACCGAGCGCCAGCCCAAGGCCTGCTGAGCGGCGGCCGTGTTCAGCACGCTGCGCTCCAGCTCGCCCGGGCGCGCCGGGGCGTACACCGGCTTCACATTCCGGCCGTGAATTTTGGCCAGCTTATCGTAAAGCGCGTTGACCGACGCCGGCAGCTGGGTTCCGATATTAAAGATGCCATTTTCTCCCTTCGTCAAAGCGGCGACATTCGCGGCGACCACATCCCAGACGCTCACGTAATCCCGCTCCTGGCGGCCTGTCCCGAAGATCGTGACGGGCTCGTTCGCCAGCAATTTACCGATGAATATCGAGATGACGCCCGCCTCGCCCAGAGCGTCCTGGCGCGGGCCGTACACATTCGCATAGCGCAGGAGGGTGTAGGGAAGGTGGTAATATTTTCCATAGAACTGGATGTAGATTTCGGCGCCCGCTTTGCTGTAGCCGTAGGGCGATTCCGGCCGGAGTTCGTCCGACTCCTGCGCGGGTTTTTCACACTCGCCGTAAATGGCGCCTCCGGAAGAAGCGAAAATAAACTTGCGGGCGCCGTAGGTGCGGCAGCATTCCAAAAGGCGGAGCGTTCCCAAAATATTCACGGAGGCGTCGAAGAAGGGGTCCTGCATGGAGCGGCGCACATCGATCTGCGCCGCGTGATGGTTGACGATGTCAAACCCCGATTGGGCAAAAAGGGTGCTCAGGTTGGGGTCCCGGATGTCCATGGTGACCAGGCGGGCTTTGGGCGCGACGTTTTTTTTCTTCCCCTTTGACAGATCATCGAGCACCGTGACTTCGTGGCCCGCGTCCAGGTAGGCATCCACCACATGAGATGCGATAAACCCCGCGCCCCCGGTCACTAAAATTTTCAACTCAATACGCTCCTTCGTCCGCCAAAACAGCCGGCAGTGTCCGCAGTAAGATTTTCAAATCCAGGCCGAGCGACCAGTTCTCCAGATAATACAGGTCCAGGTTGACCATTTCTTCGAAGCTCAGCGCCGCCCGCCCGCTCACCTGCCAGAGCCCGGTGATGCCCGGCTTCACGCGCAGGCGCTTTTTGGCGTTTTCATCGTAGTACGCCGCTTCCCATAACACCTGCGGCCGCGGACCGACAAAACTCATGTCGCCTTTCAGGACGTTCAAGATCTGGGGAATTTCATCCAGGCTCCAGCGCCGCAGGCATTTCCCCACCCGGGTGATGCGCGGGTCGTTCTTCATCTTGAAGGCCGAACCGGGCCGGTCATTCAATTTTTTGAGATCTTCCAGGAGGTCGTTGGCGTTGGCCACCATCGTTCGAAACTTATAAAACATGAACGGTTTTAGCCGGAACCCCATACGCTCCTGCGTGTGCAGGATCGGCCCGGGAGAGTCCATGCGGATCAGGAGGGCGATCGCCAGAAGCGGGAAGAACAGGACCGTCAGCACGAGGAGGCTTAACACGATGTCAAAGCTGCGCTTCAGAAAATAGTCGGCGCCGTGCAGCGACAGCGGCTTGAGGCGAAACGTGGGGAGTCCGAGGAAGCCGTCCACCACGATCTCGCCGCGCCGGAGCTCCAGGATGTCCGGGACGATTTTGCAGGGAATGTTCACGTGCTCACAGGCCGCCGCGGCGTCCAGCACGGTCTGGGACGGGAGGCCCCCCTGCGTGAGCAGGACTTCCGAGATGCGGTGTTTACGGATGTGCGCTTCCAGGGATTCGCCCGCGGGCAGGGTGTCCAGAAAGAGCGCTTCGACAAACGGCTGCTGTTTCGCCATCCGGCGGACGGCCTCCATCATTTTGCCCTTCCCGATGATCAGCGTGCGCTGGGGGCCGGCGATCCGGTCCTGAAGGCGGCGCAAAAGCGCTTTGGTGATTTCGCGCAGGAGATAAACGAACGTCAGGCCGTAAACGCACCACAGCGCGATGACCAGGCGGGAGTATTCCGTTCCGCGGTAGCCAAACGACATCGCCGCGGCCAGAAGCGAGCAGAGAACAACGCCTTTAAAGATGCGGATAAACTCGTCGTAGGCGCTGACAAAGGGTTCCTTGTACGCCCCCATGTAAAAAAAGACGACCAGCCAGAGGGGGAGGAGGGCAAGGAGGGCTTGATGATAGATGGCGGCGCCCGGGTAGCCCTTGGTGACCGGGAAAAAACCCAGGAAGAATTCCCAATGGAAACGCGTGAAAAACGCGGTTTCAAAGGCCGCCACCAGAGCGCAGGCGTCCAGAACGAAAAAGATGGCCCCGAGCCCGGCTTGAAGGGAACGACGTTTCATAGACGGAAATCTTATGACATTTCGGACGTGTATTCAACGAAGGCCTGGCGCAGGCGTTCGGCGCAGCGTTGACGGGAAAATTGGCGGGCGTGCTGCCGGATCTCTTCGGGATGGAACCGCCGGGTTTCTAAATCTTGAAGCGCGGACAGCAGCGCCTCCTCGGTGAGCGGGTCAAAAAATATTCCGGTTTTGCCTTCGGTGACCGTTTCCAGCGCTCCCCCCTTCCGGTAAGCGATGACGGGGCGGCCCGCGGCCATCGCTTCCAGAGGGACAATCCCGAAATCCTCTTCACCCGGGAAAAGGAGCGCCTGACAATGCGCGTAATGCCAGCGCAGCTGTTGGGCGTCCGCCCAGCCGGAAAAATGGATATTCGGCCCGGCCAGAGCGCGCAAACGCGGGTAATCGGGCCCTGTCCCGACGATCAGAAGCTGCTTTTGGAGGCGATTGAAGGCGTTCACCGCCAGGTCGACGCGCTTATAGGGGACCAACGCGCTCACGATGAGATAGAAGGGCGGCGGGGGTTCCCGGTCCGCTTCGGCCGCAGGCTGAGAAAAATAATCAACATCCACGGGCGGATAGATCACCTCGGCTTCGCGGTGGTAAATGCGCTCGATGCGCCGGCGCACGTTTTCCGAGTTGGCGATGAAATGGTGCACCCGCGCCGCGGTCGCGACGTCCCATTTTTGCAGCGGGCGCCGCAGCGCGCGCATCGCCAGCCGCGCGCCCAGGCTGGAGCGGCCGCGTCCGAAATAATCGTCGAACTGGTCCCAGATGTAGCGCATGGGCGTGTGAACGTACGACCAATGCCGGGTCGCCGGCCCCGGAATGGCGCTTTTGGCCACGCAGTGGCTGGTGCTGACCATCAGGTCATAGTGTTTAAAATCAAATTGTTCGATGGCCCGGGGCATCAGCGGCAGGGTGTAGCGGTAGGTTCGTTCGATCCCGGGGATTCTTTGAAGGAAAGACGTGTGGATGGCATGCCGTTCGATCAGCGGGCTGACCTTGCCGGGAAGATGCACCAGCGTATAGATGTCCGCGGCGGGGAAGATCTCGCAAAGCACTTCAAGAACTTTCTCCCCCCCGCGCATCCCGGTGAGCCAGTCATGGATGAGCGCGATTCTAGGCATGAAGGTCGCGGTAATAGCGAAGCGTATCGCTCAAGCTGTCGGCGAATGAAATGCGCGGCGCCCATTTCCAGCGCCGCAGGGCCTCCGGGTTCCCCCGGCTGACCGGAAGAGTCCCGGGTCCGCTGCGCGAAGGCAGCACGCGGACTCGGATCGATCGGGAGGCGAGCCGCCGCAGAACGGTCAAAACCTCTTTGGCCCGCCTCGCCCGGCCGGAGCAGACCTCGTAGATCTGGCCGCTTTGACCCCGTTTGGCGGCGACCAGGATCCCTCGTACGGCATCCCGCACATCCAGAAAGTCCCTTTGAGCGCTCAGGTTTCTGACTTGAAGCGGGCGGTTCCTTCCGTGCTCGATCTCCGCCACTTGCTGAGCGATACTCCCGGCGAGGTACCCGGGGGGTATGCCGGGTCCAGTCAGATTGAACAGCCGCGCGATGATGATTTTTTGACCTTCCGCCGCCCTGTGTTGGGCCAGCCGGGTCTGACAGCGTTTAGCCCAGGAGTAAGGATGCAGCGGGTCCCCGCATTCGGCGGCAGATCCCAACAGCACCAGACCCGCGGAGGGCGCCTTCTTTTCAGCGGCTTGGAGGAGGGTGGCGGTGGTCAAGAGATTGTCCCGCATCAGGTCTTCGGGCGTGCCGCGCGTCCTGCCCGCGGCGTGGAAGATCCAGGTGGGCCGCAAGCGGGACAGGAGCTTGCGGAGGGCGCGGAGGTCCGTCAAATCGCACGCCCAGGTATGCGGTCGGGGTCGTCTCAGATGGTGAACGATCGAGAACACCCGCCCGGGGGGCAAGGCGCGGCGCAACTGGTCCACCAGGTGCGAACCGATGAACCCTTCAGCGCCTGTGACGACAATCCGGTCATGAGGTCTAAAGTCCAAATTGGGCGTGGTGCTTCTCAAAATAGTCCTGCGCGATTTGATAGTGCTCGATGCTCCCGATGTCGAACCACGTGCCGGCGGCTTTATAACAAAGCACGCGTTCCTTTTTTTGCTGGAGTTTTTTCAGCAGATCGGGCATCGCCATCGGCTTTTCCTTGGGGATGTGCCGGATCGCGCTCCGGTTGAGGACATTGACGCCCATGCTCACGAAATGATTCAGACGGGGTTTCTCTTCGAAACGGTCGAGGTGGTCGCCGTTGCGCGTACGGACGACCCCGTAATTGATCTCGATGGCCTGCGCGAAGATGCCGATGGTCGCCGCGGCCTTGCGGGCGACATGAAAATTGTAGAGGGCGCGGTAAGGGAGCGTGGTCAGGATGTCGCCATTCATCACCAGGAAATTGTCGTGCAGCCCGGTGATCAAGGAGAGAGCCCCCGCGGTCGATAGCGGCCTGGGTTCAGTCACGTAACGGATCGAGAGACCCCATTTTTGACCGTTGCCGAAATAGGCTTCGATCAATTCCGATAAATGACCGGTCGAAATGACGATCTCGCGGAAACCGCGCCGGGCGAGCTGTTTCAGAATGACTTCCAGGATGGGAACGTCGCCGATGGGCACGAGGGGTTTGGGAAGGACGGTGGTGTAGGGGCGCAGGCGGGTTCCCTTTCCGCCGGCGAGAATGACGGCCTGCAGGGGTTCAGAGGACAAAATCGGCGGCCCCCGAAGGCTTCAGGTGCTGGCGGTAGAAGTCCAGCGACTGGCGCAGCCCGTCGTCGAACGAAACGCGCGGCCGCCAGCCGAGCACCTGGCGGGCGCGGCGGGCGTCGCAAACGAGCTCGAAGACTTCACTTTTATCGGGGCGCATCCGGCGGGGGTCCCGAACGGCGCGCGGCGCCTTTTTCCGGCAAAGCGCATAGACGCGATCGACCACCTCGCCCACTTTCCAGCCGCGGCCCGACCCCACGTTCAGCACCTGCCCGATGGCGTCATCCGATCGCGTGGCGAGGATGAAGGCCTCCGCGGTGTCTTTGACAAAATTGAAATCCCGTATCGGGTCCAGCCGCCCCAGCCGGAGCCGTCCGTTGCCATGGAGCGCTTGGGCGATGATGGAGGGAATGACCGCCCGCAGCGACTGCCGCGGTCCGAAGGTGTTAAAGGGGCGGATCGTCACCACCGGAACGCCGTAGGAACGCCAATAGCTGTCCGCCAGGAGATCCGCCGCCGCTTTGGAGGCCGCATAGGGCGACTGGGCTTGGAGGGGGTGGCGTTCATCCATCGGCGTGTATTGCGCGGTCCCGTAGGTTTCGCTGGTGGATGTGTGGACCATGCGCTTAACGCGGTGGCGGCGGCACGCTTCCAGGACATGCAGCGTCCCTTTCACATTGGTTTCGATGAAGGAGGTCGGAGCCTGGTAGGAATAGGGGATCGCTATCAGCGCGGCCAGGTGAAAGACCGCCTCACAACCTTGGACGGCCTGGTCGACCGACCCCGGGTCCCGGACGTCGCCCATGACAATCTCCAGCGCGGGCGACGCGAGGCCTCGCAAATGCCCGTAATCGCGGCGCGAGTTGTAATGCGTCAGGGCGCGGACGCGCGCCCCCTCTTTCAACAGCCGCTCCACCAGATGGCTGCCGATAAAACCGCCCGCCCCGGTGACCAAAACGCGTTTACTTTTTAGATTCATCGAAGGCACTTTCTACCACTTTCCCATCGACGGGGTCAAGGCGTAGAGCCCCAGGATTTTAGGAGGGGCCGTGAGCTTGATTTCCAAGGCTCATTTAAATTACGCTTCTTCGCATGCGGACATCGATCTATTGGAAAGCGGCCGGCGTGTGCCTCGCGGGGGCGCTTCTCCTATTAACCGCACCGTTCATGCTTCTGCTTCGGCCCGCCTCAGCCGCCGCCATTCATAAGGAACTCGTCTATCTGAGTTTGATTGACCGGTACATCCGGCCGGGAGACGCCCCCCTCCAGCAGGTCTATGACCTCTTCACGTTCACGCGGATGCACGAGTTCATGTATAAGGGCTATCCCGTCATCGACAAAGACCCGCTCAACGACCTGGTCCGCGGTATCGGGTGGTGCGATCAGCAGGCCAACCTGATAGTGACGCTGGCGCAGCGACTCGGGATCAAGGGGCATATCCTCGCTTTGCACCGAAAGGGCGTTTCCGTTTCACAACATTCCGTCGCGGAAGTCGAAATCGGCGGACGATGGTTTATGTTTGATCCTTCTCTGGCGCGAATTTATCGGAATCGTTCAACGGGGTCTGTGATGAGCGCCCGGGAGATTCAGGACGCTGTGACCGCAGGTCGTTTTTCCGATCTGATCAACATTGTGGAGCCTGGAGAACAGGCAGGCTTGGATCTCTATGCCGGTCCCTTTCGGCCCTTCGGCGTCAATTACAACCAGATCGGTGTTCTGCGGGCGCTGGTGAGAAGTCTGGCGCGTTTGGACCACCGGTTGTTCGGCAGACTTTTTACGCGTGTTTATCAAGACGCCTATTTCGCCCTTTATGATCGAGGGCGTGCGCCCGATGATTTGTACCGGCGCGCCAAGCTCTACTACTTGACGGGGCGTTATGAGAAAGCCGACGCTACGTTTGCTGAGGTGCTGGCCGCACCCAAGCCGTTTTGGGACCGCGGGTCAGCCCTGTTGTGGCGCGGAGTGAATTTGTACCGGATGCACCGTTACCCAGAGTCTCTCCGCACGCTGGAAGAACTCCGGTCATACGTGAATGGAATCCCCCCGCGCCAGGGGGGCGTCGATGTTCCGCGGGTCGGCACGTTTGTCATCAATTTATATCAGGAACTTAATTGCTTCGCTCTTGGCAGGCCTCGGGAAGCGAAGCGGTATGCCGCGGAAAACCAGGAATCCATTCTTTATCGGAAATGGATCGCCAGAAAGCTTCTGGCGAATTCACTCATCCAGCCTTCGTAGATCCCACCGGTTTTTAAGAGCACCTTCTGTAGACATCGAGTGTTTTCGCGGCGGTCGTATCCCAGGTAAACTGCGCCGCGCGCTGAAGGCCTTTGGCTGACAGAACGCCGGCCAGCGCGGTGTCCTCACAGAGGCGCTTCATCGCGTTCACCAGATCATCCAGGCTGAGCGGATCCACCTGGAGAGCGGCGTCTCCGACCACCTCCGGCAGGGAGGCCCGGTTGGAACAGATGACGGGTGTGCCGCAGGCCATGGCTTCCAGCGGCGGGAGGCCGAATCCTTCATACAGCGATGGGAAAACCAGCGCCAGCGCCCCGGCGTAGACAGCGGGGAGCGCGCCCCGGTCGAGATCGGGAAACCATCGGACATACGGGGTGTTCTCCAGTTCCCGGTCGAACCCGGGAATAAAGTTTTCGCCGACGAAAACCATCGGCGGAGCGTACATCTTTTTCTGCCGGAGGCGACGATAGGCTTCAAGCAGCCGCGGGACATTTTTAAATTCTTTCAGATTGCCCACGTAAAGGAAATACCCTTTCGGGAGTTTAAGCGATTCCAAGGCGGGTTGGTAGTCCGCGGGCGCCAGCGGGTGGAAGCCGTCCGGGACGCCGGGGGGCGTGACGGTGATCTTTGACTCGGGGATGCCCAGGGTTTCGATCAGGTCCTTCTTGGTGTTTTCGGAAACGGTCAAGATCGCACGCGCCCGGGGGATCCATTGACGGAAGACGCTTTGCGCGTAAATCCAGGCCAGGCGCGACGGCAGGAATTGCGGGAATTTGAGATGGATCAGATCATGCACCGTAACCACGCAGCGGGAGGCCAGCACCACGGGGAGGTTGTAATGCGGGCTGTGCAGCAGCTTGGCGCCGGAGCGGCGGAAGGCCCAGGGCACCGCGACCTGCTCGCTCGGACTGTAGAAGCGGGCGGAGAGCGGTATCCGGGTCCAGTCTCCGTCAACCCCATCGTCCTTGCCCGTGATCAAGGTCAGGGTGAGGGAGGCGGGCCGGCATGCGGAAAAGGCCCCGAGCAATCCGCGGATATAGGTTCCGATCCCGGAGGCCTGCGCCATGCGCGCATCAAAGCAGACCGTGAATCCGCTCACCCCACCACCTGCATGCCCGCGAAAGCGGGTCTGCGACCCGATGCAGGTGGTGGGGTCATCGGCGGACCGCGTGTTCGACGAGGGTTTTTGAGAACAGGACGTTGCGCAAGCCATGCACGGAGGTTTCAGGGCCGAATTCCTTGAAATTCTCAATCCAAAAGCTGTGGTAGCCGAGCGCGTAAAGCAATTTCCTCAGATCCTCCTCGCGCTGACCAAAGTACGGC
>MGUR01000070.1:16024-27818 GCA_001800075.1 Elusimicrobia bacterium RIFCSPLOWO2_01_FULL_59_12
CGAGCGGTTCGGCCCCCTCCACATCAATCTTGATCAAATCCACATGGGCAATCCCGTTCACGGAGAGGAAATGATCCAAGGTATCGGTTTGGACAGTTTCCTGATGATCTTCCAGGTTAATGCCCGCAAAGTCCGAATTGTCTTTCATGCTGCCCAGCGAATTGTTGCCGTCATTGACGGGATTGATGTAAAGGGAGGCTGTCGAAGCGCGGTCCGAGAGGGCCAGCTGATAAATCAATACGTGCGGCAGATGATTGGTTTCCATGTTGGTTTTGAGCAACGCAAAGATCCGGCTGGCAGGTTCAAAGGCATAAACCCGCCCCTGAGGTCCCACCAGATCCGCCAGCAGCAAGGTCATATAGCCGGTGTGGGCCCCAATATCGAGAACGGTCATTCCCGGCCGCACCCAATGGCGCAGAGCCACCTGCGTTTCCCATTCGTAGACATCGGGTTTCAGAAAATAGATTTTTTGCAGCCAACCCAAGGAAAGGTCCATATAAAAATGATAGCGGCCAAAAAGCGTCTCGTGCGCTTCGAAATGGGAAAGCAGCAGATTTTTGAATAGGCCGCGACGCGTCAGCGCCACGCGCGATAAGATTTGCACCCATCGGTTCCACTGGATCAGGGCCTGGTCATGGGTCCTTCTGGAAATCCACGGGGCCAGCTTGCTGTCCATCGCGAACCGCATCGATTCAAAGATCACTTGGAGATAGGAGCGGCAGTAGAATCGCGCCCGCATGCGGTCCGCTTTCTCCAGGCGGGAATCCAGCCAGATCCGCAGCCATTTGAACAGCAGATAAAACTTGAGAAACAGAATGGACCAGCCGGGGGCGTGCTTTCGATAATACGTGATATGGCTCTGCTGATAGATGAGCGACGACATGTTCCAGGTTCCCTTGGTGGATTGCCCGATGTGATGCACGATCTTGGAGGACGGCACAAAATCAACCTGCCAGCCCGCCTCGGCGGACCGCCAGCATAAATCGGCGTCCTCAAAATAGAGCTCGAAGCTTTCGTCGAAGCCCTTCAGCTGGTTAAAAACGTCCCTTCGGATCATCAGGCAGGCACCGCAAATAAAAGGAACGGCGCGAGGTTTGCTCTGTAGATAGCGTATGAGCCACTGTTTGAATTTGGAGAGACCCAGGTTCTGGGGCGCGAAGTAGCGGTGGATGAATTCCCCGCCGAACAAGGGGTTCCAGCTCCAGGACATCTGAAGGAGATTTTGGCCGGGGCCAAGCAATTCCGGCCCGGCGATTCCGGTGGAGGGGTGCGTTTTCATCCAGTTCATCAGCGCGTCGAAAGTCCCCTCCAGGGGTTCGGTATCGCTGTTCAAGAACAAAATGATGTCCCCTTTGGCCGCTTGCGACCCGCGATTGCAGGCGCGCGCGAAGCCCCAGTTCCCGGGGTTGCGCAGGGCGATCACTTCCGGAAAACGCTGGCGCACCTGGTCATAGGTGCCGTCACTGGAGTTGTTATCCACGACGATGACCTCATAAGCGCCGGGAGGAGGGTATTTCTGGATCCGTTCCAGGCAGGACAGCGTCAGCTCACAGGTGTTGAAGGTCGGAATGATGATCGAACACATCGCCGCGCGGTTCACATCCGGGATCTTCGATGGTGCTTCAACCGTCCAGTCGTCGTAGGCTTTTTTTATCAGATACGCCTGGACCATGAGATTCAGGATTTCGCTGGCAATCAAGGCATAACAGGCGCCCAACATCCCGAAGGAAGGGACCCAGGCGGCGCTCAGAACCAGGTTGGACAGGCAGAGCAGGGCCGAGGCGAAAAAAGATTCCTTTTCTTTGTCGAGCGCAATCAAAACATGCAGCAGGATCAGGTTAAACGCCATGGGCAGGAACCCGACCAGCAAAAGGCGCAGAACCGGCACGGCTTCCTGATAGGTCGGTCCGTAGAGCGCCTGAAGCAGAAGAGGAGCCGCTGCATAGCCCCCCATCGCCAGAAGTGGAAACCCGACCGCGGCATACCGAATCAGCTCCCGGGCGCGCCGTTGAAAGGCGCTCCTGGACAGGTGGGCCTGGCGGGAAAGGGACGGGAAAAAAGTGCTGGCCAGCAGGACGGGGAGGACTTTCACGACATCAAGGATTTTGGCGGCCAGGGCAAAAAGGCCGATGGCGTGGTCAGAGATTTTGAAAAAGTTCAGAACCAGAATGCCCTGACTGCCGTATAAGATCAGAAACGCCCAGGAGCCAAAAATAGGCATGCTGCGAGCCAGCAGATGGCGGAGGTAAGGCCCGTCCAGGTGAAATCCAAAGGCGCCCAGTCGGGTGCGGACCAGCAAGATGCCGACCCCGATGCTGACGATTGAAAACACCGCCATGACCTGAATGGCCGGAAACATCTGGCGCGTCATCAGCAGCGTCACAAGCGCCGCGGTGATGACGACGCCCTTGCCGACGATTTTCAGGACAGCTTCCATGCCCATCTGCTCTAACCCTGTAAAGACGGCGCTGAGATATTCGGTGAAAGCCGTTCCGATCACGACCCAGCCCAGCCAATGCACCAGCTGGGCTTTTTCAGCGGGCAGGCCCACGGCAACCGTAACGATCCATAGACACCCCAGCATCACGGCCGACGTCATGAATTTCAGCGCATTCACCGAAGCGATAATGCGGGGGCGTTTGTCCGGGTAGCGGGCGATTTCCCGGGTCACCAGGGGATTGGTGCCTAAGTCGATCAGGATGCTGAAGACCGTGGCGAACGCAAAGGCCGTTGAATACACGCCGAAATCAGCGATCCCCACGATGCGGGCCATGACCAGGAGGAAAACGGTCGACAGGAGTCGAGCTCCGATTTCGCCGACGAGTTTATAGGCGTAATTTTTCATCGTTGTTTCGAAGGGTCGCGGTGAGAAGTCCGAGGAACCCCCAGAAAGTCATGTTCGGTCCAATCCAATAGAATCCATCGAAGAATAGAAAGGTCGTGGCGATCGATATCCAGCCGGCGAGAACAGCCGCGTAAAACGGCCGGTCGCCCTGGAAGGCCGCAGAGGTCATGCGGCGCCAGCACGCATGCGCCAGACCCCCCAGAAACAGCATCAGGACGCCGAAGCCGGCGATCCCCGTTTCAATCAACCAGCGGAGATACTGGTTGTCAGGCGTCGACAGATATTTGAACGGTCCGCGGTAATAAGGCGCATAGACCTTGGGGTAATTACCGACCCCCACACCAAATAGCCAGCGCCCCTTCATTGCGCCTACGGTGGGAAGACTCCCCAAACGGTGCTGAACGTCCTGATTCTTTAGTGTGAAGGAGTGAGCCCTGGATACGACCCGCGCGAGGTTGGATGGCCAGGAGAGCCAGAGAGCCACCAAAAATACTGCACCCGCGAGAACCCATCCTGCTTTGCGGCGGGCTTCTCCTGTGGAGAGCAGGAGGTACGCCGTGACCCCTACGATGACGGCCACCCAGCCCGAGCGAGCGTTCGACAACAGGATCAAGCTCATCAGCGCGGCCGCCGCAAAAAAATGCACCCAGGCCATTTTTCGCGGCATCGCCGCTTTCCATAAGGCGATTGGCAGAAATGGAACCAGACAGGCCGTAAAAGGAATGCGATTGCCCTGGGTCCCCATGGGCCGTCCAGATCCCGAAAAATCTGTGGGCCGCTGATAAAGGGGGTTGGGGCCGCCGTCGGCGGGCAGGATCTCGCTGGGTGTTTTTGACACAAAATTATCCATGAGAGGATTGGCCTGCAGGGCCAGCTCGGTCAGGCCGAAAAGGCATGCCACGATCGCGGCCCCATAAGCCCACCGCAGAATCTTCCAGGAGGATTCCGGGGTCTCCAACAACCACGCGAGGGAAGCTCCCACGGCCAGGCCCCTGGACCACAGGCTCAGCCATTGACGCAGTCCCCACGCGCTGTCGACACCCCACACAATGCCGGGCAGGCAGGCTATCGGAAACAGCCACCACGCCCAGGACCAGACGCCCCCCCGAAGTCGGCCGATGAGGAAGACGCCTGACAGGACAACCAGGATCGGAATGAGCACCACGAGATAATAAGCGGGGATGCGATAGTGGAAGAAGTTCCATTGGACCATCTGCAGGCGCTGCATGGGGACGGACAGGGCCAGAACCCAGAGCCCTGCGAGGATACCGAGACAGGCGCGTTTAATCAAGCGGATAGTGTTTCCACCATCCAGCGGAAGCGTTTGACCTCGACGTCGTTCTCCGCGCAGAACGTCATGGCCTCTTGAATGGTGTTTGACGGGATATGACTGGAGGAGATGATCAATTGTTTGAATCCGTTTTTTTTATGGATTTTGGGGAGGTCCTTGAAGGAGCCCAGGATGGGGACGCCATGTATTTTCAGCCGGTATTTTTTATGGTCGTCATCGATAAAACCGATGGGTTTCCAATTCCAATGTCCGTTCTGCTTGAGGATCTCACGCAGGACCAATTCCCCTCCTTCTCCAGCGCCGTAGATCAGCACCGGGATATCCCGGATTTGCGGATGGCGCAGGGAAAACAGCGTGATCCCGATCACCTTGAACGAAAGGCGCGTGAGGGACACCGAGACGAAAAGCAGAATGCCGTAGATAGGGAAAACGGAGCGAGAAAAATCCTCGAAGCGATAAATGAGAACAACCGCCAGCACCGCCACCAGAACGGACAGGGCGGATCCAGACAAGAACCGGATGGCGTCGCGCGTGCCGGTGAACCGCCAGATGCCGCGGTAGATGCCCACCAGAAAAAAGCAGCCGAAAGTCAGCAGAATAACCAGCGGGAGCGATTTCGTAAAGGAGCCCAGATAGGGCTGGCTCAGCTTGAAATCAAAGCGCAGCTCGTAAGCGAAGTAATAGCACAGTGAAATCAGCGTGAAGTCCATAATAATTTCGAACACCCGCCGCTTGAAGCCCAGATTGACCAGGAGATTGGTCATCCACGGCGAACTCACCCCGGTTGTCTCACTTTTTCGAGGATGCAGATCATAGGTGACGTGCGCCAGGTAGACGCCCAGGATGCTGAAAACAACCAGAATAACCGGTATCAGAAACAGCGTCGGAAGTTCAGGGGACTGATTGATCCAAAGAGCCAGGGCGCCGGACAGGGTGGCCAGCCCGTACAACGTCAGCGCGGCGCGAGGTTCGGAGAGGCCTAATGAGATCAGGCAGTGAGATGTGTGGTCTTTGCCGCCCTCCGCCACGGACTGCCCTCGCAAAATACGCGTGATCGAAACGTACACCACATCGAGAATGGGTACGGACAGAACCAGGGTCGGCACGGCGATGGCGGTGACGGCGCCGCCGAGGGAGGCCGTTTTCATCGAGAGCAGCGCCAAGGTGAAACCGATGAACAGGCTGCCGGAATCGCCCATAAAGATCGAGGCGGGATAAAAGTTGTAGCAGAGAAAACCAGCCAGGCTGGCGCCTAGAGCCAATGCCAAACCCGCCAGCATCGGCTGGCCTTCGTGCACAAAGACCGCCGCCAGGAATGCGGACGCCACGATACCGATGCCCGCGGCCAAACCGTCCATGTTGTCCAACAGATTCAGCGCGTTGGTGATGGCGACGATCCAGAAGAAAGAGCAAAGAATATTGAGAGTTTCATTGCGGAAAAAATGGAACACATGGCCCGCGTAAATCGCCAGCGCGGCGCACATGATTTGGCCGATGAGTTTAGACGAGGGCTTGATGTGGATAAAATCATCAATGAGACCCAGCGCAAATATACACCCGCCTGCCAGGACAATCGACAAGCTTTCAATGTCTTTTGGGAAAAAGCAAAGCACGCCGGCGGTGAATGCGGCATAAATGGCGATGCCCCCGCAAAGCGCCACCACCTTCCCATTCCAGCGGTCCGCGCGCGGGGTGCTGACCCAGCCAAAATGGCGGGCCAGGCTCCGGACGACCGGCACCCCCGCCAGGCTGCAGGCGAGGGCCAGCAGCGCGGATCCGTAAGCGGCGCTCAGGGGCATATCGACCTCATATCGGGACTCCGTTGCGACTATAACCGATCACGTCGTTCAAGATATCGCGAAGACCGTGCTTCGGGCGATAGCCGATCGCGCGTCGGATTTTAGAGATGTCCGGGACACGGCGAGACATGTCTTCGAAACCTGCTTCGTAGGCTTTGTCGTAAGGGACTTTTTGGATGGCTGATTTGCTGGCGGTCATTTCTTTCACCAGCCTGGCGAGCGCTTCGATGCTGATTTCTTCCAAATTGCCTATATTGAATACTTGTCCCACGGCCTTCGGTGATTCCGCAAGAGCGATCAGCGCGGTCACGGCGTCTTTCACATGGGTGAAGCATCGCCGCTGTTTTCCATTGCCGTAAACGGTGATGGGATGGCCTAACAGGGCCTGTTTCACAAACGTCGGGACCACCATACCGTACTGCCCGGTTTGTTTGGGGCCCACGGTGTTGAAAAGCCGCACGATCACCACGGGCAGTTTTTTCTCTTTCCAGTAGGCCAGCGCCAGGAATTCATCGATCGCTTTGGAGCAGGCGTAGCTCCAGCGGCCCTTGTC
The DNA here is from genome assembly GCA_001800075.1 of Elusimicrobia bacterium RIFCSPLOWO2_01_FULL_59_12. Taxonomy (GTDB): domain Bacteria; phylum Elusimicrobiota; class Elusimicrobia; order 2-01-FULL-59-12; family 2-01-FULL-59-12; genus 2-01-FULL-59-12. Next base: position 22,513 of record MGUR01000070.1, read on the forward strand.
GGTGGAACCGAGCAAAAGGTCCCCATCCTCGCGGAAAGGGATCTGGACGCCTTTGCCGTACACCTCGGAGGTAGACGTAAGAATGACTTTACGCCGTTTCTTGTTGGCGCATTCCAGCACATTTTCGGTGCCTCGAATATTGGTTTCGATGGTGCGCACGGGGCTTTCGACGATCAGTTTCACCCCCACTGCCGCGGCCAGGTGAAAAACGGTCTGGCAGTCATCCACCAGCTCCGAGAGCAGCGATTTGTTCATGACCGAATCGATCACGTATTTAAAACGCTTATTTTCCTTGAGGTGTTGAATGTTGCGGATAGATCCCGTAGAGAGGTCGTCAATCACAGTGACAGAATGATTTTTGGCGAGCAGGGCTTCAGCCAAGTGAGAGCCGATGAATCCAGCTCCACCCGTAATTAAATACGTCATAGAAGTAAGGCTCCTGGACAAGGATTACTCAGTGGCGGCTACAAAAACCTTCCGTATTATAGAACTTTTAGGAGGGTGTCGCAGTACAGGCGGTCGATATCCTGGACCAGACGATGGATATCAAATCGATTCAGCACGTCTTTTTGACCATTTTCCCCAAGACGGCGCCGCTCGGCGGGGTCTGTTAGTAAGGAAAGAACTTTCTCAGCCGCACGCCGGCCGATGGCCTCAGGAGTATCATCGGGATTTGCCGCTATCAGCCAGCCGGATTCCCCGTCTCGGATGACGTCCGGGACCCCCCCGACGTGCGTGGAGACAACGGCGCAACCGGCCGCCAGGCCTTCTATCAGACTGACGGGAGATCCCTCGTTAAAGGAGGTCAGCATCAAAACATCGATATCCGGGTAAAGGTATTCCAGATCATTACGGAATCCAAGAAAGTGAATGCGGGTTTTCAGGCCGAGTTCGTCTGCCCGTTTTTCCAGTCCCTGCCGCAGTTCCCCATCCCCGATGACGACGAATTCAACGGTCGGATCCGCGGCCGCTATCCGCCGCGCCGCCTCCAAAAAGATCTCCAGGCCTTTGATCGGAACAAGCCGCGCCACGATTCCGACCACCGTCTGTTCGGCGGAAATGCGTAATTCTTTGCGCAGTGTTCCCTGTCTCCGCGGCTGGGCTGAAAATCGGGCCAATTCCAGCCCCAGGTAAAGGACCTTGATCTTATTCTCCGGTGCAATGCGGTATTTCAACAGATCGGCCTTGACCTTGGGGCTCACAGCGATCAAGGCCGTGCTCAAGCGCGCCATCCCGCGCTCGATCCAGATAAAGATGCGCGACTTCCAGGGACCAAAATAACCGTGAAGCACATGGCCATGGTAGGTATGGACCCGTACGGGAACACGGCATATCCAGGCGGTCAGCCTTCCGATAACGCCCGCTTTTGATTTGTGCGTGTGGACAATGGCCGGCTTTTGTTGCCGGATTAGGCGGAACACACGCCAAAAAGAAACGAGATCTTTCAGAGGGTGCAGTTCTCGCCCCAAGGCAGGGAGATACACCGTTTGCTGCGATTGCCGTAACAAGGCAAGCATGTTCCCTTCGTTTTTTTCTTCTTGGCCGTAAACCAGAATGGATTTCCAGGCATGTTCATTGAAACGCGCCTGATCCAGATACTGGTTCAGGAGCGTCACGTGAATCGCCGGGCCGCCAATATTCAAGCGGTCGATAATGCGCAGGACCGTCCGGGGATTGACCGTTACTGGCATCAGGGAACTCTTGATTCTTTTGGTTTCAAAATTCGCACGGTGGAGGGAGTGGCCAGAATGATCATCACAAACCAGTAAATATATCTGAATCGGTAGAGACATCCGATATTCGTGATGACCAGCGCGTGCAACGTCACCCCCGCCACCACAAACCCAAAAAGCAGCCAAAGCACAGGGTTTCCTTTTTCCTTCCAAAGTCCCAAGACGGCCAACCCGAGCATCAGATACATGAGACTCATTTCCATGCCCGCCAGCATCCTTCCGATCCGGCCGGTCTGCTTGCCTTCGACGAACCACATCGAGGGGAACGGAGCCGCTAGCCCGATCCACAGTGCCCGGGGGGTATAGAACATCATATCGGAGAGATTATGGAAGGCGATATGTGTGTCGATGTTCGAGCCGGAGTTCGGGTAGCTGAATCGAAAATTATTCCTTAGGCCAGCGATAATCGCCGCCTGGGTGTTTAAAACATTCCGTGATGAAGTGGAAAAACCTGTCGAGTCTTTGTTTTTCAATGGGTCCTTCACGTCTTGGTTTCCCGATGGATCCTCCACGTTGCTGTGGGACAACGAAAACGTTTCACGGTGTGCGGGAGTTGACTGGTTTTCTCGCTGTGTCACAAGATAGACGTTGACCAGCTCAGATTTCTTTTGAAGGGTCAGGCACAGGCCCAACAGGGCAAAACTCGCTAGAAACGGCCTCATGGACGCTCGGTGGGTTAACCCTTGCCAGAGAAAAACAAAAAGGAAAGCCATCCCCAAGAGGATATAGAAAGGGGCAATGTAAAACTTGAGAGCCCAAATAAAAATAAACCCGCCCGCGACCCATGCGGAACCGCTGGCGGTCCTGCGCCAGGACAATTCTCGGGCACGCAGTGTCACCCAGCCGTAAAGGAAAGCTAATTGACCGGGGATAAGCAAGGAGTCTCTCAAATACTGCGTACTTTGCATGAGATAAGAAGGCAACAGGGCGATCCCCAGCATCGCCCAGGCCCCTATCTTTTCATCAAAAAGAGAAGACGCCAGCTTATAAACAAGCCAAAGCGTCAACGCATACAGGGGCGTGTTGATCCAGACAGCGTTCAGAATGGAGTGGCCGAACAGATGATACGGAATAGAATAAAGTTTCTCATGAATCCAAGCGGGATACGAAAACCAGGCCAGCCATCCCTGACCTTGAATGACATCCGCCAAAGCGATGATCCTCGTTTCATAAAGGTTGCTGTCCAAGGCGAAATTCCAAATGCCTCGATCGTTATGCAAATCGGGAAACCACGAACTCAGGCCGATGGCCCCCACCGTCAGACTGAAGACGATATGAAACACGGCCAGCCCGGCCAGACGTTGTTCTACGCTGTTTAAGAACGGAAGTGTTTTCACGGCGCGCACATTATACAGCTGGATTCCTATAGAGGTTCTCGTATTCTATGACAGTCGTATTCAGGTTAAATTGTGATTCGACGCGGAACCGCCCCGCATGTCCCATTTTTAGGCGACGGCCCGGATCGGAAAGCAAAACTGCGAGACGCTCTGCGGCCGAATCGACCGCTTTGCTCGGAACTAAAAATCCTTCCGTTCCATCTCGTACAAGTTCCGGGACTCCGCCCACGCGGCTTGCAACAATCGGGAGTCCGCACGACATCGCTTCCATCATAGAGATAGGCACCCCTTCCGACAGCGGGAGGGAACTGAAGATATCCGCTTTTTGAAGAACCGATTTGACAGCTTCCACACGGCCCAGAAATTTGACGTGGGATTCCAGCTGCAGATCGCGTGTTTTGGAGACGAGCTGACTTTTGAGCGGACCGTCGCCTACGATCCAGGCCTCAAACGACACCTTGCGGGCTCGGAGGATTTTGAACGTATCTAGAAGGTAGGTGTGACCTTTCACCTGCCGGAGATTTCCCACGCAGACGATGACCGGCGGGTGATTTTGTGTCCCGCTCTTTTTGAGAAAGCCGTTGAGCGGAATACCGTTGTAAATCATCAGGAGTTTTGTGGGGTCGAAACCTTCTTCCGTCAAAGTGGCAGCGATCTGCTGAGAATTGACAACGTAGTTCTGTAGCCAGCCATGCGTCATGCGGTCCAAGACCAAGCGCCCGCGGCTGGGTTTTTCCCCTTGATTGGTGAGACCCTGGTTGACACCAATCAGCCGGCGGTATCCGAGCAACCGCAGCAAAGGCCGCCACAAGACGTTCGTCCGAAGCCCATAGATCTGAATGATATCGGGTTTAAATTGCCGGATGATCTTGAGCGCCTGGAGAACGCGTGGGAAAGAGACCGTCCAGAAAGGGATCCCTGCCTTCCGGTAATCTTCGCATACGGGTCCGGCCGTGCAGTGGAATAAGACCCCTGTCTCAAATTCGTTCGGATCCAAATGAGAGGCGAGCTGGAAGGAACTGACTTCCGTGCCTCCCCAGTCCGCAGACGCCTGAATGTAAAGTATTTTCTTCAATTCAGGACCCCCTAATCGGCTGTCAGAGTACGGCCCGTATACAGTGCGTGGCGACACGTTTTAATCTGGAAAATTGAACGCAACGCATCAGCAGCAGGCCGGCCCAACCGGTCAGGCAAAGCGGATCAATACGGACGGCGCGCTGCAGGTGCGCCAGGACCTCTTCGCGCCGGTCGCAGAGCAGCAGGCCAAATTCAAAGCGGCCCATTTCATTGTGGGAGAGGGCTTTCCGCTGCAGGAATTTAGGAGTGCCGTTATGCCCAAACGTTTTTTGCAGAACGCGCTCGATCCGGTCATAGCCGGCGAAGATGTTGCTGGAAATGTTCTCGGGGTGCAGGCGGTATTCGGCCAGCACCTCGGGAACATAGCGGACGCGGTGGAGCCGCGCGATGCGGAGCCACATGTCGTAATCCTCGGCGGCGCGAAGATCGGGCCGCGTATCAAAAAACCCTACCCGTTCGAACACATCCCGTCTTACAAGAGTCGTCAGCGTGGGGATAAAATTATAAAAGATCAGAAAATTGAACACCCGACCTGACGGGCGGTAGTGAAACCGCATGGTGACACCCTGGGATTCCGACGCCCCAAATTTTTTGGCTAGGGCATAGTACAGAACCGCTTTGGGATCACGTTCAGCCGCTGCTATTTGACGTTCCAGCTTCTGCGGCCGCCAGAGATCATCGGAATCCAGAAAAGCGACAAATTCCCCTCCCGCTGCCTGGATTCCCGCGTTGCGACCCGACGCTGGCAATCCGGTATGCGGCAGGCTTAAGAGGCGAACTTCCTTTCCGTAGCGCTCGGTCAGCTGTTCCGCGGTCCCATCTGTAGAGCCATCGTCCACCACAATGATTTCGAAATCGCGATAGGTCTGGGCGCGAACGGAATCGATCGCCTCCCAAAGAAATTCTTTCCGGTTGTAGCTGGGAGTGACGACGCTTACGCGCGGCATGTTTGGAGCGCCTCTTCGAGCTGCAGCAGGGAAGGAATCATCGGGCCCAGGAAATCCGGCAGTGTCTCGAGCGCATCGCTGGGTCGCCGCCAGATGAAGCCGATCCCGAAGGCCTGTGCGGCCCGCCAATCATTGACCGAGTCTCCGACATAGAGCATCTCGGATTTGACCAATGCGTGCCGTTCGGCCAGATCCTGCAGGAGTTCGGCTTT
>MGUR01000070.1:27827-32013 GCA_001800075.1 Elusimicrobia bacterium RIFCSPLOWO2_01_FULL_59_12
CGGAGTGCCGGATACGACAAAAAATCGATATTTTCCGCGTTGCGCATCGAGAAATTCCTTGGCGCCCGGGACCCAGGGCGACGCCACCACCTCATCTTCCACGCATTCGGCAAATCGGTCACACAATCGTTGAAACTCTGATTCAGCCAGGGGGCGTTCCAGAATATCGCGATAGATCGTTCGGAATTTTTCAAATCGCGAAATCCCGCCGTTTCGGAGATGATAGGCGATGATTTTCGAAACCTGCTCCGGAGGTTCCCCTCCAAAAAGCTGGCGGAAGGCCCGCGTCTTTACTTCGACAGATTCCAGCAAAACGCCATCAAAATCAAAAATAATGTTCCGGATCATGGAACTTCATATCCCAGTTTGATCAGCGAGTTGCTTAAAAGGGACTTGCATTTCTCGATCTGCCTTTCTGTTAATTCCTCTTTCCAATAACCGGTTCCCCCTTTACGGAAATTTGTTGATACGGCAAAAGGGAGAACGTGTGCTTTCTTCATGTTCTTTTTTATACCGTTTTTGCCTTTACACGCTTCAATGATCCTGCCGATTGTTTCTTCCCGAAGCTGGATGCCATAAAAATCAAGCATGGCCTTGAATTGCCCCTGGGTATCCGCTTTCAGATCTTCAAATCTTACGAATAGAAAGCGGCCGGGATAGTTTGCCGCCATGTCATACCAGCCGAGGATCCAGGGTTCATAATATTGCTTGATCATATCGATTGAATGATCGATCGCTTTTTCTTTGCCGACAGCGATATAATCCAGATAATTCGGGTCGCTTTGATCTTTCGGAAAATCGATCAAACGGTAATAACGAGAAATGGCCACATCTCTCAAATCCCTGTAGGAAACGATGACTTTTTCAACCCCATTGCGAAGAATACAATCGATATTTCCCTGCGTAGGATTTAAATGCGTCTTAAACAAGGTGTTGCCGTATTTGGGAATACGTGAAAAAGCCGAATCGCAAATATCCTGATTGTCCCGAATCTCATCGGGCATGGGGGTGGATCGGGTATAAATGCCGGGCACCCTGGCCAACAGGTTTTTAATCCAGGTCGTTGCGCCCAATGCCATGCCGGCCAAAAAAATGATTCGATGCGGGTAATGGCAGTAGCCGAAAGGATATAAAACATCAGAAACGGTCCGTCGCGTGTTATACCCTAACCGGTAAACGGCCCAATGAGGTTGAGCCACAACCTGTTTCCCCACCTGGATCATCCATTTTATCTTCGGATTCATGAAACAAAGACCTCGCTGCCCGCGTCCATTTCCTTAAGGATCAACTCCACAATATCTTTTCTCATAAACCAGTCCGGCGGTACCTCCCGGTTTTGCAGCATGAGGCGCGCCTGGGTTCCGCTGATCTTCATGGATTCATTCGCATCATGGAGATCTTCTTCGACATACGTTTTTAGTTTTTCACTGTAACGAACCGTGTTGAAATAGATAGGTTGAATGCCAATATCCCCTAAGTGGTCAAGAAGTTTCTGGGCGGCATCCGCCTCGTAAAACCCCCCCGCGCCGGAGTGGTCCCGGCCGATAATAAAATGGCTGCAGCCGAAATTCTTCCTGCACAACGCCGTAAAGACAGCCTCACGAGGGCCGGCATAGCGTGGATAGCTCTGAAAAGCCGCCAAAAGAGAGGATTGTTTTGGATAATATTTTGAAATGATCATTTCGTAAGACTTCAAAATAATCTGAGCGCTGTAATCCCCTTTCTTTTTGGGCCCCACCAGAGGATGGATGAAGATCCCGTCACAGTGGTAATCTTCCAAGGCTTTCAGCTGCAGGTATTCATGAGCCCGGTGGGCCACATTGCGCGTGTGAAATCCAACGACTCGGCTCCAGCCATTGTGCTCAAAGATCTTCCGGGCCTGATGGGGCGTGATCTCAAAATGTTTATCGGCCGACGGGAGCCGTTTTATCAGCTGAACGGGACCGGATAGGAAATAGTCCCCGGCCCCCAGGAGCTTTCTTGCGCCGGGATGATTTTTATCATCGGTGCAAAAAACGCCTTTCGCCAGGGTGCTCACATCCTCTTTGTAAATTTCCTCGATCTTCATCGTGGCGTAAACGTCATCGCCGCTTTCCAGGCATAAAGCCAGATCGTCCCCTTTTTTCAATTCCTGCGCTTGGTCGCGGCGAATTTGCAGGGTTATGGGCAACGGCCACACCAACCCATCCGGCAATTTATACGAATCCACTACCGAATGTAGGATGTCTTGCCCCATAAACCCTTTGAGCGGTGAGAACGTCCCTAAAGCGATCTGTTCGGCATCCATGATCACGGTCTGCGGAACAACCAACTTTTTCAGATGGGAAACGTCCTTCCGATCGGACGTTTCGCTCAGCTGATTAACCAGTGTCCCGCCGTGAGGCTCGACCAGTAACAAAGAATGCTGTCCTTTTAGGTGGTTTACAGAAAATTTAGAGCCATCGACATACTCATTGTACTGCTGGATCAGTTTGGAGACCATGACACTGCATTGGACGGGGTAGGAGCCGATGGCCGTTTCAGCGGCAAGAACGAGTCCATCGGCGCCATCCAGCAAGGTATTAAAAACATCGTTCACTTCCGCGCGTGTTGGAACGGCTGACGAAATCATAGACTCCAGTAGATTCGTGGCGACGTAAACCTTGGCGCCACATTCTTTCGATCGTCTGATGATTTCTTTCTGCGCTCTCGGAATCTGCTCGATAGGCACTTCTCTGGAGAGATCTCCCCTGTCCAATAAAATGGCATTTGACCGCATGGCAATCGCTTGGAGATTTTTAATGCCGCTGATGGACTCTATTTTGGATATGAGAGTGGCTTCATCCCCTATCATCTGGCGCAACTGGTCAACATCCGCGGCTGAATTGGCAAAGGAAAGCGCCACGTGGTGGATCCCTTTATTGAGACCCATTCTTAAGGCTTCCAAGTCTTTGTTTGTTAAGGGCGGTAAGGATACGTTGCGATCAACGCTGACCGCTTTGTTTTGTCCCACCTTTCCTCCTGTGAGAACTCTCGCCTGGATGCCGCTCTCGTCTTTTTCCACCACCTGGACCAATACCGAATTAAAATCAATGCTGATCAGATCGCCTATTTGCAGCTGATCAATGATGTTCGTCGGGTAAAGATTAAACGCCTTCTCATCACCTGCCGTGGCACTTTTGTTTATGCGGACCAGCGTGTTAGCGACCAATACAATGCGTCCATGTCTCAAACCGCCGGTTCTTATCTGCGCGCCTTCAGTGTCCAGGCAGATCGGCACGCTCGTCATGGAGCGAATTTCATCGATGATCGGCGCAACGTCTTCTAATTGTGTGTGTGATAAATTGATACGGAATAAACTAACGCCGATTTCCTCGAGACGCCGGATCACGCGCTGGTTTCTTGAAGAAGGCCCCAGGGTGCACAATATTTTCTTCCCTTTTAGTTTATCGCTCATTGCAATTGACTGTAAATTATACCTTTAAGCATAAGCGGGTCTGGCTTTCGGGAGGCGGTGCTTCGCAAGGGCCCGAAGGAGGTTCTCGACGGCCTGGTGCTCCATCTGGATTCGGGTTTCGATCGCGTAAGAACCCATATGGCACGTGAGATAAGCGTTGGGGCAGTCTGTGAGCGGACCCTGATAAGGTTCTTTCTGGTACACGTCGATACCGGCGCCCGCGATCTGTCCATTGCGCAGCGCGGTCGCCAGCGCCTCGTTGTCGACCAGTTCCCCCCGGGCCGTGTTGACGAGAATGGCCCTTCGCTTCATGGAGGCCAGCTGTGCGGCCCCGACCATCCCCCGCGTTTCGTCATCGAGGGTCACGTGCAGCGAAACGATATCCGATCGCCGCAGCAAAACGGGGAGCGACACGAGCCGGATGTCATGACGCTTGGCAAAAGCGACGTCCGGGGAGCGCTCGCGGGCCAGAAAATGGACCTTGAAGGGTTCGAGGAGCTCGACCAGGCGCCGGCCGATGCGGCCTAAGCCAACCAGGCCGACGGTTTTTCCCTGAAGCAACGAACCCATCAGCGGTTTCCACTGGCCTTGCCGAAGCATCCGGTCCGCTTCGGCGGTCCGGCGCAGGACGCCCAGGATCAAGGCGAGGGTCAGTTCGGCGACGCCCTCCACAGGCGCCTCAGGGGTGGTCAAAACCTCGATCCCCCGCCGGCGTGCCGCTTCGAGATCGAGTGAGTCCAGACCGGACCC